>NZ_NIXO01000010.1 GCF_002204795.1 Pseudomonas sp. K2I15
CTCCCCAGCCCCAAAAAAAAGGAGCACCCCCCATGCAGCTACGCGCCTTGCGATATTTCCACGAGGTCGCCCGCTGCGCCTCCCTGCGTAAGGCCGCCGAGCGTCTATACGTCACCCCAACCGCCGTCAGCCGCCAAATCGAACACCTTGAACACTTCTTCGGCGCCGCCCTGATTGAACGCGGCCCCCGCGGCATCCGCCTCACCGCAGAAGGCGAATGCCTCGCCGAACAAGTCACCTCAACCCTGCGCGGCCTCGACCAGGTACGCGAAGTCATCGCCAGCCGCCAAAGCCAGGTGGCCGGTAACATCAGCATCCATGTGTCAGAAAGTATCGTTTCCACCGTGCTCGCCCCGGTACTCGCCACCTTCTACCGCGCCCACCCCAAGGTCACCTTCAACATCGTGATCGCCAGCGCCTCCGCCACCCTCGATGCCCTGTGCAGCGGCGAAGCCGACCTGGGCCTGGCGTTCTATCTGCAAGAGCGCGCCGACGTTGAAGTCACCGCCCACTGCCAGTTATGGCACCGGGTGCTGGTCAGTGCCGAGCATCCTTTCGCCCAGCGCGAAAGCATCGAATTGAGCGAACTGGAGGGCCAGCCCCTGGCGATTCCCGACTCGGCCTATGGCGTGCGCCAGGCCCTGGAAGTGGCCGCGAAAAAACGCGGAGTGACGCTCGAACCGGTGTTCACCACCAGTTCCCTGGAAGTGCAGAAGAGCCTGGCCCGGCAACGGGCAGCCGTGCTGATTCTGCCCCAGGTAGAGGCAGACGTACGCGACTTGGGCGACGGCCTGGTCGCCGTGCCGATCGCCGATGAAGACCTCGGCCGCATCCGCATCGACCTGTGCGTATACCGCAACCGCCCCCGCTCGGTGGCGGTGCTCAAGTGCCAGGAGATGCTGGCGGGGGCGATGCAGCGTTGTTCGTTGAACTGAGCCCTAGAAGATGTTGATCGGCACGTTGGCGACGATGCGGAACTCGTCGTAGCTGCCGTCAATCTGCCCGCCGCTGGCGCGGTGGTTGTAGACGATGGTGCGCAGTACCGAGTTTTTCAGTTGCCCGGACTGGATCACGTAGGCCAGCATCAAGCCGTTTTCGTTGTGCTTGGCATCGTCCAGGCCGCGCACGTTGTAGCCGGTGTTGTGGCCGTTGCGGTCGCCGTCGTAGTGGGTGCCGTCGATGTCCCAGCCCTTGGCGTGCCACAGGCTGGCCGTGAGGCCGGGTACGCCGTAGGCGGCGAAGTCCAGGTCGTAGCGCAGTTGCCAGGATTTTTCGTTCGGGCCGTTGTAGTCCGAGTACAGCGAGTTGGCCATGTAGTTGCCGGTGGACTCCCACACGTAGTCGAAGTATTCGTTGCCGAACACTTGCTGCCAGGCCAGGGTCAGGCTGTGGGCCAGGTGCGTGGCGGTGAAGGCCAGGCTGGCAGCGTTGTTGTCGATGTAGCCGAGGTTTTTCGCCCCCGAATCGCTGGTGTGGTAGTAATTGAAGGCGGTCTTGAGGGCGATGTCGCTTTTGTCGCCGATGCGGTGGGTCAGGCCGACGTAGGTCTGGTCCCACATGTCTTCGAAACGCGATGCGTAGACGCTGGCTTCGAGCCCGTAACCCGGCTTGACCGTGGCTCCCAGGTAGCTGATGCGCGCGCCGCTGTAGGCGCGGTTGCCGAAGGTGGTGGTGAGCTTTTCGGCGCCGGTGCCGGTGCGCGGAATCGCCCGTTCGAAGCTGCCGCCTTGCACCGACAACCAGTCGAATTCGTTGCTGAACAGGCCCACGCCCTGGAAGCTGGAGGGCAGGGCGCGGTTGTCTTTGTAGCGCAGGATCGGGTTGTCGGTCATCAGACGGCCGGCCTTGATCTCGGTGCTGGACAGGCGAAAACGCACGTCGCCCACGCCCAGGCGGCTCCAGGTGGGAATCGCATCGCCGTCGCCGTTAACCAGCACGCGGTCGCCGCCATTGGCGACCTTGCCGTGGCCGCGTTCCAGGTTGACCGCGCTGAAGATCCCCGCGTCCACCCCCACGCCAATCAGGCCCTGGGTGTAGCCGGAGCTGTACTTGAGCATGCTGGTTTGTACCCAGGTTTCCCGCACGCGGGTGGGCTCGATGCCGCCGGCTTTCTTGATGCTAAGGTGGGTGGTGCGTTTGGTGTGCTGGTTGGAGTAGTAGTGACGCAAGTTCAGGTCCAGGGTGCTGCCTTCCAGGAAGCCCGGTGCGCTGGCTTGGGCGTTCTCTTGGGCGAAAGCCTGGGTACTGGAGGCCAAAGTGACGGCCAGCAAAAGACGTGGATACATGGTAAATCCCCATACAAATCAGACGTAAGGCGACCGTCCCGGCAAGGCCCTCAGGCGCTGCCGGTCGGTGGCGAAAAGACGCGGGACAGTGGGAAGCGTGTATCAGCGAACCGGGGCTTCTGCGAGCCGGGTTTCGCGAGCCGGGCTGCCGGGCAGCGAGGGGCGGGTTTCCTTGGCGAACCAGGCGGCGGTGAGGCACACCAGGTTGGCGATCAGCAGGTACCAGACCGGTGACATCGGGTCGCCGGTAGTGCCGATCAGCCAGGTGATGATGATCTGCGCGGTGCCACCAAACGCTGCGACACCGAAGGCGTAGACGATGGAGAAACCGGTGGAACGCACGGATTTCGGGAAGCTTTCCACCAGCAGCACGATCAACGCCGCGCCGCTCATGCCGTGCAGGCCCGAGAGTACTGCAAGGGTCAGCAGGAAGGTCGCCGGGCTTGGGTGCTCGGTCATCAATTGCAGGGCCGGGAACAGGATCAACAGCAATACTACCCGTGGCGTCATCAGGATCACCCGGCGGCCGAAACGGTCGCAGAGCATGCCGCCGGCCACCGCACACACGGCCATCGCGGCGCCAGCTACCAGGGTCGAAAGCATGGAGATGCTGGTGGGCAGCTTCAGCTCGGTGAGGGCGAAGGTGGTCATGTAGTTGAGGAAGTACTGGGTGATGGTGCTGCCGGAAAGGATCAGCAGCCCCAGTACCAGCGCCCGCCGATGTTTGCCGCAGACTTCCCGCACCAGGTCGCCGGTGCTGGTCTGCTCGCCGTGGCCGTGGAAGGTTTCGGCGAGGTTGCGGCGGATGTAGATGCCGATTGGCAACACCAGCAAGCCGAACACGAACGGTACGCGCCAGCCCCAGCTGTTGAGGTCTTCCGGGGACATGACTTTGGTCAGGGTGAAACCCACCAGCCCGGCCACCATGGCTGCCACGCCCTGGGCGACCACTTGCCAGCAGGCATAGGTGCCGCGTTTGTGCGGTGGCGCAGCTTCAAGGATGTAGGTGGTGGCGGGGCCGGCTTCGCCGCCCCAGGCCAGGCCCTGGATCATGCGGGTGACCACCAGCAGGATCGGCGCGGCGATGCCGATGGTGTCGTAGCCGGGCAATATCGCGATGCTGCCGGTGCCCACAGCCATCATCACCAGGGTCAACAGCATTGCCGGTTTGCGCCCGACGCGGTCGGCGTAGGCGCCGATCAGCACCGCGCCCAGGGGCCTGACGATAAAGCCGATACCGAAGGCCGTGACCGACAGCATCAAGCTGACGAAGGCGCTGTCGGACGGGAAAAACGTGTGGCCGATCATCACCGCAAAGGTTGCGTACACACCAAAGTCGAAAAACTCCACGGCGTTACCCAGGACCACGGCGAAGATGCTCTTTTTGCCGGCGTCCGGGGACGGTGTTTCGGGTGCGTGATCAGGATCGGATCGTGTCAATTGCTCAGTGTGCATACCAGCCCCTCGATTTTAGTTATAGGTCGTCCGAGCTCCCGGCCGGGTAGGCCCGGAGCTGGCGTGTGGGTGGGCAGTTCTTACAGCGTCAAAGTCAGGAAGGATTCGGCCAGTGGTGGATTGCGCCACGCCAGCTCTCGTAGGTTTTAGCGATTTGCAGCAGCCATTGATCGGCAAAGCGCGGAGCGATCATCTGCAGGCCGATGGGCATGCCGTCGGTGGCGAAACCGCAATTGATCGACAGCGCTGGTTGCTCGCCCATGTTCCAGGGCACGGTGAACACGATGTGTTCGAACGGCAGTTGCGGGTCATTACTCGGTGACGGCCATTCTGCCGGGAAGGCGTTGACCTGGTTGGTGGGGGAGAGCACCAGGTCGAGTTCGGTGAACACTTGCGCGGTGCGGCGGCGCATTTCGAAGGTCTGGTTGAAGCCCTTCACGGCCTGTACGCCACTGATCTCGGCACCGGGCGCGGCCCAGTCGCGGATATACGGCAAGACCTTGTCGAACTGCTCGCTGCTCAAGGCCGACAAGTCGCCCCACTGGCGGGCGCGCCAGAAATGGTCGAGGCCGTCGAGTTGCGCGCGGTCCATGATCGGCGGGATCAGCGTGACCTTGGCGCCATGGGCTTCGAACAGCCGCGCGGCGTGCTCCACGGCTTCACACACGAAGCCTTCAGGCTGCATGCCCACGCCGGGTTCGAGCATCAGGCCGACGCGCAGGCCCTTGACCGACAGCGGCTGGTTGCTCCACTCGGTAGTGAGCGGCGGCAGGCTGGTGGCGTCGCGGGCATCGGGGCGCGCCAGGTGTTGCATCAGCAGCACGCAGTCGTCGACGGTGCGGGTCATGGGCCCGGCGGCGCGGCCGGTGTAGTACGGGTCGATGGGGATGCGCCCCAGGGTCGGCTTGAACCCTACCAGGCCACACCAGGCGGCGGGCAGGCGCACCGAACCACCGATGTCGGTGCCCACGTGCAGCGGGCCGTAACCGGCGGCTGCGGCTGCGGCTGCACCGGAGCTGGAGCCGCCGGTGTTGTTGGCGGTGTTCCAGGGGTTGCGGGTGATGCCGTGGAAGCTCGACAGCCCGGAAGACAGCATGCCGAAATCCGGGTTGGTGGTCTTGGCCAGGATGATGGCGCCCGCTTCACGCATACGGGCAGCGGGCGGCGCGTCCTTGAGGGCCGGGGTCAGGCGCGTGGCGGCACTGCCGAGGGGAATGGGCACGCCTTCGGTGGCGATCAATTCCTTGAGTGTCACCGGCACGCCGTCGAGGGCGCCGTTGGGCTGGCCTTTGTTCCAGCGTTCGGTGGAGGCCTGGGCCTGCTGGCGTACCTGTTGCGGGTCGAAGGCGTAGAGCGCGTTGATCTGCGGCTCCCAGCGGTCGATGTGGGCCAGGAGCTGGTCGTAATAGTCGATGGGCGCGAGTTGCCGGCTGGCGAATTGCGCCAGCAGTTCGGCGGCCGTAAGGGTGTGCAGGTCAGTCATCGAACGCTTCCTTGGGATGGGCCGGCTGGCTCATGGCGGGTTGCAGTAGGGATGACTATATAAACCCGAGGGTGGCGCGGCCATCACAATCGGTGCAGTTCAGTGTTGCGTTTTTGTGTGCACTGAAACCCCGAGGCGCAGCCCCTAGATTATTTTAAATCCTCAGGCGCAGGCGCTTGAGGCTTTTGTCGCACGGATGGGGCGGTGATTGAAGAACTGCTCCTGTTGAGGTGGGCGGTTCTTTCGAGCGTGTGAAGTGTTCCAGGTGGTGAAATCGAAGCGAGTGACAGAGACTACGTTTTCCTGGATCAGCATGATGGGGGCGGGGTGGCTGTTATCTGAATATCGCGTGCCCAGGGTGACTTCCAGTGTGTCCTTGTCACGATAGCCGCTGAGTAGGGGAAGAAGAGTGAAGGCATGGTCCATTCCTTCTGACTCTGTGGGCATGCCAACGAATACGACAATACCGACATACACCTTCCGATCGTTCAAGCTGAACATGCAAGGTGTGTACTTCTGGATGGATTCCCTGAGCAGGTATTTGAAAGGCGTGCCTTCAAGGATATTCAAAGCGAGCCGGCAGTTTAGTTGTTCATCGGATTTCAACTTCAGCTCTTTTTTCTTCGTGTTGACATAAAGTCTTGCCCAGAGAGAAGGAATGACCATGGTGGTCAAACCGGTCTGCAGCCAGAAAACCCAAAGTGCGGCATTCTTTTCGTTGGCAATATCGAGTTGTACCAATAGGACGCCAAGATAGCGGCCATAGTCTGTTGCAACCTCACGGCCTGCGACGTAAACCGCCTGTTGGGACAATGCCAGAATCAAGGCACTTATCAGGCTAGCGACGACCAGGCAAACCAGCCCCAGTCGCGCAACATGCAGATAGAGTAACTGCCCTTCAAAACGATGCAGCCGGCAGTAGTAATAAGGATGTTTGATACACACCAGATAACCGCTGACCAGTAACGGAAAAATGATCAGCAGGCCCATGAATCACTGGACTCCATTTTGCGGACTTGGCGAATTGCTTCTTTGTAGGCCTCGGACTCCATGACTTCTTCGGCGGAGACTGAAATACCCCATTCTCCCTCAATCCTCATGGTTCTTTTTGACTTGATGGCTTCCACCGTATCCAAGTCATCCTGAGTCGGCTTACCGGCGAATAACGAATACAATCCAAACATGGCGACGACCTCGAAAAGATGTAGTCGTTTTTATAGCAAGCGGCCTTGACCCCCGCCATTGATGGCCGGTGTGCCAGCGTCGCCAGTTCCCGTAGGAAACGTCTCCATTCACTCCAACGGTCTAAAACGTCGGCGGCGTGATCACCCAAATCACCACCGCATCCACCTTCCCGGGGTTGCCATACCGATGCGGTTCACTGCTGGGGAAGCTGAAACTGTCCCCTTCATCCAGCTGGAAATGCCGCTCGCCCACCCACAACTCGAGTTTCCCACTCAGCACATAACCCGCTTCCTCACCCTCATGGCTATAACTCTGCTGGCTGTAGGTTCCAGGCGGAAAACGTGAATGCAGCATTTCCAATTGATGATTGGGCAGGGGCGTCAGCAACTGGTCGACGATGCCATCCTCATAGTGAATGCTCTGGCGATTGTTCTTGCGCACCACAAACCCTTCATCCTCCGCTGCCGGGGTGGTCTCACTGGCAAAAAACCACTGGATCGTCACCCCCAGGCTGCGGGCGATATTGAACAGTGCCGGAATCGACGGGTACGCGAGGTTGCGCTCCAGTTGGCTGATATAGCCGGCCGTCAATTCGCTCATCTGCGCCAATTCGGTCAGCGTCAAGCCCCGGGCCTTGCGCAAGCCACGGATGCGGGTGCCGAGAAACAGTTGTGGCGGTTGGTCGTTCAAATGTCCCACGCTACCTTCAATCCTTCATAAATCGCCTCTTCGGCGGTACGCGGCGCCAGGCAATCGCCGATGCGCCGGAACGCCACCAGGCCTTCCAGTTCTGCGCCCAGAGTGTCCACCGGTTGGTGGCCCTGGCACAACACCAGGGTGTCGATATTTTCCAGCAGTATCGGCTCGCCACTGGCAGTGTGTTGCAGGTAGACGGTGGTGTCGTCGCAGCCGTACAAGCGGGCGTAAGGGATGATCGAAATGCCCAGCCGATGCAGCTCGCCGGCCAGTTGATCACGCACGTATAACGGCAAATTTTCCCCGCAATGGGTGCCATTCACCGCCAGTTGCACCTGGTGGCCGGCGCGGGTCAGGCGTTCGGCGATGCCGGGGCCGATCCAGTCGCAACGCCAATCCACCACGACCACCGAACGGCCCAGCGGGACCTCATCGCGCAGCACTTGCCAGGCGTCCGCCACTTGCAACTCGCCGCCACGTTCGAAGGCCGGCCAATAGGGCTCGGCGCCGGTGGCGATGATCACCAGATCAGGTTGTTGACGCTCCACCAACGCGCGGTCGACGCGGGTATTGCGCATCACGCGAACCCCGGCCAGTTCCATCTCGCGTTGCAAATTGGTACTGGCGCCGCCGAACTCGCTGCGCCGTGGCAGCAACTGTGCGAGTAGCACCTGGCCGCCCAGCTGACCACTGGCTTCATACAAGGTCACCTCATGCCCGCGTTGCGCTGCTACTGCTGCGGCTTTCATCCCCGCCGGGCCGCCACCGGCCACCATGATCCGCTTGCGCCGCAGTGCCGGTTGCAGTTGGCCAAACTGCAATTCGCGGCCGGTCTCGGGGTGCTGGATGCAAGAGATCGGCAAGCCCTTGTGGAAGTGACCGATACAGGCCTGGTTGCAGGCGATGCAGGCCCGTACATCTTCGGCATGGCCGCTTGAGGTTTTGGCTGGCATTCGGGGGTCGCAGATCAGTGCGCGGGTCATGCCGCACACATCGGCCTGGCCGCGTTGCAGTATCAGTTCGGCCTCCTGGGGCTGGTTGATGCGCCCGGTGACGAACAGCGGAATCGACAGGCTGGCCTTGAACGTCGCGGCTTCTTCTGCGAGGTAAGCGGGGGCAATGGCCATCGGCGGTACGATATGAATCGCACCGCCGAGGGAGGCCGAGGTGCCGGCGACGATGTGCACATAATCCAGGTGTGATTGAAGGCTTTGCACGGCGGCCAGGGAATCCTCTTCGGTCAGGCCTTCGGGGTCGCGCTCATCGGCGGAAATACGCAGGCCGATGATGAAGTGCTTGTCGGTTTCAGCACGCACTGCCGCGATGATTTCCCGCAGGAAACGCAGGCGTTGTTCAAGCTCGCCGTTGTAGCCGTCGGTGCGGCGATTCACTCGCGGGTTAAGAAATTGCGCTGGCAGATAACCATGGCTGGCGACCACCTCCACACCATCGATCCCGGCCTGGTGCAGTCGCTTTGCTGCCGCACCGTAGCCCGCGACAATTTCGTCGATCATCGCCTGGTCAAGGGCACGCGGCATCACTCGAAAGCGCTCGTTGGGCACCCCGGAAGCCGAATAAGCCACCGCCAGCAAGCCGTCGGCAGACTCCATGATTTCGCGCCCCGGGTGGAAAATCTGCGACAGCACCACGGTACCGTGGGCATGGCAGGTTTCGGCCAGTTGGCGGTAGCCGTCGATGCAGCTGTCATCGGTGGCCATCAGTACATGGGAGGTGTAGCGGGCGCTGTCATGCACCCCGGCCACCTGCAACACAATCAGCCCCACGCCGCCCTCGGCGCGCGCCCGGTGATAGGCGATCAACTGCGCGTTGACCCGGTTGTCGGTGGGCATCGAGGTGTCGTGCCCGCTGGACATGATGCGGTTTTTCAGGCGTTTTCCGCGCAGTACCAACGGTTCAAAAAGACGTGGGAAGGCATGGGCCGACATGGTGCGGATACTCCAGGCGCTGTTGTTGTTATTTTTCTATAGGAGGTCAGCCTCAGTAAAAAATCAACTTGTTTTTTTACTGGCGACTGGATTAGCGTCAGCCACATCACTCACCCGCCTGGAGAATAAAAAAATGACTGGGGCCACCGAACGACAGCTGCGTGAAGAGCTCGCCGCTTGCTACCGCCTGATCGCGCACTTTCGCATGAGCGACCTGATCTTCACGCATATCTCGGTGCGCATTCCGGGGCCCGAGCATCACTTTTTGATCAACCCCTATGGGCTGATGTTTGAGGAGATCACCGCGTCCAGCCTGGTGAAAATCGGCCTGGACGGGCGTGCGGTCGAGGCGTCGGCCCATGGCGTCAACCCGGCGGGCTTTGTGATCCACAGCGCCATTCACGCGGCCCGCGCAGATGCCCAGTGCGTGCTGCACACCCACACCCGCGCAGGCTGCGCGGTGGCGGCACTCGAATGCGGGCTGTTGCCGGTGAACCAGATATCCATGGAGTTCTACGGCAAGGTCGCCTACCACGACTACGAAGGCGTAGCGCTGGATATGGACGAGCAACAACGACTGGTTCGTGACCTGGGCGACAAGCCGGTGTTGATGCTGCGCAACCATGGCCTGTTGACGGTAGGGGAGACGGTCAGTCAGGCATTCCTGCGCATGTACTACCTGGAAAAGGCCTGCGATATCCAGATCGCCGCCCAGGTGTGCGGCAAGCTGATCCTGCCGCCGGCCGATGTGTGTGAATACACCGAGCGGCAGTTCAATGAGCCTGGCCGGCCATTGGAAGAGGGTGAGCTGGCGGACCTGGACGCCATGCAACTGGCATGGGCGGCACTGCTGCGGTTGCTGGATCGGGTGTCGCCGGGGTTCCGGGAGTGAGGTAGAGTCGTCCAGCCGACTCAACCCAAGGACACCGCCTCATGACCCAGGAAACCCGTTTCTCCCGCATGGAACCGGAGTTGCGCAAGGCCAATCTGGTCCAGGCGACGCTGGTGTGCCTCAAGCGCGACGGCTTTCAGGGCGCGTCAATCCGCAAGATCAGTGCCGAGGCAGGGGTGTCGGTGGGGCTGATCAGTCATCACTATTCGGGCAAGGATGAACTGGTGGCCGAGGCCTATCGGTCGATCACCCGGCAGGTGATGGACCTGCTGCGTGATGCCATGGCCAAGGCGCCACCCAGCCCGCGCGAACGATTGTCGGCGTTTTTTCGCGGCTCGTTTTCCCCCGAGTTGCTGGACCCGCAACTGCTGGATGCCTGGTTGGTGTTCTGGGGCGCGGTCAAGACCGCGCCGGCGATCAACCAGGCCCACGAACATTCCTATGGCGAGTATCGCACCATCATGCGTTCGGCTTTGGTCGACATGGCTGCAGAGGAGGATTGGAAGCACTTTGACGCCGACTTGGCCGCCATTGCCTTGAGTGCCTTGCTCGATGGTTTGTGGCTGGAATCGGGGCTCAACCCCGGCACGTTCACCCCGGAGCAAGGTATCCAGATCTGCGAAGCCTGGGTCGATGGTTTGCAGGCCGGCGGCCGCCAGCGCTTCCAGATCAAACCCTGAACTGACGTTTTCTTCGCCGCCTGAACGCAATGTTCAGGCGGGCATTCCCCCTCGAAAAATATTTGCAGCTACCCGATTGCCTCCTTACTGAACACTCGTTTAGTATCGCCCCATGTCGCCCCCCTCAAGCCAATTAAAATAATTCGAGGATCCCATGACTACAGAACCGTCCGTGCTCACTCAAGTGCAAGCAGGCATCGCCTGGATCACTCTCAATCGTGGCGCCCAGCGCAATGCCCTGGACATCCCGACCCTCAAGCACTTGCATGCGTTGCTGGACGGATTCAACAGTGACCCGGCCGTGCGCGTGGTGGTGCTGACTGCCAGCGGTCGCAGCTTCTGCGCCGGTGCCGACCTCGCCGAATGGGCCGACGCCGAAGCCCGTGGCGCCCTCGAAACCTACGGCTGGACCGAAACCGCCCACGGCCTGATGACCCGCCTGCACACCCTCGACAAACCCACCATCGCCGCCATCAACGGCACGGCGGTCGGCGCCGGCGTGGACCTGACCCTGTGCTGCGACCTGCGCGTGGCGGCCCAATCGGCACGCTTCAAGGCCGGCTACACCAGTATGGCCTACTCGCCGGACGCCGGTGCCAGCTGGCATTTGCCGCGCTTGATCGGCAGTGAACAAGCCAAGCGCCTGCTGTTCCTCGATGAATTGTGGAGCGCTGATCGCGCCCTGGCCGCAGGCCTCGTGGGCGAAGTGGTCGCCGATGAGCAACTGCACGCCCACGTCACCGACCTGGCCACACGCCTGGCCAACGGCCCGACGTTCGCCTTTGCCCAAACTAAAACCCTTATCCGCGAAGGCGCCGCGCGCAGCCTGCCCGAGCAGCTCCAGGCTGAACTCGCCGCCGGCTTGCTGTGTGGCCGCAGTGCCGACGGTGCTGAAGCCTTGCGCGCCTCGATGGAAAAGCGCCCAGCGAATTTCTCCGGCAAATAATCCCGCCTCAAAACACCCTCGAACGATCGACAGGTAGCGCCATGAATTTCCAGCCCAGCCAAGAACAAGACATGTTGGTGGACGCGGTACGCAGTTTTGTTGCCAAGGAGTTGTTGCCCCACGAGGAGGCGGTGGACCGCGCCGATGAAGTCTCGCCGGAACTCGCCGCGCAGATCCGTGACAAGGCCATCGCTGCTGGTTTCTATGCCTTCAACATGCCGGAAGAAGTTGGCGGTGGCGGCCTGGATTACCTGTCCCAGGCGTTGATCGAACGGGAGTTGTCGAAGGTGTCCTGGGCGCTGCATGTGTTTGTCGCCCGGCCGTCGAAAATCCTCATGGCCTGCACCGGCGCGCAGATTGGCGAGTACCTGTTGCCGTGTGTGCAGGGCAAGAAGGTCGACTGCTTTGCCCTCACCGAACCGGGCGCCGGTTCTGATGCCAACGCGATCAAGACCCGCGCCGTGCGCAGCGGTGATGACTTTGTGCTGAATGGCAGCAAGCACTTCATCAGCCACGCCGGCCACGCGGATTTCGCCATCGTGTTTGCCGTCACCGACACCTACGAACACAACGGCCGCCAGCGTAACGCCGTGACCTCGTTCCTGGTGGACCGTGGCACGCCGGGCATGACCATTCGCCGGGGCCCCAAGTGCGTCAGTAACCGCGGTTACCACACCTATGAAATGTTCTTCGACGACTGCCGCGTACCGGCTTCCAAAGTCCTTGGTGAAGTCGGCAAAGGCTGGGAAGTCGCCAACGCCTGGCTGACTGCCGGCCGGGTGATGGTGGCCGCCAACTGCGTGGGCCAGGCCCAGCGTGCGCTGGATGTGTCCCTGCAATGGGCGGCAGACCGCAAACAGTTCGGCCAGCCCATCGGCACTTATCAAGGTATCTCGTTCAAGCTCGCCGACATGGCCACGCAAATCCGCGCAGCCGAACTGCTGACCCTGAACACCGCCTGGAAGATGGACCAGGGCACCATGACCGATGGCGAGGCTGGTATGGCCAAGCTGTTTGCCAGTGAAGTGCTGGGCAAGGTCGCCGACGAGGCTGTGCAGATTTACGGCGGCATGGGCTTGATGGACGAAGGGCCGGTGGAGCGCATCTGGCGCAACGCGCGGATCGAGCGGATCTGGGAAGGCACTTCGGAAATCCAGCGCCACATTATTGCCCGCGAACTGTTGCGGCCGCTGTTGCGCTGATCGGGTCGGAGAACGCTTATGTCCCAGGCTATTCGCGACAATCTCAAGCGCCTGCTGGCGCCCCGTCACCTGGCGTTCGTCGGTGGGCGCAGCATGGCCCGCGCCCTCAAGCGCTGCGCCGAGGGTGGTTTTGAGGGCCAGATGTGGCTGGTCAATCCGCAGCATGACAGCCTCGACGGCATTCCCTGCGTGCGTCGCGTGGCCGATTTGCCGTGCGGCCCGGATGCGGTGTTTATCGCCACCAACCGCGAGCTGACCCTGAGCTGTGTCGCCGAGTTGGCGGCCATCGGCACCGGTGGCGCTATTTGCTACGCCTCCGGGTTTGCCGAAACCGGCGCCGAGGGCCAGGCCTTGCAGCAACAATTGCTCAAGGCGGCGGGCGAGATGGCGCTGCTCGGTCCCAACTGCTATGGCCTGCTGGACTACCTGCACCGCTCGGCGTTGTGGCCGGTGGCCCATGGCGGCAAGCCGGTAGAGAAGGGCGTTGCGGTGCTGACCCAGAGCGGCAACTTCGCCTACAACCTGTCCATGAGTGACCGTTCGCTGCCGGTGGCCTATATGGCGTCGGTGGGCAACCAGGCGCAATTGGGCGTTGCCGAATTGCTGGATGTGCTGCTGGATGAGCCACGTGTCACGGCCATCGGCTTGCACCTGGAAGGCTTGAAGAATGTGCCGGGGTTTGCCCGTGCGGCCCACAAGGCGCTGGAAAAAGGTATCCCGATCATCGCCCTGAAAACCGGCGTGTCGCAGATCGGCGCCGAGTTGGCCTTGAGTCATACCAGCTCTTTATCGGGCTCTGATGCGCTGTACGACAGCCTGTTTGCGCGCCTCGGCGTGATCCGGGTGAGCGGGCCGGTGAGTTTTGTCGAAACCCTGAAAGCAGCGGCCTGCGGTAATTTGCCAGCGGGCAACAGCCTGATCGCCCTGGCCTGTTCCGGTGGCGATGCCGGGTTGATTGCCGACTACGCCGAGCGCAACGATTTAAGCCTGCCCAAACTCGATGAAGGCCAGCGCTCGGAACTGGCGCAGGTACTGCCCAGCTACGCCAACCTGGTCAACCCGCTGGACTTCACAACGGCCATCTGGGGCAACAGCGAAGCCCTGAATACGATGCTCGACACGGCACTGCGCACTGAAGCGGATGCGGCGATGCTGGTGCTCGACTACCCGGCTGAATTTACCGGTGAGCGCAAGGAATGCGACCTGCTGCTGGAGCTGTTTTGCAGCGCGCTGAGTCGCCACGGAAAGACCGGTTTTGTCACCTCGGCATTCCCCGAACTGCTGCCGGCCCACGCCCGCGAGCGCCTGCATGCCCAGGGTGTTGCGGCGTTGCAAGGTGTGGAAGATGCCATGGCTGCCTGGGGCCGGATTGCCGACTACCAAAACAATCGCCGGGCGCTCCTGGCGCGGGGTGAATCGATACTGGTCCCGCTGTGCCCGCAAGCGCTTGAAGAGCACGGGCAGTCGCTCAACGAGTGGGATTCCAAGCAAGCTTTACGCGCGTTCGGGTTGACTACGCCGACGGCCGTTTTGAGTACTCCCGCGCGGGCGATTGCCGACGCCAAACTGCTGGGCTACCCGCTGGTACTCAAAGCCGTCAGTGCCGACCTGCCGCATAAAACCGAAGCCGGCGCGGTGGCGCTCAACCTACGGGACGGCCTTGCCTTGACCGCCGCCCTGGCCCAGATGCGCGAGCAAATCGCCGCCTATGCACCAGACGTACCTTTCGATCACCTGCTGCTGGAATCCATGGCCACGCCACCGCTGGCCGAGCTGATTGTTGGTATCAAGCGCGAAAACGATTTCGGCCTGGCGTTGGTGATCGGCGCCGGTGGCATCCTCGTGGAATTGCTCAAGGACAGTCGCAGCCTGTTGCTGCCGACCACAGACGACGCGATCCGCAATGCCTTGCTCAGCCTGCGCAGCGCCGCATTGCTGCAAGGCTTTCGCGGGCGTGAAGTGGCCGACATGGAGGCGTTGGTGGCGGCCATTCGTGCGGTGGCCGACTACGCCTGCGCCAACGCCGGGCAGTTGCTGGAACTGGATGTAAACCCATTGCTGGTCAATGCCCGGGGCGCCACGGCGGTCGATGCATTGATCCGTCTCGCCCAGGCGTGAAGGAGATGACGATGCAAAGCAAAACCTTGACGGGCGGCCAGGCCCTGGTGCGATTACTGGCCAATTATGGTGTCGACACTGTATTCGGGATTCCTGGCGTGCATACGCTGGAGCTGTATCGCGGCTTGCCCGGCAGCGGCATCCGCCATGTGTTGACCCGCCATGAGCAGGGGGCCGGCTTCATGGCCGACGGTTATGCGCGGGTCAGCGGCAAGCCGGGTGTGTGTTTCATCATCACCGGGCCGGGTGTGACCAATGCCGCGACGGCCATCGGCCAGGCGTATGCCGACTCGATTCCGCTGCTGGTGATTTCCAGCGTCAACCACACCGCCAGCCTCGGCAAGGGTTGGGGCTGCCTGCATGAAACCCAGGACCAACGCGCGATGACCGCCCCCATCACCGCGTTTTCGGCGGTGGCGTTGAGTGCCGAGGATTTGCCGGAATTGATCGCGCGGGCCTACGCGGTGTTCGACAGTGAGCGGCCACGGCCGGTGCATATTTCGGTGCCGCTGGATGTGCTGTCGGCACCGATCAAGCGGGACTGGAGCAATGAAGTGGTGCGCCGTCCCGAGCGCGGTTTGCCGTCGGCTGAAAGCCTCGATCAGGCCGTGGCGAAACTGGCTGCGGCCAAGCGCCCGATGATCATCGCCGGTGGTGGTGCGTTGTTGGCGGCGGATGCCTTGCAGCGCTTGAGCACGCAATTGGCGGCGCCGTTTTTCAGCAGTGTGGCCGGCAAGGGTTTGCTGCCGGTGGAGCATCCGCTGAATGCCGGGGCCACCCTGTGCGTCGAGCCGGGCTGGCAGCTCATCGCGCAGGCGGATGTGGTGTTGGCCATCGGTACTGAAATGGCCGATACCGACTTCTGGCGCGAACGCCTGCCGATTAATGGCGAGCTGTTGCGAGTGGATATCGACCCGCGCAAGTTCAACGATTTTTATCCCTGTGCCGTGGCGCTGCACGGGGATGCCCACCACACCGCGCTGGTCCTGCTGGAGCGTCTGCCGGCCACGCCGTGCAACGCCGACGAGGCGCGCAGGGCCGTTGCGGCATTACGCCTGGCAGTCAGTAGCGGCCATGGTCCGTTGCAACGAATTCACCAGGCGATTCTCGACCGCGTGGCCGCCGAGCTGCCCGCCAATGCCTTCATCAGCAGTGACATGACCCAGCTGGCCTACACCGGCAACTACGCCTTCCCCAGCAACGCCACCCGCAGCTGGTTGCACCCCACCGGCTACGGCACCTTGGGCTATGGCCTGCCGGCCGGTATCGGCGCCAAGTTCGGCGCGCCTGAACGGCCTGGCCTGGTGCTGGTGGGCGACGGCGGTTTTCTCTACACCGCCCAGGAACTGGCCACGGCAGTGGAAGAGCTAAACAGTCCGCTGGTGGTGTTGCTGTGGAACAACGACGCCCTTGGGCAAATTCGCGACGACATGCTGAGCCTGGACATCGAACCCATCGGCGTACTGCCGCGCAATCCGGACTTCGCCGCGCTGGCGCGGGCGTTTGGTTGCACGGTCAGCGAGCCACAGAACCTGGATGAGCTGCAGACGGATTTGCGTAACGGTTTCAAGCGCAACAGCGTGACCTTGATCGAGTTGAAGCATGCCTGTGTGAACCTTTAGAGGAGCAACACCATGAGCGAAAACAACAACAAAATGACTCAAGCGATGCACCGACGGGACTTTCTCAAACACAGCGCCGTAGCCGGTGCCGTGGCGGCCGCGTTGTCCATGGGCCTGCCGCTGCACGCTTTCGCCGAAGAGGCCGTGCCCAAGCCGGGGGGCGTGCTGCGCATGGGCCTGGCCGGCGGCAGCACCACCGACTCCCGCGACCCCGGCTCCTGGGTAGACACCTTCACCTTCGTCGGCTTTTCGGCGGTGTACAACACCCTCACTGAAATCGCGGTGGACGGCCGCGCCATCCCTGAATTGGCCGAAAGCTTTGAGTCGACGCCCGACGCGCGCATCTGGACCTTCAAACTGCGCCAGGGCGTGACCTTCCATAACGGCAAAAGCCTGACCGCCGAAGACGTGGTGGCCTCGATCAACCACCACCTGGAGGCCAAATCCACCTCGGCGGCCAAGACGGTGCTCGGCGATGTGGCCAGCGTCAGCGCCAAGGGCACCGACGGGGTGGTGTTTGAACTGCACTCGGGCAATGCCGATTTCGCCTATGTGGTCGCTGATTACCACCTGGTGATCATGCCCGCCAAGGACGGCGCCGCCGACTGGCAGGCCGGGATCGGCACCAGCGGTTATCGCCTGAAAAGCTTCGAGCCCGGCGTGCGCATGGACCTGGAGCGCAACCCTGATTACTGGAAGCAGGGAAGGGCGCATTTCGCCAGTGCCGAGCTGATCGCCATTGCCGACGGCGCGGCGCGGGTGAATGCGCTGGTCACAGGGCAAGTGGACGTGATCAACAAGGTCGACCTGAAAACCGTGGCCCTGCTCAAGCGCAACCCTGCGCTGGTCATCGAAGAAACCAAGGGTGCCCAGCACTACACCTTCCCGATGTTGTGCGACAGCAATGAGTTCAAGAACAACGATATCCGCATGGCGATGAAGCATGCGATCAACCGCGAAACCCTGCTGGCCTCGGTGCTGCATGGCTATGGCCTGGTGGGCAACGATCATCCGATCCAACCCGGCAGCCGCTTCATAAATGCCGCCCTTGAGCAGCGTACCTACGACCCGGACAAGTCGCGTTTCTATCTGCGCAAGGCCGGTGTGGAGTCGCTCAAGGTGCGCCTGCAAGCCTCCGACGCCGCGTACACCGGCGCGGTGGACGCCTCGGTGCTGTTCAAGGAGCAGGCACGCCAGGCCGGGATTGATATCGACGTGGTGCGTGAACCGACCGATGGGTTCTTCTCCAACGTGTGGATGAAGCAGCCGTTCACCACCTCGTTCTGGTACAGCAGCCTCACCGCCGACCGCATGTTCAGCATCGGCTACGCCAAGGGCGCGGCGTGGAACGAAACCCATTGGGATAACGCCCGCTTCAACCAGTTGCTCAACGCTGCGCGCGGTGAGATGAACGCGCCGGTGCGCCAGGAGATGTACAACGAAATGCAGAGCCTGTGCCGCGACGATGGCGGGGCGATTGTGCCGCTGTTTGCCAGCTCCGTGGCGGCACGCTCGAACCGCGTCAGTCATGGACCGCTGACGGCGCCGTATGGGGAACTGGATGGGTTGCGGCTGATCGAGCGGTGGTGGCAGGCGTGAAGATTTCAGAAACGCCGCAAATCAAATGTGGGAGCGGGCTTCTGTGGTGAGCGGACTTGCCCCGCGTTGGGCTGCGAAGCAGCCCCATCAATCTGTGGTGAACCCGACGGGGGACAAGCCCCCTCGCCACAGCAAGCCCGCTCCCACATTGGATATTTGTCGCCTTCGGGAAAATGCCCAACTCATGAGAACCGAACATGAATAGCCTATTCAAACTGGTGCTCCAACGCCTCGCCCTCGGCCTGCTGTCTTTGTTCGCCGTGTCGGTGATCATCTTCCTGGCCGTGGGCATGCTTCCCGGCGATATCGCCCAGGCCATGCTCGGCCAGTCCGCCACGCCGGAAACCGTGGCGGCCTTTCGTGCACAACTGGGCCTGGACCTGCCACCCCTGAGCCGCTTCGTGCAATGGCTGCTGCGCCTGCTGCACGGCGACCTCGGCGCTTCCCTGGCCAACCAGCGGCCCATCGCCGAGCTGATTGGCGCACGCCTGGGCAACACCCTGCGCCTGGCGGCATTGGCCGCGCTGGTCTCGGTGCCCCTGGCGCTGGTGCTGGGGATGCTCGCTGCGCTGTACCGCAACAGTTGGTTCGATCGCCTGCTCAATACCTCGGCCCTGAGCGCGGTGTCGTTTCCCGAGTTCTTCGTCGCCTACCTGCTGATCCTGGTGTTTTCGGTCAAGCTCGGCTGGTTTCCCAGCCTGTCCAACCTGGCGCCCGACGCCTCATTCGGCACCATCCTCGACCGTTCGGTGCTGCCGGTCGCCACCCTGAGCCTGGTGGTGATCGCGCAGATGATGCGCATGACCCGCGCCTCGCTGATCAACCTGCTGGCCAGCCCCTACATCGAGATGGCCCGGCTCAAGGGCATCAGCCAGTCGCGGATTATCTGGCGCCACGCGCTGCCCAATGCGCTGGCGCCGATTGTCAACGTGATCGCGCTGAACCTGGCGTATCTGGTAGTGGGCGTGGTGGTGGTCGAGGTGGTCTTTGTCTACCCGGGGCTCGGCCAGTTGCTGGTGGACTCGGTGTCCAAGCGCGATATCCCGGTGGTGCAGGCCTGCAGCCTGATCTTCGCTGCCACTTACATCCTGCTCAACACCGGCGCCGATGTGCTGTCCATCGCCAGCAACCCACGCCTGATGCATCCCAAGGGGTAGACCATGAGCCTTCTCACACAACTGGCCCGGGCGCCATTGAGCGCGAAGTTCGGCCTGCTGATTATCGTGCTGTATGTGCTGGTGGCGCTGTTTGCACCGGTGCTCGCGCCGTATGGCGAAACCCAGGTGGTGGGTGACGGGTTTGCGCCCTGGAGCGGTCAGTTCCTGCTGGGCACCGATAACCTCGGACGGGATATGTTCAGCCGTCTGGTGTATGGCGCGCGCAATACCTTGGGCATCGCGTTTCTGACGACGGTGCTGGCGTTTTTGCTGGGCGGTTTGAGCGGCCTGGTGGCGGCGATCAAGGGTGGCTCGGTGGACCAGGGATTGTCGCGGGTGGTGGACATCTTGATGGCGATCCCGCAACTGATTTTCGCCTTGCTGATTCTCAGCGTGGTCGGCACCAACGCGACGTCGCTGGTGCTGGTGATTGCACTGCTGGACTCGACCCGGGTGTTTCGCCTGTCCCGGGCCGTGGCGATGACCGTGGTGGTACAGGACTTTGTCGAAGCCGCGCGGTTGCGTGGGGAAGGGCTGTGGTGGTTGGTCACCCGCGAAGTGCTGCCCAATGCCGCCGCGCCGTTGATTGCCGAGTTCGGCCTGCGGTTCTGCTTCGTGTTTTTGTTTATCAGTGCGCTGTCGTTCCTCGGCCTGGGCATTCAACCGCCGACCGCCGATTGGGGCAGCATGGTCCGCGACAATGCGGTGCTGATTACCTTCGGCGACATCAGCCCGTTGCTGCCGGCCCTGGCGGTGGCGTTGATCACCGTCAGCGTGAATTTTGTGGTCGACTGGATGCTGCATAAATCCAGCGGCCTGAAGGAGTGTTGAGGATGGACAAGCCACTGCTGGAAATCCGCAACCTGCAGATCGAAGGGCATTACGAAGATGCCTGGCACCCGCTGATCAAGGGCATCGACCTGACGTTGCAGCGGGGCGAGGTGCTGGGGTTGATTGGTGAGTCTGGCGCGGGTAAATCAACCTTGGGCCTGGCGGCCATGGGCTTTGCCCGCGATGGTTGCCGCATCACCGGCGGCTCGGTGTGCTTTGACGGCATTCAGCTGTTGCAGGCCAAGCCTGAAGCACTGCGCAAGCTGCGTGGCCTGCGCATTGCCTACGTTGCGCAAAGCGCCGCTGCCTCGTTCAACCCGGCCCACCGGCTGATTGACCAGCATGTGGAAGCGGCTGTGATCAACGGCGGTATCAGCCGTGCCCAGGCCGAACGCGAGGCGGTGGAGCTTTACCGCGTGCTGCGCCTGCCCAATCCGGAAACCATTGGCCAGCGTTATCCGCATCAGGTTTCCGGCGGGCAACTGCAACGGGTGATGACCGCTATGGCGATGGCTTGTCACCCCGATTTGATCATCTTCGACGAACCCACCACCGCCCTCGACGTCACCACCCAGATCGAAGTGCTGGCGGCGATTCGCGATGCGGTAAAAACCTTCGGCAGCGCCGCGCTGTATATCAGCCATGACCTGGCGGTGGTCGCGCAGATGGCCGACCGCATCATGGTGCTGCGCCACGGCAAGCTGGTGGAGGAGGCCGAGACTCGCACCATGCTCAGCGCACCGCAGCAGGACTACACCAAGTCCCTGTGGGCGGTGCGCAGTTTTCGCACCGAGCCCAAGGCTTGCCCGGAGCAGCAAGTGCCGTTGTTGGAGGTGCGCCAGGTGTGCGCCAGCTACGGGCATCAGCCGGTGCTGCACGACGTGTCGATGAGCCTGTATCGCGGCCAGACGTTGGCGGTGATCGGCGAATCCGGCAGTGGCAAAAGCTCCACGGCACGCCTGATCACCGGGCTGCTGCCGGCCACGGCGGGGCAGGTGCTGTATGACGGCGAAGCGTTACCGGTGGATTTTCGTCGGCGTAGCAAGGAGCAGTTGCGGCGGATCCAGATGATCTATCAGATCCCGGATACCGCGCTGAACCCGCGCCAACGCATCGTCGATATTATCGGCCGGCCACTGACCTTCTACCTCGGCCTCAAGGGCAAGGCCATGCGCGCCCGTGTCGCCGAGTTACTGGAGATGATCGAACTGGACCCTGCCACCTTCATGGAGCGTCAGCCACGTGAACTGTCCGGCGGCCAGAAGCAGCGGATTTGCATCGCCCGCGCCCTGGCGGCCGACCCGCAACTGATTATCTGCGATGAAGTGACCTCGGCCCTGGATCAACTGGTGGCCGAGGGCGTGCTGAAGTTGCTCAACCGTATCCAGCAGCAGTTGGGCGTGGCCTACCTGTTTATCACCCACGACGTGGCTACCGTGCGCGCCATCGCCGATGAAGTGGTGGTGATGCAACGCGGCAGGGTGGTGGACCAGGGCAGCCGCAGCGCGATCTTCACGCCGCCGTATCAGGACTACACCGGCCTGCTATTTTCATCGGAGCCGGAAATGGACCCCGACTGGCTGGACCATGTGCTGGCCGAACGGGCCGCGCTTACTTCTTGAGGAACGTTTATGAAGGTTTTGATTGTCCATGCTCATCCCGAGCCGCAGTCGTTTACCGCGGCCTTGCGTGACCAGGCCATTTCCACCCTGCAAGCGCAGGGGCATGAGGTGCAGGTCAGCGATCTCTATGGGATGAACTGGAACCCGGTGGCCAGCGCCTCGGACTTTACCTCGCGGGAGAATCCCGAGTACCTGGTGTATGCGCTGGAGCAGCGACTGGGGGTGAAAAGCCAATCCATCGCGGCGGATATCCAGCAGGAGTTGGACAAGCTGCTGTGGGCCGATTTGCTGATCCTCAACTTCCCGATCTTCTGGTTCTCGGCCCCGGCGATGCTCAAGGGCTGGATTGACCGGGTGCTGGTGTCGGGTGTGTGCTACGGCGGCAAGCGGTTTTATGATCAGGGCGGGCTCGCCGGCAAGAAAGCGCTGGTGACGGTCACCCTCGGCGGGCGCGAGCATATGTTTGGCGAACGTGCGATTCACGGACCGCTTGCGGACATGCTGCGGCCGATTCTGCGTGGCACGCTGGCGTATGTTGGCTTTGAGGTGCTGGAGCCGTTTGTGGCGTGGCATGTGCCGTATATCAGCGCCGAGGCCCGCCAGGATTTCCTGCACGGTTACCAGCAGCGATTGGAAAGGCTGGCGGATGACCAGCCGTTGGTGTTTCCCAAGCTGGAGCAGTTTGATGAGGCGCTGTACCCGCTCACATGAGTGCAGTGGAGATCTAATGTGGGAGCGGGCTTGCTCGCCAATACGTTGGGTCAGCTAATACATGTGCTGACTGACACACCGCTTTCGCGAGCAAGCCCGCTCCCACAGTTTGATCTCCATGGATCAACCCGTTTAGGGCTGTGCCCGCAATCGCTCGGCGGCGCTGCGCAGCAACTGCTCGGTGCCGTTCCAGCCCAGGCAACCGTCGGTGATCGACACGCCGTATTTTATCGACGGGCCGAGCGGCTGGCAGCCTTCGAACAGGTGGCTTTCGATCATCATGCCGATCAGCGACGTGTCGCCCTGCAAGCGCTGCTCCAGCACATCATTGAACACCGCCGGTTGGCGCAGCGGGTCTTTGCCGCTGTTGGCGTGGCTGCAGTCGACCATGATCCGTGGCGTGACTTTGCTCTTGGCCAGGTCCGCGTGAACCTGCGCCACGCTCTGGCGATCGTAGTTCGGCCCACGGTGGCCGCCGCGCAATACCAGGTGGGTATCGGGGTTGCCCGGGGTCTGAATGATCGCCGGATGGCCCTGGCTGTCGACACCGAAGTGGCGGTGCGGGTGAGCCGCGGAGCGCATGGCGTCACAGGCGATGGCCACGCCGCCGTCGGTGCCGTTCTTGAAGCCCACGGGCATGCCGAGGCCGCTGGCCATTTCGCGGTGGATCTGCGATTCGGTGGTGCGCGCGCCAATGGCGACCCAGCTCAGCAGGTCATCGAAGTAGCCGGCGGCCATCGGTTGCAGCAACTCGGTGGCCACCGGCAAGCCCAGGCGCAGCATTTCGCGCATCAGTTCCCGGGACAGGCTCAGGCCGGCGGCCATGTCGTCGCTGCCATCCAGGCGCGGGTCGTAGGCCAGGCCTTTCCAGCCGATGGTGGTGCGGGGTTTTTCGACGTAGGCGCGGATCACCAGCAGCATCTGGTCACTGACTTCATGGGCCAGTTTTTTCAGGTTGCGCGCGTATTCCATGGCCGATTCCGGGTCGT
Organism: Pseudomonas sp. K2I15; assembly: GCF_002204795.1. Classification (GTDB taxonomy): domain Bacteria; phylum Pseudomonadota; class Gammaproteobacteria; order Pseudomonadales; family Pseudomonadaceae; genus Aquipseudomonas. The sequence continues at coordinate 23,420 of NZ_NIXO01000010.1, forward strand.
GGATCGAGCACGGGCCGACGATCACCAACAGGCGTGAATCTTCGCCCTTGAGGATGGCGCGAACGGCTTGGCGATGGGCGTGGATCTGTTCGTTGAGGAACGGGCTCAGGGGCAGTTGGTGCTTGAGCTCAAGGGAGCTGGGCAAACGCTGGGTCAGCGCTTCATTGGCGCAGGACAGGGTGGAAACAGGCACAGCGGCGATGGACGAGTTCATATTCGGGCTTCCTGGGCAAGCGGCGGGCTGTTCCCGCGCGCTTGGCCCTACTGGGGTGTTCGACAATTGGCCGTATTGGCTACGCGTGTTGGCTTGCCACCAATAGGTGACCGATCGGAGGCGGCAGGCTGTCCCGAACGGAGCTTGCTAAATCGCCAGGCGGTGGAGGTGTCGTAGCGGTAATAGGTGGCGTAGTTCATGTCGTGAGTCCTTTAAGTGTTCGGTGTGTGGCAAAAATAATAAGGGCTGAAAAAACAAAACCCCCGGTCGGGGAGCCGACCGGGGGTTAGATTTCTCTGGTAGGCGACCCCTTGAGTAGTGGGCGCCGATTTCAGGTATCAGGCGCGCCAGTGGCTAAACCAATACCCAAAATAAAAGCTTACCAGTGCGCTCAAACCGCTCACACGGCTAGCCACGACCGAGCGCTGGGCGCTGGCAGCAGGGCAAACCTGAGTGTGGGTGAGTTGCAACATGGTGTGTCTCCAAATGATGGGTGGAGCTTAACTGAGGCGAGTGGGCGGATTCAATCAGTAATTTCTATTGAGGTTGGGTACTTACGGCTATGACCCAAGTATCGATATGCTGCACAGACTTCACGATGATTGCCTGGATGCGACCATGACTGCCTTGACGATTGCTGCTGCCCAATCCATTTCCATTGCGGGCGACGTGCCCGGCAATATCGCCCGTCACCTGGCATTCATGTGTATTGCGGCAGAGCACGGTGTGCAATTGTTGGTGTTTCCAGAACTGTCCCTGACCGGCTATGAGCCGCCCCTGGCCGCCGGGCTGGCGATTGCGCCGGACGATGAAGTGCTGGCGCCGTTGCGGGAGATGGCCCGTGAGTTGCGCATCACCGCTGTGGTGGGCATGCCGATTCGCCTGGGTGGCGCAAGTGAGGTGTTGATCGGCGCACTGGTGCTGGGGCCGGACGGCTCGGTGGCCGTCTATACCAAACAGCATCTGCACCCTGGCGAAGAAGCAGCGTTTGCTGCGGGGCAGGGCGGTGCGGCCCTTGAATGGGGTGAAGACCGGATTGCCCTGGCTGTATGCGCAGACTTCTCCCACGCCAGACATCCACGGCAGGCTGCCGAGGCCGGGGCGACTATCTACGCCGCCGGCGTGCTGATCAGCGAAGGCGGCTACGCGCCGGACACCACGTTGCTCCAGGGCTACGCCGCTGAGCATCAAATGGTGGTGCTGATGGCCAACCACGGCGGCCCAACCGGTGGCTGGACCTGCGCCGGGCGCAGCGCAATCTGGGGCGCTGATGGCGGTTTGATCGCAGCTAGCCCGGGTGTGGGCGATACGCTGGTGATTGCGCGGCGCGACCCGGCAGGCGAGTGGCACGGGGAACAGGTGGCGATTTAGGGAGCGCAGGCACATGGCGTTTCAACTGCAGACCGCGACCAGCCAACACCTGGCATTCGCTAGAACCCTGACCCATCAAGCCATGAGCAACTATTATCGCCAATACGATTTGTCGTGGTCCGATGCGGGGTTCGATACCGCTTGGGCCGGGCGGGAGAACTGGCTGATCTGTCGCGATAACGAGGTGCTGGGTTTTATCAGTATCAGTCGTGACCCAAAGGCGTTGTATATCCGCGAATTGCACATCCTTGAGGCGTTTCGTCATCAAGGGGCTGGCGGCTGGGTCATCGAGCAGATGGTGCATAAGGCGCGCGCAGAAGGGTTGGGTCTTTTACGGTTGACCGTTTTCAAGACCAACCCGGCGCGAAGGCTCTATCAGCGCAAGGGCCTGGAAATCGTTGGCGCGGAGGATTGTTTCTGGCGCATGGAGCGCGGATGCCGCCCGTGATCAGGAGCGAGTACTACCCCTTTGAGGAAAACAGGCACTCGATTTTAATAAGCGCATACTGCCTTCAAGAGGTGATTTCGTGATCATGCCTCACGGTTTCGTCCTCAATCAGAATGATGCCGTCCTTCATGCCCAACAGGACCGCCACCTTATGGGCTTCTCCACGCCGTCCCTTTTTGCGCCCAGCGAGCACCTGATAAGTGGTGGCCGGGTCCACGCCATGTTCCCGGGCGAACGCTTGAACAGACTTACCTTGATGTTCCAGCCAGGCCTTGGCTTGTGCAGCAGTGCGAATACCGGGCATAGTTCAAAACCGTTCAAGTTTGTGTAAAACGAGATGAGTGTGTCACCTCTTGGGGTGTGCCAAATAGGATCATACATCCAAATGAGTGGAATCGGTTCCCGGTTAAGACAAGAAAGAGAGCGACTTGGCCTGTCGCAGAAAAACTTTGGTGAAATAGGAGGTGTAGAGGCTAACGCACAGGGAAAATATGAAAATGGCGGGCGCGCGCCCAAGGCGGATTACTTGTCCCGCGTGGCAGAAAGAGGTGTCGATATCCTGTACGTATTAACCGGCACTCCGACGCCGACTCAACTTGAAAACCTGAGCCAGATCGAAGAGAAAGTACTGGGCAACTACCGGGCAATGTTCAAGGAGGACCAGGATGCAATCCATCGCCTGACCTCCACCCTGGCCGAGCATTCAACCTCGAGTAATGGAAAAAGCAGGTCATCGACCCAGGATTCCTGACCTTTTACCCAGCAAATTGAGCCGCCTGCCATTCGGCGAGGGCTCGTTGTGTATTGAAACTCTATATATATGACGCTTGCAGCTAGGTCTGCGCCTTGGTTTTTTGCTAAGGTGTTCAGCAACCTATAAGACCATATCGCGAGGTGTCTGCTTGATTAGGGTGCTAGTAGTCGATGACCATGATCTCGTTCGTACAGGCATTACACGAATGCTGGCTGACATCGATGGCCTGCAAGTAGTCGGCCAGGCCGAGTCAGGGGAGGAGTCCCTGATCAAGGCCCGGGAATTGAAGCCCGATGTGGTTTTGATGGACGTCAAGATGCCCGGGATCGGCGGTCTTGGCGCCACTACGAAGTTGTTGCGCAGCCATCCGGATATCAAAGTCGTGGTAGTCACCGTGTGTGAGGAAGATCCGTTTCCTACACGGCTTCTACAAGCGGGCGCTGCCGGCTATCTGACAAAAGGCGCGGGCCTGGCGGAAATGGTCCAGGCCATTCGCCTGGTGTTTGCCGGCCAACGCTACATCAGCCCGCAGATTGCCCAGCAGTTGGCGATCAAGTCGTTCCAGCCCACCAGCGACTCGCCGTTCGATGCGCTGTCGGAGCGGGAAATCCAGATCGCCCTGATGATTGTCGGCTGTCAAAAAGTCCAGTCGATCTCCGACAAGCTGTGCCTGTCGCCGAAAACCGTCAACACCTACCGTTATCGGATTTTCGAAAAGCTATCCATCAGCAGTGATGTTGAATTGACCCTGCTGGCGGTACGCCACGGCATGGTAGACGCCAGCGCCTGAAATGACAGCCCCAGAAATAAAAGTCCAGTTCGACCCGAGTGCATTTCTTGCAACCTGCAGTGGCCGTCCCGGCGTGTATCGCATGTTCGACAGCGAAGCGCGCCTGCTCTACGTCGGTAAAGCCAAGAACCTGAAGAACCGCCTGGCGAGTTACTTCCGCAAGTCCGGCCTGGCGCCGAAGACGGCGGCGCTGGTGGCGCGTATCGCCCAGGTGGAAACCACCATCACCGCCAATGAAACCGAGGCGCTGCTGCTTGAGCAGACGCTGATCAAGGAATGGCGGCCGCCCTACAACATCCTGCTGCGTGACGATAAGTCCTACCCGTACGTGTTTCTCTCGGACGGCGACTTCCCGCGCCTGAGCATCCATCGCGGTGCGAAGAAGCAGAAGGGCAAGTATTTCGGGCCTTACCCCAGCGCCGGCGCCATTCGCGAGAGCCTGAGCCTGCTGCAAAAGGCGTTTTTCGTTCGCCAGTGCGAAGACAGCTTTTACAAGAACCGCAACCGCCCGTGCCTGCAATACCAGATCAAGCGCTGCAAGGCGCCGTGCGTGGGCTTGGTTGAGCCTGCGGAATACGCCGAGGACGTGCGTCACTCGGTGATGTTCCTCGAAGGCCGCAGCAATGCCCTGGCCGATGAACTGTCCGGCGCCATGGAGCAAGCGGCCAGCACCCTGGATTTTGAGCGCGCCGCCGAGCTGCGCGACCAGATCTCCCTGCTGCGCCGCGTGCAGGACCAGCAGAGCATGGAGGGCGGCACCGGCGACGTCGACGTCATCGCCGCCTTCGTCAACCCGGGCGGCGCCTGTGTGCACCTGATCAGCGTGCGCGGCGGCCGGGTGCTGGGCAGCAAGAACTTCTTCCCCCAGACCGGTATAGAAGAGGAGGTCGCCGAAGTCATGGCGGCGTTCCTTGGCCAGTATTACGTCAGCAGCCCCGAGCGCGACCTGCCGAGCGAGCTGATCGTCAACGTGGTGCATGAGGATTTCCCGGCACTGATCGAAGCGATTCATGGGCTGCGCGGTCGCGAGCTGGACATCAGCCACCGCGTGCGCGGTACCCGTGCCCGCTGGCAGCAACTGGCCGTGACCAACGCCGAACAGGCCCTGGGCGCACGCTTGGCCAACCGCCAGCACGTCGCCGCGCGGTTTGACGCCTTGGCCGAAGTGCTCAACCTCGACGAACCGCCCCAGCGCCTGGAGTGCTACGACATCAGCCACTCCAGCGGCGAGGCTACCGTGGCTTCCTGCGTAGTGTTCGGGCCGGAAGGGCCGATCAAGTCCGATTACCGGCGCTACAATATCGAGGGCGTGACCCCGGGTGATGACTACGCCGCCATGCACCAGGCCCTGACCCGGCGCTTTAGCAAACTGAAGGAAGGCGAGGGCAAGCTGCCGGATATCCTGCTGGTGGATGGTGGCAAGGGCCAGCTGTCCATGGCCCGCGACGTGCTCAACGAATTGGCCGTGCCCGACCTTATCCTGCTCGGCGTGGCCAAGGGTGCCACCCGCAAGGCCGGTTTTGAAACCTTGTACTTGAATGATGCCGCCCATGAGTTCACCTTGAAAGGCGACTCCCCGGCGCTGCACCTTATTCAGCAGATCCGCGACGAAGCCCACCGTTTCGCCATCACCGGCCACCGTGCCCGACGTGGTAAAACCCGGCGTACCTCAACCCTGGAAGGGGTGGCGGGAGTCGGGCCGACGCGGCGGCGGGACTTGTTGAAACATTTTGGTGGCTTGCAGGAGCTGTCCCGTGCCAGCATCGAAGAAATAGCCAAAGCTCCCGGTATCAGTAAAAAGCTCGCAGAGTTGATTTATGCAAATCTGCACAGCGAGTAGAATGCCTTCTCACCTCGTAGCCAGTTGTGCCGATGAATATCCCTAATCTGATCACCGTACTACGCGTCCTGCTCATTCCGATTTTCATTTTGCTGTTTTACCTGCCGTACGAATGGAGTTACCTGGCATCCAGTTCGGTCTTCGCCTTCGCGGCTGCCACCGACTGGCTGGACGGTTACCTGGCCCGCCGCCTGGAGCAGAGCACGCCGTTTGGCGCGTTCCTGGACCCGGTAGCCGACAAACTGATGGTAGCGGTAGCCCTGGTGTTGCTGGTGCAGGAACACGGCAACCTCTGGCTCACCTTGCCGGCGGCAGTGATCATTGGTCGCGAGATCGTCGTCTCGGCCCTGCGAGAATGGATGGCCGAAATCGGCGCCCGTGCCCACGTGGCCGTGTCCAACATGGGCAAATGGAAAACCGCGGCGCAGATGCTTGCCTTGGTCATCCTGCTGGCCAACCCGTCGGACTTCTCCTTCTGGGTACTGCTGGGCTACGCCTTGCTGTTGATCGCGGCGGGCCTGACCTTGTGGTCCATGCTGCAATATTTGCGCGCCGCCTGGCCGCATCTGCGTACCGAGGTTGAAAAGAAATAAAACTTTTTTGAATCAAGGGGTTGACGGGTGATGAGGATTCTATAGAATGCGCATCACCAAGACGCGGGAATAGCTCAGTTGGTAGAGCACGACCTTGCCAAGGTCGGGGTCGCGAGTTCGAGTCTCGTTTCCCGCTCCAAACATAACCCTGCAGAGTTCCACTGAATTCTGTAAGCGATTGAAATCAGGACCTTCGGGTCCTTTTTTCGTTCCGGCGCAAATCGACCTTAAAGAAGCGCGTACCTGCCATGTTGAAATGTCTGCCTTGCTCAGGCGCCATGAGCGGCGTTGATGTGGTGAAGGTGAACGCCGAGCTCTTGCGCGATGGGCGTTACCAGACCAACTTCCTTATTAACTGGGAATATGGCGGCCCCGCTGGCAACCTGGAGAGGCATTCGCGGGTTTCAAGGATCAAGCTGTAATGCTGCGCAAGTCCAGGTATTTGGCAGTATTTCGGCGTTATAAAATTAATATTAGCCGCCGGGCGGCGCTGAAAGCCCCTTACCATGATGTCACCCCCAACGGCCGCCGTACTCGGCCCTGCAGGAGTTACACGTGGAATACTTTGACAAGATCGCCGAGATGGACCGCAACAGCGTCCTGCACCCATTCACCTACCTCAAGGACTACGCCTCGGGCGCCTCCGGTGGGCCCGTGATCGTGGAGAGCGGCAAGGGCGTGCGAATTGTCGACTCTACCGGCCGGGAATACATCGACGGCTTCGCCGGGCTTTACTGCGTCAACGTCGGCTACGGCCGCACCGAAGTGGCCGAGGCCATTGCGCGTCAGGCCTACAAGCTGGCGTATTACCACTCTTACGCCTCGCACACCACTGATGTACTGGCAACCTTATCTGACCGTTTGGTGAAGATGGCGCCCGGCAAGATGTCCAAGGTGTTCTACGGTCTGTCGGGCTCAGATGCCAACGAAACCCAGGCCAAGATTGTTTGGTACTACAACAACCTGCGCGGCCTGCCGAAGAAGAAAAAGATCATCGCGCGTGAGCGCGGTTACCACGGTTGTTCGGTTGTGTCCGGCTCGATGACGGGCCTGAGTTTTTACCACGAGCATATGGACCTGCCGATTGCCGGCATCCTGCGCACGGGCGTTCCCCACTTCTATTGGGGCGGCGTGCCGGGTGAAACCGAGGAAGCATTCAGCGAGCGTCGCGCCGCCGAACTCGAAGCGATGATCCTCGCCGAAGACCCGGATACCATCGGCGCTTTCATCGCCGAGCCCGTGCTGGGTACCGGCGGTATCATCCCGGCCCCGGCCGGTTATTGGGCGCGCATTCAGGCGGTGTTGCGCAGGTATGACATCCTGCTGATTGCCGATGAGGTGATCACCGGCTTTGGCCGAACAGGCGCGTTGTTCGGTTCATATCTCTATGACATCGAGCCCGACCTGATCACCGTCGCCAAGGGCCTGACCTCTGCGTATGTGCCGCTATCAGCGTGCCTCGTCAGCGAAAAAGTCTACAAGGTTATGGAAGAGGCCACCGACCGCGTCGGCAGTTTCTCCCATGGCTATACCTATTCCGGTCATCCGCTGGGTGCCGCCGCCGCCAATGCGGTGCTCGACATCGTTGAAAAAGAAGACCTCACTGGGCAATCTGCACGCCATGGCGCCTACTTGCAAAAGCGTCTGCATGACGCGTTCGCCGACTTGCCGATCGTGGGCGAAGTGCGCGGCGTCGGTATGATGGCCGCTATCGAATTCGTCGCGGATCCACACACCCGCCAGCGCTTCGACCCGGGCCTGAAGATCGGTGCCCGTGTGTCCCAGGCAGCCCGGGACCGCAACCTGATCGCCCGGGCCATGCCCCACGGTGACATCCTCGGTTTCGCGCCACCACTGGTGATGACGGAAGCCGAAATCGATGAAATGGTCCACATCACGGGCCAGGCTATCCACCAGGTCATGGACGAACTCGCCGCGAAATCCTGAACATTGCACCAACCGTAATCAGCGCAGACTGATGACGGAGAACCTGCCTGCTGACACTGCCCTTCATTCCATCATGCTGGTGTACAGGGGAAAGACATGAACACATCGATAGTGCGGGCGGCTCTGTGTGGTTTGGCTTTACTGGCAACGGTGCCCAGCACCTGGGCCGCTACCGGAGTACTCACCGTGGGTACCGAGGGTGACGCGCCGATGTACAGCATGGCCGACGCCCAGGGGAACGTCACCGGCTATGACGCCGACGTGGCCAAGGCGCTGTGTGCGCAGCTGAAAGTGCAGTGCAAGTTTGTGGTGCAGTCGTTCAACACCTTGATCCCGTCACTGTCGAGCAATCGCTTCGACGTACTGATCTCCGGTCTGGGTATCACCGATGCGCGTCGCGAGAAAATCGATTTCTCCATTCCTTATGGTTCGTCACCGCAATACTTCGTCGTAGCCAAGGGCTCACCGGCGCTGCAAGCCACCAACCTCGAGCAGATCATCAAGGCGTTGTCGGGCAAAACGGTGGGCGTGGTCAACGGTACGACCTATGCGCGCTATGTGGCCAAACATGTGCCTGATGCCGACATCAAGACTTATGACTCGGTGGAGCAACTGCTCGGTGATTTGCAGGCCGGCCGCCTCGACTCCGGTTACAGCGACTCCGATACGTGGACCGACTTCTTCAAAACCTCCGGCGGCGCAAAGTTTGCACGGGTGGATGTGAAGATTCGCTCCTCGGATGATCCGGCCACTCTCGGCTATGGCATGGGGGTCGGCATACGCAAGGGCAATGCCGAACTGACAGCCAAGGTCGACACGGCACTGTGCACCCTGATCAACGACGGAACCCTGAGCAAGGTCAGCCAGAAATGGTTCCAGGAGGACTACACCTTGCCGTGCAAGCATTGAGCGAACCAGCGTTCGATAAGGCGGTGAAACAGTGAACGATCTCCTTTCTCTAATGATCACTCAAGGTTGGGGATGGTCGATTCTGCAGGGCAGTGGCGTCACGCTACTGCTCGGCATCCTCGGCATGTTATTGGGCAACCTGTTGGCGCTTCCCATGGCCGTGTTGCGCTGGCAGCGGGTGCTCCTGGTGTCCAGCCTCATCGACGGTTACAGCTTGCTGATCCGTAGTGTGCCGGGCTTGCTTGTCGTCTACCTGCTGTTCTTTGGTTCGGTGGAAGCGGTGGATGCCATCGGGGCTTTCTTCGGTTTCCAGGAAACGCTGCGTAATGCCTACGCGATGATCATGGGCGTGGTGTCCATCGGCCTGATCGCTTGTGCCTACAGCATCGAGGTGTTTCGCGGCGCCTTGCTGGCTATCCCGCAAGGTGTGATCGAAGCGGCTAAATCCCTGGCCCTGCCGCGGTCCATCATCTACCTGAAAATCATCGGCCCATTGATGCTGCGCAACGCGTTGCCGGGCATGAACAACGTCTGGCAAATGACCCTGAAGGACACGTCGCTGGTCTCCGTGGTGGGTCTGGCGGAATTGATGAGGCTGTCGTCCATGGCGGCCGGTTCGACTCGCAATCCCTTGCTGTTCTACGTGATTGCAGGGCTGGTTTTCCTGGCCATTACCGGTGTCAGCCAGCGCCTCTTCAGCGCCGCCGAGCGCTTGCTCAATCGTGGCTTCGGTGGGGTGGTGCAATGAACCTGGAACTGCTCAACGAGGCGTTGCCGCTGCTGTTCAAGGGCGCACAGGTCACTCTGCTTATCGGCCTCTTCGGGATTGTCCTGGGCTTTCCGCTGGGCATCGTCTTCGCGCTGGCACGCCTGTCGTCCAACCGCCTGTTGAGCCGCGTCACCTCGGCCTACAGCGCGTTCTTTCGCGGCACACCGATGTTGGTGCAAATCTTCATTCTGTATTACGGCTTCGGCCAACTGAGTTTTGTGCGAGAGAGCACGGTGGTCTGGTGGCTGATCGGCAGCAGCCTGCACTGCGCCATGCTTGCCGTGGTGCTCAATACCGTGGCCTATGCCTCGGAGATCTTTCGCGGCGGCTTTCAGTCGGTACCACGTGGCCAGGTGGAGGCGGGCCTGGCCTGCGGCATGACCAAGTGGACGCTGCTGCGCCGCGTGCGCTTTCCCCTTGCCATCCGCCAAGCGCTTCCGGCCTATGGCAATGAAGTCGCCATCGTCATCAAGGAATCCAGCCTGGCCTCCACCATCACCGTGCTGGAAATCACTGGATACGCCAAGCGCCTGATGAGCGAAACCTTCGCGATTATCGAAATCTTCGCCATCGCCTCGTGCTTCTACTTGGTACTGAACGTGCTGGCTTTGACCCTGGTGCGCCTGATGGAGCGACGACTCAACGGTGCCGGCATGGCTCGCACCACCCACACCCGTATCTGAAAAGGGCCCCGCTATGAAACACGTACTCATTGTAGGTGCCGGCGCCGTCGGCCTCTCCTGTGCACGCGCCGCCTTGCTGCGCGGCCACCGAGTCACTGTGCTGGAGCAGGGTGCTATCCCCAATACGCGCTCGGCTTCCTTTGACCAGCATCGCCTGATCCGATACCAGTACGGCCGCTCCGTCGGCTACACGCAGATGGTCAGCGACGCCTTCGGAGCCTGGGACGGACTATGGCAAGACCTCGGCGAACAGCACCACCACGCCACCGGTACCCTTGGCATATCCCTGGAGGAGGGCGATTACATCAGTCAGTCGCGGGTGACCCTCGCGCAGATGGGCATCGACCACCAGTGGATGGATCAGACCGCCATCCAACGCCTATGCCCGCAACTGCAACTGCCTGCTCACGCCCAGGGCCTGTACACCACCACCGGCGGGGTGCTGTTTGCCGATCGTATCGTCCTCGGCCTTGCCGCGTGGTGCCGCGAATACGGCGCGGCGTTGCATGCCAACACGGCGGTGTTGTCGGTGGACATCGAACGTGGCCGGGTACATGTCGCAACGGGCGTTTTGGACGCCGACCAGATCATCATCGCCGCCGGCGCCTGGTTGCCCGGACTGTTGCCGGCCTACCGCGACCTGGTCACTGCGCGCCAGGCTGTGTGCTACGTCGAAGCGCCCCCGCAACATCTCGCTCACTGGGCCAACGGCCCCTGCATCACCGACATTGGCCCGGGCGACAACTACGCCCTCATGCCTGTACAAGGCACGGGCCTCAAGTTCGGCTCTGGCATCCACCGTCGCCCTGGCTCCCCCAGCGAAGGCTTCGGCTCGGAGCCGGACGAAGGCTACGCTGTCATCGCCCATTTCGCCCCCTACCTGCGCAACGCCGCTGACTATCGACCGCAGCGTATGCAAGTGGGCTACTACGTTAGAGACGGTGTCGATGCCTTCCGCGTTGAGCCCCAGGGCAAAGCCATCGTTATCACTAACTGCGGCGGCGGGATGTTCAAGTTCTCTGCCCTCATGGGCGAGCGCGTACTCGCCTGCGTCGATCACGAAATCACCCCGGAGCACCTGCAGCACTGGGCCGCTGGGCACTTATCCACTACACCCTTGCCACCCTGAGCCCTGAGCGTGTGGGTTTCTTTCGACGCACCTTTTCAGGGTGCGTCGACATCCACCGGTACGAAAAAGCCTGCTTTCACCCGATCCATGATCACCATCGTTTTGAAACCCTTGATGTCGGCGTTTTCGTAGAAGAACTTGCGGGTGAACGCCTCGTAATCCTCCATGCTGCGGGCCGTCACCACTAACAGAAAGTCGGCGTCGCCCGTTACGTAGTAGCCGTTCATCACCTCTGGGGTTTGCCGGATCGACTGCTTGAAGCGGTCGACGATATCGGCGCGTTCACGTTCCAGCGTGACCAGGACGAACATGGAAATGGGTCGCCCGACGGCTTTGGGTTTGACGATGGATACGTCAGCTTCTATGACCCCGTCGCTTCTTAGCTTTTTGATGCGACGTTGCACGGCGGTAGAGGACAGGCCGATTAGTTTGCCGAGATCTTCGGAGGGAAGGCGGTTGTTTTTTTGTAGAAGCTCGAGAAGGTGAGCGTCAATGCGGTCTAGGGGCATGGAAGGCGATTCTTGATAGTAGAAGGTGGGTTTCTATATGCAAAAACCGGGCTATAAGCGTCAGGATTGCGTAATTTTTGGCCTTGGCAGGTGTTTTTTCTTAACGCGAAGATTGCAACAGTTTCGTGATTTCCTGCGCATTGATAGGCATGCAAAGTAAGTAACCTTGAATGAAAGGGCACTTCATTGCTTTTAAAACCTGCAGTTGGGCGTTCGTCTCGACGCCTTCAGCCGTGATGGCCAGACTTAACGTTTTCCCCAGCGACAGAATGCTTCTGACAATGGCCTCACTCCTGCTGTGGGACATCATTCTGGAGACGAACGATCGATCAATTTTTATGGCGTCGATCGTATAGCGGTCTATGTAGATTAGCGAACTATAGCCTGTGCCGAAATCGTCGAGCGCAACTCGAATACCTGACGTTCGGAGAGTTTCTAACGTTTTTGCAGTGGTTTCAGGTTCATGAAGGAAAACGGACTCCGTGATTTCTATTTGGAGTTCATACGGCTCGATACCTGTCAGTTCCAGTGTGCGTTCTACCTGTGCAATATATCCGTTGGTATTAAGCTCTTTCCCCGAAACATTTACGTTCAGGTGTAATTTCAATTCGGGAAAGGTGTCCTTCCAATATTTGAAGTCTTGGCATGCCTGCAGCATTATCCAGCCGCCGAGCTCGTTAATCATGCCGATATTTTCCGCTACAGAAATGAAAATATCCGGGGGGACTTGACCTAATTCTGGATGTGACCACCGTGCCAGTGCTTCAACGCCGCTTATTTCACCGGATGCAGCATTATAAATTGGCTGGTAATCCACACGAAACTCACGGTTTATCAGTGCTTGCTTAATTGCATTCTGCATCAATAAGGCGTCTATTGCAGCTTTGCGCATCGTGGCATCAAATACTGACCAGCGGCCTCTGCCTTGCTTTTTTGCGGTATACATTGCTACATCGGCGTCTCGTAGCAAGTCCTCTGGAGATGTATGGCTTGAATCGGCTGTGACAATACCTAAGCTGCACGTCGTGAAGATGGCCTGCCCGTTAACGATAAAAGGTGTGCTTAAAAGATTAACAATTTGTTGAGCCAGCTCTACGGCCACTGCCGACTGATTCTCTCCCGTTATGAATATTGCAAATTCATCTCCCCCGACTCTGGCAAATATATCGCTTTCTCTGATGCAGGCCTCGAGACGTCGGGCGACCGCTATTAATAATACGTCACCAGCTCGGTGCCCTAAACTATCGTTTACGAATTTGAACCTGTCCAGGTCAAGAAACAACACAGTGGCTGCCGCTACATGACTGGAAGGGTGAACGTTGAAGATTTCAGACAGCTTCGACATGATATATGAGCGATTATGCAGCGATGTTAAATCATCATGGAGCGTGGCGTATAAAAGCGCTTTCTCTATTCGTTCCCTTTCCAGCAAGCGTGTTTCCAGGGTGATCCTTTCTTCCCTGTCTATATGAGCTTGCTTCGCCAAAAACTCGGCTTCCTTACGTTCACTGATGTCTCGTTGCACAGAGACCCAATGGGTGAACCAGCCTCGCTCATTCGCAACGGGTACGATACTTAACTGGACCCAAAATCGACTGCCATCACGACGCGCATTGATGAGTTCCACTTCAATGGGGCGCCAGTTTATCAGGGCCGAACGAATCAGATCCAATGTCTCTCTGGATGTCTCTTCGCATTGTAGGATGCGTGGCGTCAACCCCACTAGCTCAGCCGCACTGTAGCCGGTGTTGGCAAAAAAAGCGGGGTTGCAGTAAACAATCTTTGGGCCGGCTTGATCAATAGGCGCTGCTTCTGTAATAAGAATTCCATCTTTAGCGTTAACGACGGCTGACTCCAATAAGCGCAGGCGTTCAATGGAAGAGTCAGGGTGATCTTCAGTCGTCCAATCGTTAGCTTGCAGAATGTCTGCAATAATAATGGCATGCGTTTTTAATGCGAATGACTGAGCTTCGATTAGTTTGTTTTTCTGAAAAGGGGTTTTGATAAGCAGTACCCCGATAAGTATCCTGTTTTTTCCAAATACTCCTACGCCGAACATCACGTCGCCCGTTGAAAAGCCAAGGTGATAAAACAATTCGGGCGGTGGGCCGCCATCAAAAATAGTAAAGTCTCCCTGTCGAACGGTTCCCCTTATCCATGATTCAATTTCAGCCTCCAGAGGTAGAGCATTTTCCCGCTCTTTGAGTGAAATGACTTCCCATCGATTGCCGGGCGCGCCTCCTACTAACCAACCGTCCTGACATTCTGCCGAGCCCACCGCAGCCTTTACCAACAGTTTTAAAGCTTTTTTACGAGTATCACTAAGAGTATCGTCCATGTGTTGACTTCCTCAATGATCAACGTGATTCCGGGTCAGGGCCTGGTATGCGTGATGGCACATTAGCATATGTCAACTTTTTAAAGTGCTTAGTGTGATTTTTTCGGTTTTTGCGGTTGAAGGGTGCTCTGCAATGTTGAGAGGCACTCATTAGCGGTTGATCCGGTCTGTCAATCAATTCGAATGAGTGCAATGTAGTTATTCCGTTGCTATTTCGTTCTTGAGCTACAATCTAGCAGGCGGAATTGAAAGGTGTTTTCTATTTGATAGCCTATTTAAGCGTGTGCAGAGTGCTATTTAGATAGTTGTGTAGTATGTTTTTTACCTCGGCGCGTTTTTTTTTGCGCCATTTAAAATCTTGCGCTCTTTTTTTCAGGTGCCTCCCCCCTCCCTGTTGATGCATATTTTGATTTACAGGTTTAAATTTTTATTCGTATTCATTTGACTATGCCTTCGCTAAGATTAGTTGTGCAGCCATTCAATTGGATTGGCCGGTTCATACGGTCTTGAGTTGATACTAAAGTCTTACTCAGTGGGGGTTAATAGTCTTTTTATAACGGTTGTGATGCGGCATTTCCCAGCGGGAAAAATCAATCGCAATGGATGCCCTTGGGAGCTGCGATGGTTGACGATGAAATGCTGAAAACCCTCGAGAGCGTGCTTTGTTGTCTTTCGGGAGTGGTTGTGGTGTTGGATCGCGCCGCTGCGGTTGTCACTGGCAACTCCGCATTCTCAGATTTTCAGTTCCAAAATGCGATATTTCCCGATTTGGACTCCGAGTTTCTCTCTCTTCTGCGGCCTGAGGACCATTGGCTTTTTTATGCCGCGCTTGAAAAAGCGGATGGGCGCTCTCGCGCGTTTTTTGAGGCAACCGCCAGAGCGTCAGGCCGGTTGAGCATATCGATGACGCTATGGTGCGATAACTATTTTATTGTTGAGGTTATTCCACGCCTGGAGTCGCCGGCGCCTCATCCCGGCAACGAAAGCTTCTCTGACATTCCCCTTAAATCCATTTTCGATTCCTCCGGTACGGGTTTGGCGCTGGTGTCACTGGACGGGCGTTGGCTACGGGCCAATGGCGTAATCTGTAAGCTGCTTGGCTACAGTGAGGCACAGCTGCAAGCCACTACGTTCATGGCGCTGACCCATCCCGAAGACCGGGAGGTCGGCAAGCAACTGATTGACGAATTGACGCGCGGTGCCAGGCCTGGTGCCACTCTGCATAAACGCTATATCCATCACGACGGGCAGGTGGTCTGGGTAAGGTTGACCGTTGGATTGGTGCGCGACGATCAGGGGCAACCGTCCTGTTTTGTGTCTCAACTGGAAGACATCACCGAGAACTGGCAGCTTCGTGAAACGCTGATGGGCAGTGAGCTCAAATTTCTCACCCTCGCGGAAAACTCACCCAACATTATTGTGCGTTACGACTGCAACCTGCTACGCCGCTACGTCAACCCGACATTTTTGCTCCTCACCGGAAAGTCTTATGACGAGTCGATAGGCGTCAGCCCTGACGAGGACGCTGGTGACTACCTCAACCAATTGCGCCATGTCCTGGCGACGGGCGAAACGGCGCAATTTCTAGACTCTTGGACCCTCCCGGGCGGCAGCGAGTATGTGAGTTGTGCGGTCAGCCTCATGGCCGAGCGTAGCAATACCGGTGATGTGGTCGGCGTGCTTGCGCTGGCCCATGACATTACGCAATTGCGCAAGCAACAGATGCTGGAAGACGCGCGTCTGGGTATTTTCGAAAAGATGGCGACGGGCTCGGCCTTGGAGGAAACACTGGCGTTGTTGGTGAGCTATCTGCGATTGGCCTTGCCCCATCGCTCCTGCGGCGTAAAGCTTGTAGGGCCACAAGGCATTGACCTGGCGATGTGCATTCCTCCTCCCTCGCTTCTTGCTGACGGCCCTTTTGCATTCTGGTCTGAACCGATCGTGGACAAACAAGGGCACGTCCTTGGTACGTTTGAGTTGTCCCACTCTCCGGGCTCTGTGCCGGATGACAGCGACATTCAGTGCGTGCGCCAGACGTGTCACATTGCCGCAATTGCGATTGAACGCTGGCGTTCAGAGTCATTACTTCGGGAGCGAGAACGCCGTTACCGGGACATTTTCGATCATACCCTGGACATGCTGTGCCTTCTGGAGGTTACCCCAGTCGGCTGCCTGCGTTGTGTCGAGGTCAACCCCGCGTTGTTACAAGTGCTGGGCAAACCTCATGTCGACGTTATCGGTGAGACGCTCGAATCGATATTTGGTCGGTTGAGTGCTCAGAAGATCCATGCGCTCTGCGAGCAATGTACGGTCGCCGGACTTGTGGTTGAGTCTGATGAGGGCCTGGTGCTTCGCAACGAAGTTCGACACCTGCACTTTACCTTGGTGCCGCTGGCGGATCCTGGATGCGTGGGTTCACGGATATTGGTGATCAGCCGCGACATTACCCTGCTGACCAGGGCTCGGCAGAAGGAGCTCGAACGCCAGCACGACATCAACGCACTGGTAGAGAACAGCCCGGACGCGGTCGCTCGGTTGAGCGCTCAGGGCGAAGTGCTCTACGTTAATGCGCAACTGAGAAAATGGGTGGGAGGGGCTTGGCCGGAGCTGATGGGAATGCCGATGGAAGCGGTGGCGCCCCTGAATACACAATCTCAGTTATTTCGCGAATTGGTTGCCCAAGTGATTCATGAAAATAAAGCGACTGAGCAAGAGTTTCTATTCTCGGGTTTGAAGAGCGCACCCAAAGTGGTGCTGATCCACTTTGTTCCAGAGGTTGACGGCCAACGGGTCGTCAGCGTACTGGCGGTGGGACGCGATATTTCCAAGCTGCGTGCGGCCGAGCGGCGCCTGGCCAGTTCCAATGCACAATTGCGTGATCTGTCGACTCGCCGGGAAACGGCGCGGGAAGAGGAGCGCAAACTGATCGCCAGGGAGATCCATGACGAACTGGGCCAGCACCTGACTGCGCTGCGCATGGGCATTTCGTTATTGAGGTTTCAGTTCGGCGCCGCCATGCCCGAACTCACCCCTCAGGTCGAGCAACTGATGGCGCTGACCGATAAGACGATCCAGGTCGTGCGGGATGTCTCTACCAGCCTGCGACCGTCTGCACTGAACCTGGGGCTGGTCTCCGGTCTTGAATGGCTGACCACCGAATTTGTCACCCTGACCCGGGTTCCCTGTGTGTTGCACCTGCCGTTGATTCCTCTGACGCTCCCCGATACCCACGTCACGGCCGCGTTCCGCATTGTGCAGGAGTCGTTGACCAATATCGCTCGCTACGCCGACGCAACACAGGTCAGCGTCACCCTGAGCCCGCAGGAAACGTACTGGCTGCTGGAGGTACAGGATAACGGCAAGGGTTTTGACCCGGACGCGGTCACCCGCCAGACCTTGGGTTTGGCGGGTATGCGCGAGCGCGGCCTGATGTTGGGCGGCAAAGTGATCATTTTCAGTCACCCCGGACAGGGCACGACGGTCCAGGCGTTCATTCCGATGCACAAGGATACGTATTGATGATTCGCATGCTGATCGCCGATGACCACACCATCATGCGCGAAGGGCTCAAGCAGTTGTTCACGCTGGTCGCCGATGTGCAAGTGGTGGCCGAAGCCGAGAGCGGAACGCAACTGATCGAGCTGTTGCGTCAGGTCGAGATCGACCTGTTGTTGCTCGACATGAATATGCCAGGTATCAGCGGCGAAATTTCGATTGCCCGGCTGCACACCCAGTACCCGAATCTGCCCATCCTGGTGTTGAGCATGCATAACGAAATCCATATCGCACAACGCGCATTGCGCGCCGGTGCGCTCGGCTACCTCACCAAGGATCGCGACCCCGAAACGCTATTGATTGCCATGCGTCGAGTCGTCAGCGGTCAACGTTACCTGGACCCTGGGCTGGCAGAACAGATCGCGCTGCAAAGCAGTGGTTTGAAGCAGCAGACCTTTGTCGAAAGCCTGTCTGATCGTGAGTTCCAGATCCTGCGTTTGCTGGCTCACGGCATGAGCGTCAACCAGATAGCCGAGCAGTTGGTGATCAGCAACAAGACTGTCAGCACCCACAAGACTCGGTTGATGGAAAAGATGGGGTTCTGCTCCACGGCGGACATTGTGCGCTTTGCCATGACCTTGGGTATTTCGTGACGGCCGCGCTCAGGTAGGGATTTTCCTACTCTGTTTCCCGGTATCCCTACCCCAGAATAGGGATGGTCTGATGGTGGTGATGCCATTATTGGGCCAGCATCTCTCTCAAGCAATCGAATCGCCGATCAGGCGGTGAAGACATGCTTTGACTGGGAGACAAACCGTGAGCGTACAGACCGCACCCCCTTCAGTTGCTTTGATACTGTTTCCCGTTGCCTTCGCCGGTACGCTCGCAGGGCTTGCGGTTGCCTACAGCGACAGCTTCAGTACGTGGGCGCTGGTAGCCGGGGGGGCGTTGTTTGCCCTGTGTATCGGCATGGGCCTGTGGGCAAACAGGGGGTACCAGGCGCACTGGTACAGCCTGCGGCAGCAGCTCGATCAACCGGCATTAGTCTCGCCGACGTTGGCCGTCGATAGCGGCTTGGCAGAGGTGTGCGTCAGCGTGCTACCGATCTGGTCCCGACAGATAGAAGCCGCTCGCCTGATCAGCGAAACGTCCATCCTCAAGCTCAGCGAACGCTTTGGCACGCTGTCTTCAAACATTAGCCACAGCGTGTCCAGCAATGGTGGTCAAGACGCTTCCCAGCAATTGGTCGACTTGCTGGAAGTTGGCCAGCATGACCTCAACTCCATCGTCATTGCCCTGCGCTCCGCGCTCTCCAATAAAGAGAATGAGCTCAAGGAAGTCATGCAGCTTTCCGGCTTCACTGAGCAACTTCAGCAGATGGCCAAGTTTGTCGGTGACATCGCCAGCCAAACCAACCTGCTGGCTTTAAACGCTGCCATCGAAGCCGCGCGTGCCGGTGAAGCGGGGCGAGGTTTTGCGGTGGTCGCCGATGAGGTTCGCAAGTTGTCGAGTATGTCCGGCGAGACCGGACGCAAGATCAGCGAAACCGTCATTACCGTCAACGCCGCCATTGCCCGTACGGTGCAAATGTCCCGCCACCACGCCGAACAAGACACTTTGACCCTCGCCGACTCGGAGCGCGTGGTGTCGCAGGTGATTGAACATTTCCGCGGGAACGCCCAGACCATCGTGGGCAACAGCCATGACCTGCAACAGCAGAGCGCAAACGTCGCCGACGAGATTGCCCAGGTGCTGGTCGCACTGCAGTTTCAGGACCGCGTCAGCCAGATGTTGACGCTGATCACGCGTGACTTGGGCAAGTTGCAGGCGCAGTTGGACGAGCGCCATGAATTAAGCCTGAGCGGGCATGCCCTTACCCCGATGATCAGTGACTGCTGGCTGCAAGAGCTTTCAACGGCCTACACCATGCCGGAGCAACACGCCATTCATGGCGGTAAGACGCACGCCAAGGCGGATGCCAGCGAAATCACCTTTTTCTAGAGGAGCTTTTCCGATGAGCAAAACCATTCTGATCGTCGACGACTCGGCCTCCATCCGGCAGGTGGTGAGCATTACGCTCAAAGGTGCGGGTTACGACGTGATTGAGGGCTGTGATGGCAAAGATGCGCTGAGCAAACTGGACGGACGCAAAATCCACCTGATTGTCAGTGATGTGAACATGCCCAACATGGACGGCTTCAGCTTCGTCAAGGCCGCCAAGATGCTGCCGGCCTACAAGTTCACGCCGGTCATCATGCTGACCACTGAGGCCAGTGACGCGATGAAGCAGCAAGGCCAGGCCTCCGGTGCCAAGGCTTGGATGGTCAAGCCCTTTCAGCCCGCGCAAATGCTCACCGCGGTCTCCAAGTTGATACTGCCATAGCGTTGGTCAGCGACCGCTGCCCAGGAGGTTTCCATGAAAAGCACCGTCCCGATGCTGCGTCGAATCCAGGTCATGGAAGGCCCGCTGACGATCTACACGGCCACTGAGCAAAAAGACGTGTTGTTGTCATTGTTTCCCCTGGCCCATGAAGTCGAGTTGGACTTATCCAATGTCGACGAACTGGACAGCGCCGGTTTGCAATTGTTGATCCTTGTCAAACGCGAGTCGCTCAAGGAGGGAACGCAACTGCTACTGAGCAACCCCAGCCCGACGGTGATTGAAGCATTGCGGCTCAGCGGCCTTGAAGACTACTTCGCCAATACGCCTTTTGCCCAATCGGCGGGAGCATGATCGTATGGCTCAGCCCATGAACATGGATGACGTGCTGCAGACCTTCGTTGCTGAAAGTCGCGAGCTTCTGTTGCAAATGGAAGATGCGCTGCTACAGATCGAGAAGTCGCCACAGGACCTGGACACGATCAACGGACTGTTCCGCGTGGCTCACACGATCAAAGGCTCGGCAGGCTTGTTTGGCTTGATGCCTATCGTTGAGTTTACCCACGTCGCCGAGAGCGTCCTGGACCGCGTACGCAGCCTGGAAGTGCGCGTAGACGAGGCCTTGAGTGCATTGTTTCTCGACGTCCGTGACCATATTAGCCAATTGATCGACCTATTGGCCGAGGATGGCAACCTTGACCGATTGGATGAGCCGTTACGGGCTCAGGGCCAACGCCTCAGTGAGCACCTGGCTCGGTATCTGGAGGGGCGGGTATCGACCGTATCGCCGACCGTTCAAGGCACGGTACCGGCGGACGAACAGGGTGTGAGTCTTGACCATTGGCATTTGTCGCTGCGCTTTGGTCCGGATGTGCTGCGCAATGGCATGGACCCTTTGGCGTTCCTGCGTTACCTCGGCACGTTGGGGCGGTTGCTGCATACCGTCACATTGTTCGAGTCGCTGCCATCGGTGGCGGCAATGGATCCGGAAACCAATTACTTGGGGTTTGAGCTCGCCCTGGCCAGCGACGCCTCACGGGAGGTCATCGACGGTGCCTTTGATTTTGTTCGCGATGACGCCCTGATATTGATCCTTGCACCGCAGGCCAGTGTCCATGAGTGTCGTGCTCACATTGACGCGCTGCCACAAGACAATGTTGGCCTGCTTGAGCTGCTTGTACGCTGCGGCACATTGACGGAGCCCCAGGCTTTGCTCGTTGCTCAGGAGGGTGAGCAAGCATCGGCCGATAAGCTCGCAGAGCTTGAAGTGCTCCAGGATTCGATCACCCCGTTGATCAAGGCCGGCAAGGGCGCATCCAGCAACGAAGGCAATCTGATTCGGGTCGATGCCGCCAAGCTCGATCAACTGATCAATTTGGTCGGTGAGCTGATCATTGCCGGTGCCGGAGCCAACCTGGTGGCGGTGCGCAGTGGGATTGGCGAGATGATCGAGGCCACCAGCCTGTTGTCGCGGTTAGTGGAGGAGGTACGTGATTCGGCATTGACGCTACGCATGGTGCAGATCGGTGCGACCTTCACACGTTTCCAGCGTGTGGTGCGGGACGTCTCCAAAGAGTTGGGCAAGGACATCGTGCTGCACATCGGCGGTGGCGAGACCGAGCTGGACAAGACCGTCGTCGAACGTATTGGCGACCCGCTGACGCACCTGGTGCGAAACGCCATGGACCATGGCATCGAGCCCGCGACCACTCGTATCAAACGGGGCAAGCCTGCCCAAGGCACGGTACGCCTGAATGCCTATCACGAGTCCGGCAGCATCGTTATAGAGGTGTCGGACGACGGCGGCGGCCTGGCCAAGGACAAAATCCTGGCCAAGGCCCGTGAGCGTGGCTTGGTGGGGGACGGCCAGCAACCGTCGGACAAAGACATCCTGAATTTGATTTTCGAGCCGGGATTCTCCACGGCCGACCAGGTCAGCAACTTGTCCGGCCGCGGGGTGGGCATGGACGTCGTGAAGCGCAATATCACGGCGTTGCGCGGCAGCGTGAGTCTGGAGAGCGAAGAAGGACGGGGCACCACGGTGAAGATTCGCCTGCCGCTGACGCTGGCAATTATCGATGGCTTTCTGATCGGGGTGGGCAAGGCCTCCTATGTGATTCCGCTGAACATGGTGGAGGAGTGCATCGAGTTGGCGCCTCAGCAGGGAGCCGAGACCGGCTACCTGGACCTCAGGGGGGATGTGCTGCCGATCTTGCGGTTACGGGAGATGTTTGATGTGCAAGAGCCTGGAGGTAACCGAGAAAACGTTGTTGTCGTGCACTACGCCGGCCTGCGCGCCGGCCTGGTAGTTGATCGCTTGCAGGGGGAGTTTCAGACCGTGATCAAGCCACTGGGCAAAGTGTTTGGTGATGCCCATGGCCTGGGAGGGTTCACGATCCTCGGGAGCGGGGCCGTGGCCCTGATTCTGGATATCCCCAATTTGCTCGGACGCATTGCCAAGGAAGCCACCCACCGTTCGATTCCAAGTCCTTTATCGACTCAATAAAGCGTCATCAGGAGTTCCTCGCCATGACCGTTATCAAAAATATTACGTTGTTGGTTTTCACGGCAATGCTGGGCGTCTTCGTGTTGGGTGGCACCAGCCTCTATCTGGCCGGTGAAATCAATTCGACCGCCAGTTATGCCAGCGTCAACACAGTGCCCAGCCTGCTTGAGATCGATAGGGCTGCCGAGGCTTTCAACAATCTCCACACCCTGCAATGGCAGCACGTGAGCGACGCGGGAAAAACCACAATCCCATCCTATTCAGAGGCCGTGGCGCAGAGTTTTGGCGTTATCACCAAGGCGTTTGATCATTACCAGGCCGGCCTGATCTCTGATGATCATGATGCGACGCTGTTGAACCAGTTGCGCACCAAACTGGGGGAGTTTGCCACCTTGCAGGCGCGTTTCGACAAGTCGATTGATGACGGTGACAGGGCTGGCGCGCGCGGGCTGATTGAGGCCAGCCAGCCATTGCAAGGCGCGATTCAGGCGGGCATTGCCGAGGTGCGCCAATACAATCTGGAACTGGGACGTAAAGCCCAGCTGTTGGCTTCCAGCACCCAGCAGAACGCGCGCTCCATTATTTTACTGGTCGGCGCACTGACCCTCTTGGCCACAGTCCTGATCGGTGTATTGCTGGGACGTAGTTTGATGCGCCAGTTCGGCGGTGAGCCGGTGGTCGTTCGCGCCTTCGCTCAACGCTTGTTGGCGGGAGACCTGGATGCAAAAGCCACACTCAAGGCGGGCGACACCACTAGCCTGATGGCTTGCATGCAGCAATTGGGGGCAAGTTTGCATGGGCTGGTCGCGGAGATAAACCGTATGTCCAGCGAACACGACAAGGGCGAGATCGACGCACAGATCGATGCCGGTCGCTTTCATGGCAGTTACGGCTCCATGGCCCAGGGCATCAACGATATGGTCAACGGCCACATTGCGGTCAAGAAAAAAGCCATGGCCTGTATCCGCTCCTTCGGTGAAGGTGATTTGTCAGCGCCTCTGGAGCAATTCCCTGGAAAAAAAGCCTTTATCAACGAAAGCATCGAGCTGTTACGCACCAACATCCTGGCACTGATCAATGAAATGAAGCACATGGCCAGCGAGCACGAAAAAGGTGACATCGACGTCATGATTGATATCGAGCGCTTTGCCGGTTCGTACCGCGACATTGGCCAGGGTATCAATCAGATGGTCAGCGGCCATATCAGCGTTAAGAAGAAGGCCATGGCCTGTATCCGCTCTTTTGGCGAAGGCGATCTGTCTGCGCCCCTGGAGCAATTCCCCGGCAAAAAAGCCTTCATCAACGAAAACATCGAGCAACTGCGAGCCAATATTCTTGCGCTCGTCGAAGACACGAGCCAGATCAGTGACAGCGCGCTGATCGGCAAACTGGACACCCGGCCTGACGCTGCGCGGCATCAAGGTGATTTCCGCCGGATCATCCTGGGTATCAATGGTTCGCTTGATGCGATCATCGTGCCTATTACCGAGGCCATGGACGTATTGTCGGCGATGTCCGGCGGCGACCTGACCCGCAGCATCACCGGTGATTATCAAGGCAAATTCCTGGAACTGAAAAACTCGGTCAATGGCACTGTCGAAAAGCTCTCGGAAATCATCAGCGAAGTGCGCGGCTCTGCGGACTCGTTGTCCAGTGCCTCGGAGGAAATCTCCGCCACGGCCCAAAGCATGAGCCAATCAGCCTCCGAGCAGGCTGCGTCGGTCGAGCAGACCTCGGCGTCGATGGAGCAAATGTCGGCGTCCATTGCCCAGAACACCGAAAATGCCAAGGTGACCGATGGCATGGCTGGAAAAGCCAACAAGGAAGCTTCGGAAGGCGGTCGTGCAGTGAAGGACACGGTGGCCGCGATGAAGACCATCGCCGAAAAAATCGGCATCGTCGACTCGATCGCTTACCAGACTAATTTGTTGGCGCTCAACGCGGCGATTGAAGCGGCACGTGCCGGCGAGCACGGCAAAGGGTTTGCGGTGGTGGCCGCCGAAGTGCGCAAACTGGCCGAGCGTAGCCAGATCGCCGCTCAGGAAATCAGTGAGGTGGCCAAAAACAGCGTTGCCTTGGCCGAGCGGGCGGGCAACCTGTTGGACGAGATTGTGCCGTCGATCGCCAAAACATCGGACCTGGTGCAGGAAATTGCCGCCGCCTCAGAGGAGCAATCCATCGGGTCTGAGCAAATCAACAGCGCGATGTCGCAGATGAGCCAGCTGACTCAACAAAACGCTTCGGCGTCCGAGGAACTGGCGGCAACGGCTGAGGAAATGAGCGGCCAGGCCGAGCAGCTGCAGGAGCTCATGGGCTTTTTCACCGTACAAAGCAAGCGCGCGAGTCGGGCCATCTCGATGCCCATTATCAGTCGTGCGGCGTCGATGCTCGATCAGGACAGCCGTTCGACGGAGGGCGGTTTCGTCCGCTTCGGGAGCTGACCCATGAGTGCCTCAGTTGTTATGCCGGGCACTTTCGAGCCAGCCACGCACGTGGATGAGCCCTTGCAATACCTGACCTTTTTGGCGGCTCAGCAGATGTATGCGGTCAACACGCTGAGTGTTCGCGAGATCATCGAATACAACCAGGTGACGACCGTGCCGATGATGCCGGCATTTCTGCGAGGGGTCATCAATCTTCGCGGCTCGGTGGTGCCGGTCGTGGACCTCAAGGCACGGTTTGGCAAGGGCGCGACGGTATTGGGCAGCCGTACGTGCATCGTCATTTTGGAGGCGGCGAAGGAGGGCGAATCCCAGGTCTTGGGGGTGGTAGTGGACTCGGTCAGCGAGGTGATCGAGATCCTTGATATTGATATCAAGCCCGCACCGGCCTTCGGTAACCCTATTCGTACCGACTTCATCAGGGGGATGACCAAGGTGCGAGGCGACTTTGTCACGCTGCTGCAGATTGAGCATGTTTTGTGTGTCGATGAGATGGCCGGCTTGATGTGAGCTCGACGCGTACGGCCGCCTCCCCAGGCGCAACCGGAAAGTAATTGACCCGAGGTGATTCATGGCGCTACCCATCGAAAGTCCAGGCAATGCCACGGTCTCGAGCCCGAGCCAATACCTCACCTTTGAGCTGGGGGATGAGATGTTCGCCGTTGGTACGCTCAACGTACGAGAAATCATCGAGTATGGGCCGATCACCAGCGTGCCGTTGTTGCCCCCCAGTATCCGGGGCGTGATTAATCTGCGAGGCGCTGCGGTGCCGGTGCTGGACCTGGGAGTGCGCTTTCGCGGCGAACGCACGGTACAGACCTCAAGAACCTGCTTCGTGATCATCGAGGTACAGGCCAGTACCTTGCGCAAGCCGGTGGGCATCATTGTGGATGCGGTCAGCGAGGTACTGGAAATCGCTGATCAGGACATCGAACCCTCGTTGAATTTCGGTACCGATGTCAGGGCGGACTTTCTATTGGGTATCGGCAAATTAGAGAGCGGTTTTGTGCTGTTGCTGGATATCGGTCGCGTGTTGTCGCTGGAGCAAGTCGATGCGCTGGTGAAGCTTGAGTCCCCGCTGCCCTCAACCGCCTGATTTTTCTTTGGGAACGTCCTTATGAACGTGATTCTCTCCGACGCCGAGTTCCTGCAGTTTCGTAACCTCATTCATCAAATCGCAGGCATCAGCCTTTCCGACGCCAAAAAACAGTTGGTCAGCGCTCGGCTGGCCAAGCGATTGCAAGTATTCAAGCTCAATACCTACGGCGCTTACTACAAGGTATTGATGAAGGACAGTACGGAGTTGCAGGTGGCAGTCGACATGCTGACGACCAACGAAACCTACTTTTTTCGCGAGCCCAAGCATTTTGATTTCCTGCGTGATGTGGCGCTGCCCGAACTGCGTGGCAGCGGGCCTCTGCGCATCTGGAGTGGCGCCTGCTCCACCGGTGAAGAGCCCTACACCCTGGCGATGGTCCTGGCGGACAACCTTGCGGGCAGGCCCTGGGAGATTGTTGCGTCGGACATCAGCAGCCGGGTGTTGGACAAAGCCCGCCAGGGACGCTACCCCCTCGAAAGTACGCGTGGCATTCCTGAGGCGCTGCTCAACAAGTATTGCCTCAAGGGTGTCGGCGCCAACCACGGTTGCTTCATGGTTGAACCGGCACTTGCCTCAAGGATCGATTTCCAGGCCATCAATTTGAATAATCCGCTGCCGAAACTCGGGATGTTCGACGTGATCTTCCTGCGCAACGTGATGATCTATTTTGACAACGACACCAAAGTGCAAGTGGTCAAGCGCCTGATCAGCCATCTCAAGCCCGGCGGGTATTTTCTGGTGAGCCATTCGGAGAGCCTCAATGGCATCACCGATGAGCTGCGACTGGTAAAACCTTCAATCTACCGGAGGCCACATGCCTGACACCCGCGAGATTTTCCTGAATCCTGGCGAATGGTTTTTCGGCTCTGGCTCGATTCGGATACGCACCGTGCTGGGGTCGTGTGTTGCATTGGTGTTCTGGCATCCACGGCGCTTGTTGGGAGGCATGTGTCACTACCTGCTGCCTCAGCGTGCAGTGACGAACCCGGGTGCTTTAGACGGTCGTTACGGCAATGAGGCGCTCGAATTGTTGCTCGGCAGAATACACGCGAGCAAGGCCAGGCCTGCCGAGTTCAGAATCAGCGTATTTGGCGGTGGGAACATGTTTCCTGGGCTTGTGCGTTCGGACAGTCACTACGTCGGGCAGCGCAATGTCGAACAAGCCCGGCACCTGCTCGACCTGCATCAGTTGCATTGTCACAACTTTCACGTGGAAGGCGTGGGTTATCGAACCGTGGTGTTTGATCTTGGCAATGGCGACATTGAGCTCAACTACCTGGCCCTACAGAAACAAACCGGCAGCCCTCGTGGAGAGCGTGCGACATGAGCCTTATCAAAGTACTGATCATTGACGATTCCGCCGTGGTTCGCCAAGTGCTGACGGCGACCCTGGGGCAAGACCCTGCCATCGAAGTCATCGGCGCGGCGGCGGACCCGGTGTTTGCCATGGATAAAATGAACAAGCAGTGGCCGGATGTGATTGTGCTGGACGTAGAGATGCCACGGATGGATGGCATTACGTTCCTCAAGAAGCTGATGGCCGAACACCCCACGCCGGTGGTCATCTGCTCCACGTTGACCGAGAAGGGCGCGGCCACCACCATGCAGGCCCTGGCTGCCGGGGCAGTCAGTATTGTGACCAAGCCACAACTCAATTTGCGCCAGTTTCTGACCGACAGTTCCGATGAGTTGGCCGGTGCCGTCAAGGCGGCCGCCAAGGCCAATATGAAACGTATGGTGCCTTCCGGCGAACGCGCCGCCGTGAGGTTGAATGCCGATGTCATTCTTCCTGCGGGTACCCAAGCGATGGCGCGTACCACCGAAAACATCGTCGCCATTGGTACGTCTACGGGGGGGACTCAAGCCCTGGAGTTGGTGCTGACCGCCTTGCCCAGGGTGTGCCCGGGCATTGTAATTGTGCAGCACATGCCTGAACACTTCACTGCGGCGTTTGCCGAGCGCCTCAATCGATTATGCGAGATTGAGGTCAGGGAGGCGAAGAATGGCGACCGCGTCATTCCCGGTTGCGCACTGATTGCTCCTGGCGGCAGGCATATGTTGCTCAAGCGCAGCGGTGCTCAATACCAGGTTGAAATTGTTGACGGTCCTCCCGTCAGCCGGCATCGCCCTTCCGTTGATGTACTGTTCCGATCCGTCGCGCGCAGTGCCGGCGCTAACGCGCTGGGTATCATCATGACGGGCATGGGGGACGACGGCGCCCGTGGCCTGAAGGAAATGCACGACAACGGGGCCCGCACCCTCGGCCAGGATGAAGAGTCCTGTGTGGTGTACGGCATGCCGAAGGAAGCATTCAAGCTGGGTGCGGTAGAGCGTGAGTTGCCCCTGGAACATATTTCGGCAGCGATTTTGCAATCGATGCATCAACGCCGCTGACTGTTCAGATTTCTGTATGGAAGTTGTTTTAAATCACGGCAGCAGCGGGCGAATGCGAGTTAGATAATAATGCCGTTCACTAATGGGTTGGAATGGTGGAAGGCATGGCCTTGCGTACATCCATTTGAATAGAAACAGGCTAGTAGTTTTAGGACCTTTGTCAGCAGCGTCCATGTTCTTGTTTTTTTCACGAAGAATTTACATGTTGCTTCGTAGCATGTTGCTATTGCGGTATTGAGGCTGGTTTCGGGAGAGTTTATGTCAGGTTTGATGGCGTCAATTAACAGTCGCACACAACTGGTAGGGCAAAATCGACTGGAACTCTTGCTCTTCCGATTCGATAATCGCCAGTTGTACGGAATCAATGTATTTAAAGTCAGGGAGGTTATTCGCTGCCCAAAACTTTCCATGATGCCAAAGTCTAATATCAATATTTGTGGCGTGGCGAATATAAGGGGTAGCTGCATTCCGATTCTGGACTTGGCAATGGCAACAGGGTTGCCGGGCGTCAAGGATGTTGAAAATGCCTTTGTTATTCTCACGGAGTATAACAACCGTGTTCAAGGGTTCCTGGTGTATGCCGTTGAGCACATTGTCAACTTGAACTGGGAAGATATCCATCCGCCTCCCATGGGGAGTGGTGACAACAACTATTTAACGGCGGTAACGCGTAGCGATAATCGTTTGGTAGAAATTATCGACGTTGAAAAGGTACTGACCGAGATTTCGCCATGCTCCGAGGAGATTTCCCCGGGGGTAGTCGATGACGAAGTGAACCAAACGGCGCAGCACCTGCGCGTATTGACCGTAGATGACTCGATGGTGGCGCGTAAGCAGGTGACCCGTTGCCTGGAAACCGTGGGCGTTGAGGTTGTCGCGTTAAATGATGGTCGACAGGCTCTGGATTACCTTCGGGCAATGCTTGATGAAGGGCGTAAGCCGGATGAGGAGTTTCTGATGATGATTTCGGACATCGAAATGCCAGAAATGGATGGCTATACGTTGACCACCGAAATCCGTAACGACCCACGAATGGCAAACCTGCACATCGTTTTGCACACCTCGTTATCCGGGGGGTTTAACCAAGCCATGGTCAAGAAAGTCGGCGCCGATGACTTCCTGGCAAAGTTTCGCCCGGATGATTTGGCCGGTCGTGTAGTAGCCCGGATCAAAAATACCAGAGCCGGCTGATCTTCAGCACCGCAACACGCCAGCCAAGGAGGCTTTATAGGAACGCCATACAATAAACTCAACGAGGGCGTGTCATGTTGAAATGCAATGAGCTCTATCAGTTGGATATTGACAGCGAGGCAAGGCCATTTTGGAGGGATCGCCCAACCCGCCCTGACGTGAAGGTCTATTGCGCCCTGGGTTGCGGGAGTGCAACACCAGGCGATAGCGTTTCTTCAACCCCGGCTTTGCCACTCCCAACTTCGTGCTCAACACAGACAACGATGAGCGAAGAACTGGTAGCCGCCAGGAAAATCTGCGCTAGATCCAAGGCAGCCGTAATCGAGATGTTTAGTCATGCACGCATGGGCAAAGCCCTGGAACTCAAAAACATCAGCGCGTTGGTCGACGACATTTCCAATTCGATTTCGCGCCACCCGGACGCATTTATCAACCTGGCTCGGTTGAAGAGTATCGACGACTACACTTACATGCATTCGGTCGCCGTTTGCGGGTTGATGATTGCCTTGGGCAATCAACTCGGTCTGCCCGAAACCTTGATGCGCAGGGCAGGGCTGGCAGGTCTGCTTCACGATATTGGAAAAATGGCTATCTCCGGCGCCATTCTTAACAAACCTGGCCGACTGAGCGAGGACGAACTGCAGTTGGTCCGAACCCATCCGCTTGAAGGCGAAAAAACCCTGTTGGCCACATCGCAGGTGTGCGAAATGATCGTGGATGTGTGCCTGCACCACCATGAACGGGTGGATGGCACAGGCTACCCGCATCGGTTGGCAGGCGAGCAGATCAGCCTCTTTTCTCGCATGGCCGCTGTTTGCGATGTTTATGACGCGATCACCTCCGACCGCTCCTATAACGAGGGCTGGGATCCGGCCGTTGCTATCCAGCACATGTCGACCAGCGAGGGACACTTTGATGACCACGTATTCAGGGCATTTTTAAAGTCAGTGGGTATTTACCCAGTGGGCTCGATTGTTCAACTGAAGAGTGGAGGTATCGGTGTTGTCATCGAACAGCATGCTCATTCTCTGCTGACGCCTAAAGTTAAACTGTTTTTTTTGCCCGTGCTGAATATTCACATAAAGCCGAGAATCGTAGACCTGAGTGACCCTTTGCAGAGTGACCGGATCGTCGAGCGTGTACCTGCCCAGCGTTATGGGTTCAAGAATACTGAGTTGCTGTGGCTGGAAGAAACGACGCACCAGTAATTGTAGTTTAAAACCTAGTTGTCATGTCATCGGTCGCGGGTTAATTAACTAGCCGGGCAGAGGCTCAAGCAGCGATGATTGTTAGTTTTGCCGAGTGTGCAAGGACAGCGAAGTGCCGACGTTAACTTATGCCGGCGATAATTACCGTGGGCAGGAGATACCATGAAATTCAACTCATTGCAGACTCGAATTTGTTTCACTGCGGGCCTTTGTTTATTTATATCATCGGCCAGTCTGGTCCTCTACGGGGTCTTCTCCGCCAGCGCAAACCAGAAGTACGTCACCGGAGAAGTTTCCACGCAGATTGAAAACTCAACGATACGCGAAGTGCAAAACCTTGCGGAGTCGCGGGCGAATGCTATCCAGGCAAAATTGCAAAATGCCCTGGATTCGGCGCGAACCCTGGCCAATGCATTCGCGGCCAGCAAGACCGCGCAAAGCCCACTGTCGTTAGGCCGCGAACAGATCAATACGATGTTGCTCAGCGTGCTTAAGGACAACCCCGACTTCAACGGCACTTATTCCTGCTGGGAGCCGGATGCACTGGACGGCCAGGATCAGGCGTTTCGCAATGGCGAAGGCGGCAATAACCCATTGACCGGGCGCTTCACGCCTTACTGGACACGCAGTTCGGACGGCCATATCGCGGTTCAACCCTTGGTGGAATATGACTCCCAGGCTCGTCATCCCAATGGCGTGCCCAAAGGTGGCTGGTACACGGGGCCCCGCGACACTCAGAAAGAAAGCGTCCTGGACCCCATTCCTTATGTCGTTCAAGGCAAGAACGTCTGGCTGACCACGCTTTCAGTGCCGATCACAGCCAATGGCAAGTTTTATGGCGTAGTCGGCGCTGACTTCGATATTGCCTTCATCCAGAAACTCAGCGAACAAATGTCAGCCGAGCTTTACGGTGGCAAAGGCTCCGTCTCGATCCTGAGCAATCAGGGGCTGGTCGTTGCAGACAGCGCGCGCACCGATCTGATCGGCCAACCCTTGAAGGGGTTACTGCCCGAGACCTGGGAAAAAACCCTCGCCGATATCCAGAGCGCGCGCGGTGTCGGACAACTCAACAAGGACAGTCAGAACATCGAAGTGTTGATGCCTATTCAGTTGGGCCGCACCGGCAAGCCATGGGCCATATTGATTCGTCTGCCCAAGGCCGTGGTGATGAGCCACGCGATTGCCCTGGAGCAGGAGATGCAATCGCGCAGTGTCAGCAACAGTGTCTGGCAGGTGTCAGTGGGCGTTGTCATTTCCTTGCTGGCCCTGGTAGCCCTGTGGTTTGCCACCGCAAAAATTGTCGGGCCGATTCGTGAAGCCGCCGCGCTGGCGGCGAGCATCAGCCTGGGTGATTTCTCACGCCGCCTGGTTCAGAAGTCCGAAGATGAAGTCGGGCAATTGTCTTTTGCCCTGAACGATATGTCAGAAAGCCTGCAACGCCAGGTCAGAATCGCCGAGCGCATTTCCGAAGGTGACCTGGATCTGGACGTCCGTCTTTCATCACCCCAGGACTCCCTTGGCAAATCACTGGAGAAAATGGTCACTAACCTGAATAACCTGATTTCGGAAGTCCAGGTCAGCGCCACTCAAATCACCGGTAGCTCCGCACAAGTCACTGAGTTGAGTCAGTCGCTGTCCGATGGCGCGTCGAATTCCGCCTCGTCGATTACCGAAATCAGCGCCGTGATGACGCAGATGGCGGCACAGACCACCGACAACGCCGCCAATGCCAAAAAGGCTGACGAGCAGTCCCAGGCGTCACGGGCCGACGCAGGCGAAAGTGACAAGTTAATGAGCGAGTTGATTGCCGCCATGGCCGAAATCGACAACTCAGGCAAAGACATCACCGCCATCATCACCACTATCGACAACATCGCAGCCCAAACCAACCTGCTGGCGTTGAACGCCGCGATCGAGGCAGCCAGAGCCGGGGAGCTTGGCCGCGGGTTTGCGGTGGTCGCTGACGAAGTGCGCAGCCTGGCGGCTCGCAGTGCCGAAGCCGCTCAACAAACGGCGGCCTTGATAGCCGACTCTTCGGTCAAAACCCAACGCGGTATGATCATTGCGGGCCGTACCGCCGACTCGTTGAGAAATATCGTCAGCGGAACCAGCGCTGTTTCAAGTCTGGTATCACTGATCTACCAGGCATCGAGCGAGCAGGCATCCGGCTTACAACAGGCCAGCATCGGCCTTGAGCAGATCGATGAAGTCACTCAGCAGAATCAGACCAACTCACAGGAGTGCGCAGAGGCGGCCAGGAATCTGTCGGAACGAGCGAGTACGATGCAACGCGGTCTCGGCCGTTTCAAAGTCAAAAGCAGCTAGGGTCTACACCTGCACTGTGGACGTTAACGATCGGAGGGTGATCCTGACTGACTACAAAATCAGTTTTGCCCACGATGGACTGGAACAAGCGCTTTACATCAGCGCGCAAGATTGTGAAGAGGCACATACGTGGCGTTATATCGCAGACAGCCTTGGGGGCTCCTGCCGAAGCGAGCCTCGTTTCCCGCTCCAAATATAGAAAAAGCGCCACTCATGGAGTGGCGTTTTTTTTACGCGCTCATTTCGGCCTGTATCAATAAACCTGAGGCACGATAAGTTCCGGTGGCGTTGGACTGCGGGAATAGTCCTCCTGCCTGACGCGTTGCGGCAGTTCGATGACCGGTAGCTCCACTTCTTCATAGGGCATCTGCCCGAGCAGGTGGTTGATGCAGTTGAGCCGGGCTTTTTTCTTGTCATCGGCTTGCACCACCCACCACGGCGCTTCGGCGATGTGGGTACGCTCGAGCATGATTTCCTTGGCCTTTGTATAAGCCTCCCAGCGCCGACGCGACTCCAGGTCCATGGGGCTGAGTTTCCACTGTTTGAGCGGATCGTGAATGCGACTAAGAAAGCGCAGATGCTGTTCCTGGTCGAAAATGGAGAACCAATACTTGATCAGCTGGATGCCGGAGCGGGCGAGCATGCGCTCGAACTCGGGTACGGTGCGGAAGAACTCCTCGTACTGGTCTTCGTTGCAAAACCCCATGACTTGTTCAACGCCCGCACGGTTGTACCAGCTGCGGTCAAACAGCACGATTTCACCGGCGGCCGGCAGGTGTGAGACGTAGCGCTGGAAGTACCATTGCGTCTGTTCGCGGTCGTTGGGTGCAGGCAGCGCGGCGACGCGACAGACTCGAGGGTTGAGGCGTTGGGTAATGCGCTTGATGACACCGCCTTTGCCGGCGGCATCCCGCCCTTCAAACAGAATCACGACTTTGTGGCCCGTCTTGACCACCCAGCTTTGCAGCTTCACCAGTTCGCCTTGCAGGCGGAACAGTTCGCTGAAATAAATCCTTCGAGCAGCCTTCTCGGCGCTTTCCTCAACGTGCTCATCAAACAGGGTGTTGAGGTCATGCCCGTCTTCGGATAACTCCAGTTCCAGTTCTTCGTCACTGTGATCAAGCAGCTCACGGTGGATGCGCTGTATCAAGGCGTCTTCGGTTGAGTGCATGGGAGGAACTCGCGTCGGGGAGGGGAGTGGCAGAGTGTTAGTCGCAACTTGTTACGAAGTAATTACACGCGCACGCGCTGCTGCGGAGGCGGTAAACGGGGACAAAAGCGCTTCGCCATTCAATTTTCATAAAAACGTAACAAACCTATTGCAGAGTGCGGGAGCCCGTTATCACAAGGAGTTTCCTTAATGAAAAGCTTGATGAAGTCTGCTGCACTCGCCGTTGCGGTTTCTCTTTGTGCCAGTTCCATGGCGTTTGCTGAGGAAAGCGTTCGTCTGACAGGTTCCGGCGCCAGTTTCCCGGCACCGATCTACCTCACCTGGTTCAAGGATTTCAGCAAGAAAACCGCGGGTGTCACTGTGGATTATCAATCCAAGGGCAGTGGCGCAGGTGTGCAGGACTTCCTGAATAAAACCGTGGATTTCGCCGCCAGTGACTCGGCCATGAAAGATGAAGACATCGCCAAGGTTGCCGAGGGTGTGCAATTGCTGCCGATGACGGCGGGCGAAATCGTGCTGGCGTTTAACCTGCCGGGCAATCCTAAAGAGCTTAAGTTGCCTCGTGACGTTTACTCCAACATCTTCCTGGGCAAGATCACCAAGTGGAACGATCCGCAGATCGTCGCAGCCAACCCGAGCCTGAAACTGCCTGATATGCCGATCACCGTTGTGGTGCGTGCAGACTCCAGCGGTACCACTGCGGTATTCACCAAGCACTTGGCGGCAATCAACCCGGCGTTCCAGAAGGACCTGGGTGAAGGCAACACCGTCAACTGGCCAGCCAGCGACAAATTCATCAAATCGCCGAAAAACGATGGTGTGACCGCCACCGTGCGCCAGACCCCAGGCGCAATCGGCTACATCGAATACGGTTTTGCCAAGCTGGCCAAAGTTGACTTTGCCCAACTGCAGAACAAAGCCGGCAAGTACGTTGTACCTAACGCCGAAAGCGGTGCCGAGGCCCTGGCAGCAGTGAAAATGCCGGAAAGCCTGGTGGCCTGGCTGCCGGATCCGGACGGTGCCAAGTCCTACCCGATCACTTCCTACACCTGGATGATCTTCCGCAAGGACAACGGAAACCCGGCCAAGGCCAAAGCCATGCGCGAAATGGTCGAATACAGCCTGACCGAGGGGCAGAAAATCGCTGACTCGATGGGTTACATCCCTCTGCCGCAATCGGTTGTCGATCAGGTTCGCAAAGCGTCCGCCAACATCAAGTAACGCTCGTGAGGCCTCTCTCGGTGTACGCGCTCAGCCACGCCGGGGGAGTTTCCCCCCTGTTCCGGAACTAGCCAATGAACTCACCTTTTGTCGTACCGGTTAACCCGGATTCCGCCTGCCAGCCGCCCTCTACAAAGGATTTCCTGGTTGATCGCACCTTCCGTGCGCTTGCGCGAATAGGGGTGGTTCTGATTCTGGCGTTGGTCTTCGCCTTGGTCTTCGAGGTAGGACGCAAGGCCCTTCCAGGCATGGAAAAGCACGGTTTTGACGTGATTTTCGGCAGTGTCTGGGACGTTAATCAAGGCAAGTACGGCATTTTGCCGGCTATTTGGGGCACGCTGTACAGCGCCCTGATCGCGTTGCTGATCGCAGGCTTTTTCGGCGTCAGCATGGCGATTTTCCTGACCCAGGATTTCCTGCCGGCGAAGCTGGCAGCCGTGTTTCGTACCATCGTCGAATTACTCGCGGCCATCCCCAGCGTGGTGTATGGCCTGTGGGGCATCTACGTGGTGATCCCGGCGATTCGCCCGCTCACCGCGTGGTTGAACAGTGAACTGGGCTGGATACCTTTTTTCGGCACGTCCTTGAGCGGGCCGGGGCTGCTCCCTGCGGCGCTGGTATTGGCCATCATGATTCTGCCGACCATCGCCGCCGTTTCCCAGGACGCCCTCACCAGCGTACCGATGAAAACCAAGCAGGCCGCCTACGGCATGGGCACCACCCACTGGGAAGCGATTCTCAAGGTGATGGTGCCGTCTGCTGCCACGGGCATTTTCGGCTCCCTGGTCCTCGGCCTGGGCCGCGCGCTGGGTGAAACCATGGCGCTGGCCATGCTGGTGGGTAACGCAAACAACATTTCGCTTTCTCTGTTTGCGCCGGCCAACACGTTGGCCGCCTTGTTGGCGCTGAACTTCCCCGAAGCCGGGCCCAACGAGATCGAGGTGTTGATGTATGCCGCACTGGTGCTGATGTTCATCACGCTGCTGGTGAACATCATCGGTTCGATGATCATGCTCTACGCCCAGCGGGGTACCAAATGATGACTAACCTCACATCTCCTGTAGCCGCCGTCCCCAGCCTGCAGCGCAAGTTCGAAGGCCGCGCCCTGCGTAGCCTGGTGTTGACCACGCTGGTCTGGTTTGGCGCGCTGCTGGCTAGCGTGCCGCTGATTTCCGTGCTCTACATGCTGATCACGCGTGGCGGGGCACGGCTGAGCCTGGAGGTATTCACCGAACTGCCGCCCACCGGTTTCGAGACGGGCGGCGGCTTCGGCAACGCGATGGCAGGCACCTTCGTCATGGTCGGTATCGCGGCCGCGATCGCGGTGCCGGTCGGCATCATGGCAGCCATCTTCCTGGCTGAACTGGGGCCCGACAGCAAGCTGGCAAACGCCGCGCGTTTTGCCGCCAAGATGCTCACGGGCCTGCCGTCCATTCTGGCCGGTGTATTTGCCTACGCCCTGGTAGTCATGACCACCGGTACCTACTCGGCGCCGGCAGGTGGCGTGGCACTGGCGGTGCTGATGCTGCCCATCGTCGTGCTGACGGCTGAAGAGTCGATGCGGATGGTGCCCAAGATCATGAAGGACGCCGCCTACGGCATGGGCTGCACCCGCTCGCAGGTCATCTGGAAAATCATCCTGCCCACCGGCATGCCGGCGATCCTCACGGGCGTGATGCTGGCCGTGGCACGCGCTGCGGGCGAAACCGCGCCGTTGTTGTTTACCGCGCTGTTCAGTAACTACTGGATCTACCACGAC
This sequence comes from Pseudomonas sp. K2I15, assembly GCF_002204795.1. Classification (GTDB taxonomy): domain Bacteria; phylum Pseudomonadota; class Gammaproteobacteria; order Pseudomonadales; family Pseudomonadaceae; genus Aquipseudomonas. Next base: position 60,904 of record NZ_NIXO01000010.1, read on the forward strand.
GGCAGCCTGGCGGTCATGAATCCGACGGCATCGCTTGCCGTGCTGATTTACAACTTTTCCGGCATGCCCTTCGACAACCAGCTCGAACTCGCCTGGGCAGCTTCGCTGGTGCTGGTGATGATCGTGCTGGTGGTGAACATTGTGAGCCGCATTTTCGGCAAGCCCAAGTATTGAGAACGGGAGCAACTGAACTTTGAACGTATCAACTGCGCAAATAGCCGCTCCGTTTGTCACCCAGGAGCCTGTGGTCATGGACTGCAAGCTCGACAAGATTTTCTACGGCAACTTCATGGCGGTGCGTGACAGCCATGTGCCGATTGAGAAAAACAAGATCACCGGCTTTATTGGTCCTTCCGGCTGCGGCAAAAGTACCGTGTTGCGCAGCCTCAACCGGATGAACGACCTGGTGAAGGGTTTTCGCTTTGAGGGGCATGTGCATTTCCTCGGGCAAGACGTCTATGGCAAGGGCGTAGACCCGGTGGTCGTGCGTCGCTATATCGGCATGGTGTTTCAGCAGCCGAACCCGTTCTCGATGAGCATCTTCGACAACGTCGCTTTCGGCCTGCGCCTCAATCGCTACAAGGGCGACCTGGGCGACCGCGTCAAGCACGCCCTGCAAGGCGCCGCGCTGTGGGATGAAGTCAAGGACAAGCTCAAGGTCAGTGGCCTGTCACTTTCCGGTGGCCAGCAGCAACGGCTGTGTATTGCGCGTGCTATCGCCACCGAACCGGAAGTGCTGTTGCTGGATGAGCCCTGTTCGGCGCTCGACCCGATCGCCACTCGCCGGGTTGAAGAGTTGATGGTCGAGTTGAAGAAGGACTACACCATCGCCCTGGTGACCCACAATATGCAGCAGGCCATTCGCGTGGCTGACACGACCGCCTTTTTCTCGGTGGATATTTCCCAGGGCTCGCGCACCGGCTACCTGGTTGAGATGGGCCCGACTGCCGAGATTTTCGGCAGCCCGCGCGAAAAAATGACCGAGGATTACATCAGCGGCAAATTCAGCTAGGCAGCACACGTCCGATCAAGGCCGTATGCCACCAATGCCGAAAAACGGCGTTGGCCGGCATCCGGTCGTTTTACTTTCTTATCTACTGTTTCGCAGGGTCGCCAATGTCTGCAACGCGTCGTCTTGATTTACCCGCGATTGAACGCGCACTGCGTAAGGTGCAGGGCCGTTTTGCCGAGCTCAGCCGGGACTTTACCGAGCAGCGTGACCCCTTGACCGACGAGGTGTTGCAGAATGTGCTTGAAGGCTATGCGCTGATTGATGACTATGTCGCACGCGGCGTCGACCTGTTCGACCTTCAGCAACTGAACCTGATGCTGGAGATCAATGCCACCGTGCTCTGCGGCAAGGACCCGGTACGTCGACTGGAATACGCTCAGCACCTGGCGGCTACCGAGGAACACTTCTTCAACAATGTTGAGGGGGGAATAAAGGACTTGTACAACTGGTATTGCGCCTATCGCAGCGAGTCCGTCTGGAAGCGCGCGGCCGGTGTCTATGTGCGCATCCTCAGCAAACCGCAATTGTTCATTGAAGGTAACAACCGCAGCGGGTCGCTTATCGTCAGCTATTTGCTCATGCGTGCAGGCTTGCCGCCGTTTGTGCTGACGCTGGAAAACGCCGAGGGCTACTTCAACCCCTCATCGGTGATACGCAACTCCGCCAAGCATGGTGTAAAGGCTTTGTACGAATTGCCCAAGATCAAGAAAAAATATGCAGCCTTCCTGGAAGAGCAGGCGCCCGATCCCAAGGCGTTTTTCCTGGGCGAAACACCGCTGCCTGCCTATAAGGGAGGCCACTGATGAGCCGGTATCCAACCCTGCAGACATGCCGGGTTTACAGCGCGCGGGCGTGGCAGGCCATCAAGTCTTGCATGCCGGCACCCCTGTCCAGGCGCCCGCGCATCCGTATTTCGTTTGATATCGATGACACCTTGGCGTGTCAGCTCCACCACTGCGCTGTCGAACACAGCTGGCTGCCTGCCTGTATCCACCGGTGGCTGGGCGAGCCGTTGCGCATGGGCACACGCTCGCTGACCCGCGAGCTACGGCGCCAGGGCTGCAGTGTGTGGGTCTACACCTCGTCTGGTCGAACACCGTCCTACATCAAGCGTTGGTTGCTGCTGTACGGCATCCGTGTCGACGGCGTGGTAAACAGTGTGCTGCACAACCGCGCCCTGGCGGTGCATGGGTTGTTGAACTCGCCCTCGAAATTTCCGCCGGCATTCGACATCGACTTGCATGTCGATGATTCCGAAGGCGTGCAGCTTGAAGGCCATGATCACGGCTTTCGCGTGGTTGTGGTGAACCCAGAGGATGAGCACTGGGCGCAGAGGGTCCTGGATGCCGTCGCTGAAGTCCAGGCGCAACTTGCCAGGCAGCAACCGCTTAGGCATCCGCAACCGGTGCCACGACGCTCAGAAATTTTCTCCTCCTGACGCTAAAGCGATCCCTGAACCTGTTGGTCAAAGCCGAATATCTTCGGGCCCCTGGATAAGCGCTTCAATGTGCGTGCCCGTCGCGCGCTCTTCGTTGCTGAACCCGTCATAGTCGGCCAGGTTGGCGAACTGAATGCCGGTCAGTTGTTCGATTTGCAGCACGCTGCGGCGGTAGGTTCTGAGCTGGCCAAACATCAGGTCCAACTGATCCAGCTCGCGGCTTTGGTCGATCATATAGGCGCTGGCGGACGGTTTTCCGTCATCGCCCAGATAGGCGACCACTTTCCAGAACGCCTTGGGGATTTTGACGCCACGGTAGACACGGTCATCAGCCGCCAGCACCGGGCCGGTAAACACCGTGGCTCGGGCTTTCCAGCGCCGAGTGTTGTCGAGAATGTAGTCCTCGAGTTCCAGCCAGGTCTTCTGGTTGAACGCGCTCATCTGTGGCGAGCAGTTAGTGAAGTGGAAGGTGTCGAGGTTGGCGAGGGTCGCTTCTTCGCCCCAATTGGGGTCTTGTCGGCGCACCAGGTGGCCACGGTCCAGGCCATTACTGGCGTAGAGCTCGTCGCCCACCTGGGCGCTGACGGGCAGGCGGCCGTCGTAGGCCCAGCTATCGTTGCTGCGGGGCACCTCTACCTGCTGGCCGCCGTCGATATTGACGCCAACGTAGAGCGCCAGTCGTCGGGAGCGTGACATGGTCACTGAGAAATGCAGGTAGTCCAGCCGTGTGCCTCCGGTGTCCAGCGCTTGTACGTCGCCAGCCAGTGCCTCATCGACCGTGGGCCAAGGCACGACGAAGCTGCTGAGGAAGTCGTCGGCGTAGCCGTGCCGGTCTTGCAGGTCCTTGGCCGGCGTGACCTTTTTGGTCGCGGCCCTGGCTTCCATCAGCGTCATTGTCGGGCTGGCTGGGATCAAGGGTCGCAGGTCGGCGAGCCGAGGACGGTGCGACAGGTCGACTTTGGCTTTACGTGCAGGCATGGAGGTGCTCCTTGCTGGGCCTTGGATAACACAACTGCAACACAGGTTTATGACAATTGACGTCACGCGCTTACCCGCGGCGACTATCCTGAAGGGGTCGCCTGGATCTTCACCACGAGTCTAAAGGGAGCTGGTCAATGTGTGTTCGCCATGGTCGTAATCCGATTTTCTGCCTTATCCCCCCGTATATGCTCGATCAAATCGCGCGCAACGGCGATAAAGCCCAGCGCGACTGTGCGTTACGCACCCGCGCCAAGGACAGCACGTTCCGTTCGTTGCGCATGCTCGCGCTGCCGGCCAAAGGTCCAGCCCACATGGCCCTGGCGATGGCTGCTTCAAAGCGGCGGTCGATCTACAGCGCCGATGGCACCGATAGCCTGCCCGGCAAGCTGATCCGTGGCGAAGGGCAACCCGCCAGCGGTGATGCGGCGGTGGACGAGGCCTATGACGGTTTGGGCGCCACGTTCGACTTTTTCGAGCAGGTATTTGACCGTAACTCCATCGACGATGCCGGCCTGGCGCTGGACGCGACCGTGCACTTTGGCCAGAGCTATAACAATGCGTTCTGGAATTCGACCCAAATGGTCTTTGGTGATGGGGATCAGCAGCTGTTCAATCGGTTCACCATCGCGCTTGATGTGATTGGCCATGAGTTGGCTCATGGCGTCACCGAGGATGAGGCCAAGCTGATGTATTTCAATCAATCCGGTGCGTTGAATGAGTCGCTGTCGGACGTGTTCGGCTCGCTGATCAAGCAATATGCGTTGAAACAAAAGGCAGAGGACGCCGATTGGTTGATCGGCAAAGGGTTGTTTACCAAAAAGATCAAAGGCGTTGCCCTGCGCTCGATGAAAGCGCCCGGTACTGCATTCGACGATAAGCTGTTGGGTAAAGACCCTCAACCCGGGCATATGGATGATTTTGTGCAGACCTATGACGACAATGGCGGGGTGCATATCAATTCCGGCATCCCCAACCATGCGTTCTATCAGGTGGCCACATTGATCGGCGGGTTTGCCTGGGAGCGGGCAGGGCGCATCTGGTACGACGCCTTGCGCGACCCGCGTTTGCGGCCGAACTCGGGGTTTCTGCGGTTTGCGCGGATTACCTACGATATCGCCGGTCGGCTTTATGGTGCGAACAAGGATGAGCAGAAGGCGGTCAAGGAAGGCTGGAAAGCGGTGGGCATTGATGTCTGACAACACGCTTTGACAGTGAGGAACAGTGATGCATATCTCGATTTCGGAAAACGGCGGTCCGGCGTTTTTTCCCGGCTTGTCCAAACCCCGCACTGTGGAGGTGGGCACCTTGACTGAGCAGGACCAGCAAGAGTTGCGGCAACTGATCGAGGCTTCAGACTTTTTTCAGTTGCCGCAAAGTGCCCTGCCGACCTCCACCCATCCCGGCCAGGTGCATTACACCTTGACGGTAGCGGAGGGCGGGCTTGAGCACACGGTCTGCGTGCTGGCCCCGGTGAAGTCCCAGGCGCTGGATGGGCTGGTGCAGTGTGTGCGTCGACATATCCGGGGCTGAGGCGCAGTGAAAGGCTGATGCCCTCCAGCTTCTAGTTCACCCGGGGCGCCGCCTTGATGGCCATGTACTCATTCTTGATCTGCTCAAAACCATATTTCTCTTCAAGCCGTTTGACGATGAAGTGCCCCCGCGCCATGTCCTGATAGAAATGGGTGAACAGTGCGTTGATCGTCGCCCCGGTAAAGGCCCCCATCACGGGAACGGCCTGCGCCGCGAACTTGCTGGAAATGGTAAAGCCAAAACGTGTCGCGACGTTGTCGATCAAAATCGCCAGCCATTTCCCGGCTTGCCCCGGGGACAGGCTGCCGATGGCTTTGGAGCCCTGCTTGGCGGCTATCCCCGCGAGCTCCTTCGACAGTTGTTGCATGGCCTGGGTGGTGAAACTGCGGGTCATGTAGTAGCCCGTCTCCGTCGCATCGTCGGCCTGGCTGTTGCCCCCCATGGCAAACACCTCGATGCACGCCTGCTTGGTCGCAAAGTCTCCCAGGTCGAAACCTTCGCTGCGCGCCACGTCGGCGACCGAGCGCATCATGATGGTGGTGGAGATAGGCAGCTCGACAAACAGTGCCGCAAAACCGAAGGCCCCGCCGATAGCGCCCGAGGTCGCTGCGTAGACCTTGTGCAGCCGGGTCGAGGCGGGCTTTTTCGGGCGGTTGTCCAGGCTCTTCAGCGCCGCACCGGCGGATGAATGCAGCGCCGCCGCCACGGCGCCGTTGATCCTTTTTGAAACCGCCCCCGGCAATGCCTTTATCGCGCTTTCAATGGGTGAACCGATCATGCCGGACAGCCTCGCTGTCAGGGAAGGTGACTCCAGCAAGCCGACGGCCCGCTTGAGATCCTGGTAGTCCTCGGGGTTGTCTCTGATGCTCACAGGCGTCTCCATGAAATTTTTTCGGCTCTCATAAGGCAAAGACCCGCGAGGAGGGCCATCGTGCCGTCACGCTTTACCCATTCTTTACCTGCGCTTGTGCTTCGTTCGCCAGCGGGTCGGTTAGGCTGCCAGATCATCTTGATCTGGACGTGCGCGTGAATCGAATGAACCTTCAACCTCGGTACTGGCTGGCTGTGGGCGCCTTGGTGGGTAGCCTGGGATTGATCTCCGGTTGTGCGGGCGACCCGCCAAACCCGCGAGCCGAATTTACCGAACGGGTCAATAAAGAGCTGGGCACCGCCTATCAACCGTCCCACTACGAAACGGCCGGCTGGGGCGCAACCTGGCAACTCGATCAGCAATCGGTGGACGTTGCGTGGCTGGCGCCGGTGACCCATGAGCAGATGCCCTTGATTATTTACTTGCCAGGCTTGGGTGAGTCGGCCTCGGGCGGCGTGCAGTGGCGCAAGGCATGGGCGCAGGCCGGTTATGCGGTGCTGTCGGTTCAGGGGCACGCCCATGATCAGTCGATTTTTGCGTCGCAGCAGGCGGTGTATGGCGATTTTCGCGGGATGGCGAGCAGTCATTACTCAGCCGCTGCCTTACGCGACAGGCTGACCACATTGCAAAAAGTCCTGGCCGAGGTTCGGGCGCGGGCCGCCAAAGGCGATGCGCAACTGGCTGCCATCGACTGGAACCAGGTCGTGGTGGCCGGTTTTGATTTTGGAGCGCAGACCGCTGAGGCACTGGCCGGGGCGCTGGAACCTGGCGCCGCGTCGGGCGTTGCGGTTCAGCCTAAAGCGGTGTTGCTGCTCAGCCCTTATGTGGAAGTCGGCACCCGGCCTGAAGTGTTCGCCCGGATAGCAGCGCCGGTGCTGTCGATGACCGGTCAGCAGGATGAAGATCCGTTCAACTGGGTGAGTTCTTATCGCCAGCGAGAAGTGTTGGGAGAGTCGCTGACGGCAGTGGGCAGTGTTCAGTTGGAATTGAACAGTGCGACACACAAGACCTTGTCCGGTAGCGAGTTATTCAGCCGGCCGGCGAAAAAGGCCGACAAGGGCAGTGAGCCGCCCGGCGATGCGCCCAAAGGTCGAGGGCACAAGCACGGCCCCAAACCTGGCGGCGGTAGCCCGATGGCGGGCGAACCGGCTCCGGACCCCAAGCAAGTGGCGGCGATTCAGGCCGTTGGTGTGGCATTTCTGGATAGCCGCATCAAACACAACCCTGCGGCCACTGAATGGTTGCACAACGGCGCGCCAGCCTGGCTGGGTGAGGCGGGGCGGTTGAAGTAGCGTGAGGCGCGGCCGCTCTAGGCATCGCCCAATCGATACACCGTCGCGCTCCAATACTGGCTGCCGTCACGCGTTTGGCGAACCCATCCATCGGCCAGCAGTTGTTTGGCGATCATTCGGTTCATAAAACCATGCCCGAGCAGCAGAACCGGCCCTTCGCTGGCAACCGACTGCAGGCGCTGGGCTGCCGTGCTGGCGCGTAGCTTTGCAGCGGCGGCGGACTCGACGTCGCGCGCGTAACCGCACAGCCATAAGACGCGAAGGATAAACGCCCAGGTAAACGGCGACAGCCGTGGCAAATGCCAGCGAACAAAAGGCAGTTGCGCTTCACAGAAAAGCACGTCGACGAAAGCGGGCTTCAGCCCGAGTGCCTGGACCGAGGCCAGTGCACGCGGCGCGCTGCTCGAGACAATCACCGTGGCGGTTGCAGCGAGCCGCAAGCTGGCATCCGGGACGGGTTGGTGGGTGATTTCGGACTGGTTGTAGCGTTCGATCCAGCCTTCCATCTCAAGTCCCGACAGTTTGTCGGTGCCGAGCAGCTTTGGCTGCCCGTGGCGCATCAGGATTATTTCTCTACTCACGGTGGGTTGACGTCCTTGTACTGATGCGGCGAATGGATAGGTGCGGCCGTTCGGTGTGCAGAGTAAACGAAGGGCGTTGCGTTGCAGAGGGTATTTTTCAAAAGTAAACCTGGCGATTGAGCAGGTCCCGGGCCCGGTCGAGCGTGCGATTATGACGTTGATGCTGGGTGCTGCGGCGTACTAAGCGCGGGTCATTCATTTTACGGCGGCTGCATTTTTTGCCACGCTCGCGCGGGCCGCAGTGGATTCGCTACTATGTGGTTCACTGAACCCCGCCCGCCGTACCCGTTGGAGCCTCGAATGCCAAGCCAGAAGGACATCACCGCCGAGAGCGGCGCACCGATGATTCCTGATCAGCGCCGTGAGCTGATCCTGCGTCAGTTGCGCAAGCATCAAGTGCTGAGTGTTCATCAGTTGATGGAGATGTTCGACTGCTCACACATGACCGTGCGGCGCGATATCGCGTTGCTGGAGCAGGAAGGCCGGGCGTATTCGGTCACCGGTGGAGTGCGCATTGCCAGTCAGCTTCACAGCGAGCCGAGCCATCAGCTCAAGGCCGTGGTCGAGTTGCCGCAGAAGCAAGCCATGGCCAGGCTCGCCGCGCGCTTGCTGCGTGCAGACATGACGATTTACCTGGATGCAGGCACCAGCACGCTGGAGATCGTGCCTTACATCAAGGCACTCGCCGGCATGACGGTGGTGACCAACGACTTCGGGGTGGTGCAGGCGCTGATGGACGCCCCGCAAGTGACGGTGATTCACACCGGCGGGCAGTTGGATCACTCCAACCATTCGTGTGTCGGCGGGCTGGCGGTGGCCACCCTGCGCCAGGTGGTCACCGACATCGCCTTCATCTCCACCAGTTCCTGGGACCTGCGGCGTGGCATAACCACCCCTTCGGCGTTGAAGGTGGAGGTCAAGCAGGTCGCCATGCAGTCGGCGTCGCAAGTGGTGCTGGTGGCCAGCAGTTCCAAGTACGGCACCTTCAGCATGTACAAGATCGCTGGGCTTGAGCAGTTCGATATCGTCATCAGTGACGCAGCGTTGGCGCCCGCCGCGGCGGACGGCATACGCAAGCAAGGAGTCGAACTGATGTTGCCGTCCGACCTCACACCGGCCTAACGCACCTTCTCGGTCTGCTGCATAAACTGCCCCAACTCCTTCGTATAGAACTTCGCCATGCCGGTGGTGCCATGGCCACGGGTTTCTGCGCTGGCCGGAATCAGCAGCAACCGCGCATCCTTGAGTTCGCGCATCGAGGCTTCCAGGCGCCCGGTTTCCGGTGGGTTGCGTTCGTCGTCCGCCGAGTTGATGACCAGTACCGGGGCCTGGATTTTGTTCAAGCCTGGCGTTGCGTTGTAGTCGGCAGACGATTGCCACTGGTAGATAAAGTCGTTGGCGTCGGCGGTTTGCGGCGCGTTGAGGCGCTCATCCACCAGCTTGTCGGCCTGGGCCCGGGTAGGCGCCGCTGCCTGATAGGCCAGGTCGCCACCGCTGGTGCCGACGCTGAACAGCGCGTTGGCGAGGCGTAAGGACGGCGGTTGCACGCTGTAGTTGCCGTTGTTCCACGCCGGGTCCTGCTTGATCGACTCCACCAACAGCCGGCGCATCATCCAGTTGCGTGACGACATCTCGGTGGGCTGTGAGGCCATGGGCACCAGCGCGTCCATCATCTGTGGCCAAGTCTGGCCCCACATCCAGGTCTGCATGCCGCCCATGGAGTTGCCGATGACCAGGCGCAGGTGCTTGACCCCCAGGCCCTCGGTGACCAGCCGGTACTGGGCCTGGACCATATCCGTGTAGTTGTACTCGGGGAATTTGGTGCGCAGGCCGTCCGAGGGCTTGCTCGATTGACCGACGCCAATCCCGTCGGTGGAAATGATGTAGTACTTGCTGGCGTCCAGCGGCTGCCCGGGGCCGAACAATTCGCCACCGAAATCCTTGCTCAGCACATCACTGCCGGGCCGATACGTGCCGTGCAGGTAGAGGATGGCCGGATGCTTCGGGTTGCCAAGGGTGACGTAGTGCAGCTTCAGGTTGGCGAGCTTTTCACCGGTGTGGAAGGTGAACTCGGGGGCTACCCAGTCGCCTTCGGTCGCGGCCGGCAACGGCGCGGCGCTCACAGTGGAACCGGTAACAACCAGCGAAAACAGCAGCCCGATAGCGGGCCGGGAAGCGAAGCGCTGCATGGGAAGTGTCCTGTTGTTTTTGTTCTGGGAGCCCCTGCGCGAGCGGCGCGCAGGGGAGGGTAGCGTTGTTTAGCGTGCCTTCCAGTCGCGCAACCATTGCAGGCCGGCCGAGGTGTCGCCGCGCGGTCGATATTCGCAGCCTATCCAGCCGTCATACCCCAGTTCGTCGATCAGCTGGAACAGGTAAGGGTAATTCAGCTCACCGAGGTTCGGTTCATGCCGGTCAGGCACGCCGGCAATCTGGATATGGCCAATGCCGTCCATGTCGCGACGCAGCTTGACGGCCAGGTCGCCCTCGACGATCTGGCAGTGATAGCAGTCAAACTGCACCTTCAAGTTACTGGCACCGACCTCCTTGCAGATGGCCTGTGCCTGATCCTGGCGGTTGAGGAAAAACCCCGGCATGTCCCGGGTGTTGATCGGTTCCAGTAACACCGTGATGCCGGCCTGCTGCGCCTGGGCGGCAGCGTAGGCGAGGTTTTCCAGGTACACGCCATGGTGGCGCGCACGGTCGCTTTCCGAAGGCAGCAAGCCGGCCATCACATGGACGCGGGTATTGCCCAGCACGGCGGCGTATTCCAACGCCCGGTCGAAACCTGAGCGAAACTCGTCCTCGCGACCCGGCAAGGTCACGATGCCGCGCTCGCCCGCCGCCCAATCACCGGGCGGCGCGTTGAACAGGGCTTGTACCAGGCCGTTGTCGGTCAGGCGTTGTTGCAGTTCCTGGGGGCTGTACTCATAGGGAAAGAGGTACTCCACCGCTTCGAAACCATCGGCGGCGGCCGCGGCGAAGCGCTCCAGAAATGGATGTTCGGGGTAGAGCATGCTCAGGTTGGCAGCAAAGCGAGGCATGTGAGCTCCTTCAGACAAAAGGCCAGATCAACAGGGTGATAAGGAAGCCCAGGGTGCCCAGGAGGGTGGTGATCACCGTCCAGGTACGCAAGCCGTCAGCCACGTTGAGGCCGGCCAGTTTAGTAAAAATCCAATAACCGGCGTCGTTGATGTGCGACATCGCCAGCCCGCCACCGCCCATGGCCAGGCACAGCAGCGCCATATGGTTGGGCGTCAGGTTGAGCGTGGCAATCAACGGGCTGATGATACCCGCAGTCGTCACCAGTGCCACGGTGGTCGAACCCTGCACCGCGCGCAGCAACATGGTCAGCAAAAAGCCCAGTGCCAGCACCGGCAGCCCGGTGGTGCGCAGCAGGTCGGAGACCACCGCACCGATCCCGGTGTCCACCAGCACTTTGCCGAACACGCCGCCGGCCCCGGCGATCAGGATCACCATGGCCACGCCCGGCAATGCCGAGCCGATCACATCAGACACCTGGGTACGGCTCCAGCCGCGACGGGAGCCGAGCAACCAGGCACACAGCAAGGTGTCGAGCAGCAACGCCACCAGCGGCGCGCCGAGGACGGTCATGATCGCCCGCAGGGTCGATTCGATAGGCAGCAGCGACGTCGCCAGGGTGCCCAGCAGAATCAGGATTATGGGCAACAGGATCAGGCTGACGATCAGCCCAAAGCCCGGCGCCGGGGCGGGTGGCAGCTTGGCAACGATACTGCTGGTGGACTCTTCCAGGCCCATATGCGCGACGGCCCCGGCAGCCTGTTCGACGTTCTGGGCGTTGCCGTTGTGCCAGGCGCGCAGGTCGTCGTTAGTCACATGGGGGCCGTAGACTTCGGCACGGATATCATCGGACATCGGGTAGAAACGCCGTGTCATGCGGCCCGCCACGCGGTAACCGACGTAGCACAGGAATGCCGTGAGCGGCAGCCCGAACATCAGTACCCGGCCGAGGTCAGCGCCCAGTTGGCTGGCGGCCGCCACGGCACCCGGATGCGGTGGCAGGAACGCATGCACCGTGAGCAACGCCGCGCACATCGGCAAGGCAAACATCAGCAGCGGTTTGCGCGCGCGGCGGGCGACGCCGTACGCCAGGGGCATCAGGATGATCACCCCCACTTCGAAGAACACCGGCACACCGATGATGAAGCCGGCAACGGTCAGCGCCAGTGGCGTGCGCCGATTACCGAAGCGTTCGATCAGGGTTTTCGCCAGCGCCTCGGCACCGCCGGACAGTTCGATGATGCGCCCGATCATGGCGCCCAGGGCGATGATGATTGCGATGTGGCCGAGGGTCTTGCCCATCCCGCCTTCGATGGTGGCGACCAGGTCGGCCGGTTTCACCCCGGCGACCAAGGCCACCAGGATGCTCACCAGCATCAGCGCCACAAACGGCTGGAATTTGTACTTGAGGACGAGGAACAGCAGGAGCGTGATCCCAAGGCCCGCGGTTGCCATCAGAATAAGTGGGCTCATAGCATCCACCCGCCGCGCAGAACGTGTGAAAGGTGGGTGCCACTGTAAGCGTCAACACTGCAGTAGGGCTGGGTCATGCTGGAATGTCCTGTTGTTTTTATTGTTCAGGCACGTTGTCGCGACAGCTTGGCTGCCTCTCGTCGCGAAGGCGTGCATCAAGGGCGTTGCGGGTAAATCCCGAGGCCTACCACTGGGCGCCGAACGTCTCCCGCAGTTCGTTCAGTGCGGCCTGGTCCAGTGGCGCCGGTCGCGGGTTGCTCATCAGCCAAAGCCGGGCGGTTTCTTCGAGTTCTTCCAGGGCGTAACTGGCCCTGGACACGGAGCTTTCCCAGACCACCGGGCCCAGGCGTTCGAGCATCACGCCGCGCACGCGGTTGGCCAGTTGTGCCACCTGTTCGGCGACATTGGGGGCGCCAGGGCGTTGATAGTTGATCAACGGGATATGGCCGACTTTCATCACCTGATACGGCGTGAGCGGCGGCAGGATGTCGTCCTGGCTCCACACGCCGGCCAGCGTCAGGGCCACCAGGTGTGTGGAATGGGTATGCACCACGCCACCAACCCCAGGGTTGCGATCGTAGACCTGGCGATGCAGGGCCAGGGTTTTTGACGGCTTGTCGCCCGATACCCATTTGCCGGCCAGATCGACCTTGGCAATCGCCGCAGGGTCCAGGCGCCCAAGGCAGGCGTCGGTGGGGGTGATCAGCCAGCCGTCGTCGAGCCGGGCGCTGATGTTGCCGGCGCTGCCCACGGTATATCCGCGCTGGTAGAGGCTGTGCCCAACCGTGCAAATCTCCTCGCGCAGGGCGTTTTCGCGACTCATTGCGCACCTCCGGTCAATTGCTTCAGGGCCTTGTCGAAAAAGTCCCGGCCGCCGAAGTTGCCTGACTTGAGGGCCAGCGCCAGCGGCTCGGCGGTGTTGCTGACAGTGGCTGGTACGCCGGGGTCGATCTGCGCGCCAATCTGCAACAGGTGTACGCCGAGGGCTTTAACCACGGCGCCGGAGGTTTCACCACCGGCGACCACAAAGCGCCGCACACCGCTGTCGCGAAGGGCTTGGGCGATGGCGCCCAAGGCGCTCTCCACCAACTCGCCGGCACGCTCGACGCCCAGTTGCTGCTGGACCGCCTTGACCTCGTCCGGGGTGCTGGTGGCGTAGATCAATACGGTGTGTGGCTGGTTGCGTGCAAAAGCCACGGCGTTGGCCACCACCGGCTCACCGGCCGCGAGCGCCAGCGGGTCAATGCGCAGCGCTGGCCGCCCGGCCTCGATCCACGCGGCTACCTGGCCGTTGGTGGCAATCGACGCACTGCCGGCCAGCACCACTTCGCCGCCTTCTACCGTGGGCAGCGAGGCCGGGTCGAAGTCGCGCAGCTTGCCGGCGCGGCGGAAATTTTCCGGAAGCCCCAGGGCCAGGCCCGAGCCGCCGGTCAGCAGGGGCAAATCGGCGCAGGCGGCACCGAGGGTATAAAGGTCCTGGTCAGACAGCGCATCGGCTACTGCCATGCCGACACCTTGGGCGCGCAACTCGGCGATCTTCTCGCGTACTTGCGCAACGCCCTGGGCGATGCTGTCGTAGCGCAGCAGGCCAACCTTGTGGGAGGTTTGCGATTGCAGCACGCGCACCAGGTTGGCATCGGTCATGGGCGTCAGTGGATGGTGCTGCATGCCCGACTCATTGAGTAATTGGTCTTGCACGAACAGATGACCACGGAAAATCGTCCGGCCGTTTTCCGGAAACGCCGGGCAGGCGAGGGTGAAATCACTGCCCAGCGCCGTGAGCAGTGCTTCGCTGACCTGGCCGATATTGCCGGCAGAGGTCGAGTCGAATGTGGAGCAGTACTTGAAGAAAATCTGCTCGCAACCCTGTGCGCGCAACCATTCCAGGGCCGCCAATGAATCGGCGACGGCCTCTGCAACGGGCAGGGTGCGGGATTTCAGGGCAATGACGATTGCATCGGCGTCCAGCCCGGCCGCGACTTCGTCGCTCGGGATGCCAATGCTCTGCACGGTACGCATTCCGCCGCGCACCAGCATGTTGGCGAGGTCGGTGGCCCCGGTGAAATCGTCGGCGATGCAGCCCAGCAATGGGCGTGCGGCAGGTCGGTTCATGGAGCAGTCCTTATACGGAGTCGGGCTTGGCAACCGGCAGTTCGATGCCCGGGAAAATCTTGATCACCGCCGAATCGTCCTCACGCCCGAAACCGGCACTGGAGGCCTGCATGAACATCTGGTGCGCGGTGGCCGACAGCGGCAGCGGGAACTTGCTGGCCCGGGCGGTATCCAGCACCAGGCCCAGGTCCTTGACGAAAATATCCACGGCGGATAACGGGGTGTAATCGGCCTTGAGAATGTGCGGCACACGGTTCTCGAACATCCAGGAATTGCCGGCGCTGTGGGTGATCACCTCATACAAGGCGTCGGCGTCGACCCCCTCGCGCAGCCCCAATGCCATCGCTTCGGCGGAGGCCGCAATGTGCACGCCTGCCAGCAACTGGTTGATGATCTTGACCTTGGAGCCCAGGCCATGCACGTCGCCCAGTCGATAGACCTTGCCGGCCATGCCCGCGAGTACGTCATCAGCCTTGGCGTAGGCCTCGGCCGGGCCGGAAGTCATCATGGTCATTTCGCCGGCTGCTGCCTTGGCCGCACCACCGGAGATGGGTGCGTCCAGGTACAGCAACCCGACGTCTGCCAGGCGCTTGCCCAGCTCCACCGCATAGGTCGGTGCCACCGTGGCGCAGCCAATCACCAGGCTTCCCGGGCGCAATGCAGCCGCCGCCGAGTGCTCGCCAAACAGCACGGTCTCGGTCTGTTCGGCATTGACCACCACGGTGATGATCACATCGCATTCATCCGCCATCTGCTTTGGCGAGTTGCAGGCGATGCCGCCTTCGCTGGCGAACTGTTGTGTGACGGCTTCACGCACATCACAGGCATGCACATTGAAGCCGTTGCGCAGCAACGAGCGGGCAATGCCCAGGCCCATCGCGCCAAGTCCGATAACGCCTACGTTCTTATTATTCATGGGGGTTCCTGTTTTGTGGTCAGGGGGCGATACGTGTTGGGCTGATAATCCACCAGTGATCGGATTATGTGAAGTTATTTTTTTTAAATAACATATTTTAACATCGCTGGATCGTACCCTAGGCCAGGGCGGTGCCAGGTAAAGCGCAGGAACGGTGGGCGCTTGGTCGACCCGCTGCGGCAGGTTGGAACATTGCGCACCCGCGAGGGTCACTGATTAAAGATCTGAGCAGAGGACGCTGGCGTTGTCAGGCCGCTGTTTTCAGGTTGACGGCTATCGTGGTTTGGAGATGATTGAACCCCATAGCGTCCTGACGTCTTTTGGCTGAAATTTTTAATGTGTCTTAAAGGGGATTAACATTAATAGACTGACTGTTGAGGAAATTTCAGCGATTGCTGAGATAGAAGCCACCTCTAGCATTTTGAGGCTTACCGCTCGGTTGACGGATATGCGGTTCGCCGCCATTTCAAAAATGACGGATACCCACTGGATAGCATGTGCCGTGCACGATGAGTTGCACTTTGGCTTAGGGGCAGGCGAAGAGTTTTTAGTAGAAGCTACCCTCTGCAACGAACTGCGCGCCAGTCGAAAACCAATTGTCATCGAACATGCCAGTTTCGACCCCGTATTTTCAGAGCATCCATTGCCGAAACATTACGGTTTCGAAAGCTATGTTTCGCTGCCTATTGTGCTGGCAGACGGCACTTTTTTCGGTACGTTGTGTGCCTTGGACTCGTTACCGAAAAAGCTCCAAAATCCTGAAATGATTGAGCTTTTAGCTATTTTTACGCGGCTGATAAGTACCACGCTGGACGTTCAGCGCGGAAGTGGCGGGGCGGCACTTCAGAAGGTCTGAATTGCCTTTGTGCCTCTGGGCGACGGCCGCCCTTTTTGGCGATGCTCAGCGGTCTTCAGCGGGCGTAAAAACGCATTAAATTGACGTCAAATAAAAAGTCTGACTGGTGGTGTTTAGTTCCGTAACTGACAGCCGATAGCGCCTTTAGAGCCCACTGCTCTGAAGGGGTACGTCATGTTCAATAAAACGTTAAAAACAGAACTGGCGGCCAGGACGGCCGATGTTGCAGGGTACAAAGGATTGATGGCTGCACTTGAGCGCTCGATGGCCGTGGTCGAATTCGACTTGAACGGCAAGGTACTTCGCGCCAATGATAACTTCTTGCAGGCTTTGGGATATCGCCCGGATGAATGGAGTACAAAGTCACATCGGGACTTTTGCTTGCCTGCCTTGACGAGCAGCGCAGCGTACAGCGAATTTTGGGCCGAGCTTCGGGCTGGAAAATTCGTCTCCGGCACCTTTCAGAGGGTCCATAAAGACGGGCAGACTGTCTGGCTGGAGGCCAGTTATAACCCGGTGCTGGACGAGCGTGGCCAGGTGTTGAAAATCGTCAAGTACGCGCTTGTCGTCACAGACAAAGTGGCACAGGAGGCCGCCACCCGCAGCAAGCTCGCGGCGCTGGACCGGGCCATGGCGGTGATCGAGTTCGACCTGAGCGGTAATGTATTGGTCGCCAACGAAAACTTTCTGAATGTCATGGGTTATGGGCTGGCGGAACTCAAGGGCAAGCATCACCGCCTGTTTTGCGAACCCGCCCTGGTTAACAGCAATGAGTACACCGACTTCTGGCGTCGCCTGAATGCGGGCGAGTTTTTCAGCGGGCAATTTAAACGCCTCGGCAAGCACGGCCGTGTCGTGTGGCTGGAGGCAAGCTATAACCCGGTCTATGACGCTGACGGCAAGTTAACCAAGATCGTCAAGTTCGCCAGTGATATCACCGAGCGGGTCGAGAAATTCGAGGCCGACTCCCGCGGAGCTTCTCGGGCTTACCATATTTCTGCCGAGACGGAGAAGTTTGCCGAGCAGGGCACTCAGGTCATTCAAGAGACCGCCAGTGAGATGCGCCGCATTGCCGAAAACATCGGCGCGTCTGCGCGCTTGGTGGGGCAACTGGGGGATCGTTCCGAGCAGATCACCGCGATCGTCAATACCATTCGCGGGATCGCCGACCAGACCAACCTGCTGGCACTCAATGCGGCCATCGAGGCCGCCCGCGCAGGGGATCAAGGGCGGGGGTTTGCGGTCGTCGCCGATGAGGTCAGGCAACTGGCGGGACGCACCAGTCGCTCAACGGCGGAAATTTCCGAGATGATCAGCAAGATACTCGCCGAGACACGGGACGCGGTGGTCAGCATGAACACCACGCAGGAAGGCGCGCAGCGCGGCGTTACGCTGGCCGATCAAGCTGGCTCGGTAATTTTGCAGATTCGCAATGGCACCAGTGACGCGGTCGAGGCGGTAAGCATGTTCGCTTCCAAGCTGGATGAATCGGAAGTGATTCCAAAGACCGCGATCAGTTGGGTGGGGTAGAGCCTCGCTTTGTGCGAGCGCCCGCCTTGGTCTTGACGTCGAACCGGGTATGAAAAAAAACGCCACTCATTGAGTGGCGTTTTTTTTTGCCGGCGCGGTGTGTGGTTCAGGGATTACCCTCAGCGAAATGCCGGTACCACGTGCCTGATAAACATCTCCAGGGATTTTTTCTTCTCCGCGTGGGGCAAGCTGTTATCACACCAGAAGCTGAACTCGTCGACACCCAACTCCTGGTAATACCGGATGCGCGGGATGATTTCTTCCGGCGTGCCAATCATCGCGGTCTTGTGCAAGCTCTCCAGTTCAAACTCCGGGCGGCCGGCGAATAGAGTGATGTGCGTTGCCTTGCGGCAAGCTGACAAATGGCTGGGAATGATGTGGCGCTGGAGACGGTGAGCTGTTCACCGCCGCGCAGGCGGGCTCAGAACTTGAAGCGACCCACCAGGCCCTTGAGCTGACCGGAAATATCCGTCAACCGTCCGGACCCGGTCTGGGCCGAATGAGCAAAGCCTTCCACCAACTGGGCATCGGCATGGATCTGCGCGATGTGCCGGTTGATCTCTTCGGCCACCTGGTGCTGTTCCTCGGCGGCCGTGGCGATCTGGGTGTTCTGGTCGCGAATCGAGTCGACCGAGCCACGGATCTTGTCGAAGCTGTCGCGGGCCTGCTGGATGCGCTCCACGCTGGTGTGCGAGACCTGCAGGCTGCCCTGCATCTGCAGGGTGACTTCCTGGGTGCGGCGGGCGAGGTTGCCGAGCAGGCTGTCGATCTCGCCGGTGGAATCGGCGGTGCGTCGGGCGAGGGCGCGGACTTCGTCGGCCACCACGGCAAACCCACGGCCCTGGTCACCGGCTCGAGCGGCTTCGATGGCGGCGTTGAGGGCCAGCAGGTTGGTTTGCTCGGCAATCGAACGGATGGTGTCGAGGATGGTGTTGATGTTCTTGCTGTCCTGTTCGAGCAACTGCATGGTCTGGGTCGACTTTTGCAGGTCTTCGCTCAGCTTGAGTACGCTGCCGGTGGCTTCGCCGATGTGTTGCTGGCCATCGTGCACGTCCCGATAACCTTCGTCGGCACTCGAGGCCGCCGCGCTGCACGAACGTGCGACTTCGTTGGCGGTGGCCACCATTTCGTTGAACGCGGTGCTGACCAGCTCCACGGCTTCGCGCTGGCGGCCGGCGGCCTGGTTCATGTTGTGCGCGACTTCACGGGTGTCGGCGGCCGCGGTTTGCAGGTCGGATGAGGCGCTGCCGATGCGCTGCACCAACTGGGCGATCATGCTCAAAAACTGGTTGAACCAGCCTGCCAGGCTGGCGGTTTCGTCCTTGCCTTGTACCTTGAGCTGGCGGGTGAGGTCGCCTTCACCTTCGGCGATTTCTTGCAGGCCGTCGGCCACGCCACGAATCGGGCGCACGATCACACGCGCGAAGCTGGCGCCGACAATGGCGAAGATCACCGCCAATGCCGCCGCGATGGCGACGATCAGCCAAGTCAGGCGTGTCGCGCCGGCCATCACTTCGTCACGCTTGATCAGGCCGATAAAGCGCCAGCCCAGGCCTTGGGAGCTGACCACGTTGGCCATGTACGGCACGCCGTCAATCTCGACCTGGGTCACGCCGTCGCCGCGCTTGGCCAGTTCGGCATAGTTGGGGCCCAGGTCGGCCATTGGCTTGAAGTTGTGCTTGGCGTCGCTCGGGTCTACCAGCACGTTGCCGTTGGCTTCCACCAGCATCAGGTAGCCGCTGTCGCCCAGCTTGATGTTGCGCACCAGTTCGGTGAGTTGCTTGAGGGACACATCCAGGCCGACCACACCCAGGATATTGCCGGTGGCGTCGGCGACGGTGTGCACGGTGCCGATCAGCACCACATCGTCCGGTGCCCAATAGTAGGCGCCAGTGCGCACGGTGGTACCCGGCGCGGCGATGGCAGCTTTGTACCAGGGGCGTACGCGCGGGTCGTAGTTATTCAGTTTGGTATCGTCAGGCCAACTGGCGTATCCGCCGTCGCTCAGGCCCAGGGACAGGTAGGCGGTGCTCGGATGGCTTTTGGCGAACTGGTCGAAAATCGCCAGCAGGTCTTTGTTCGTCGGGGTCAGCGGGGTTTGCGCGGCGTCGGCGCCGGCGTAGCTCTTGAGGTCCTTGGCCGCGACAACGCGCGGGTCCTTGGCCACGTAGTCGACGTTCTGGCTGATGCCGTCGAAGAACTGCTTCATGCCATTGTCGATCTGGCGGATCTCGCGACCGCTGCTGTCGAGGAAGTTGGCCAAGGCCCCGTCGCGCACATTCAGCACAACGAGCACGGCCACCAGGATGACCGGCAGGCACGCGATGGCCGCAAAGGCCCAGGTCAGCTTCTGCTTGATATTCATGATTTCACCCGCGGGTATTTATAGTTTTTGGCAAGGAGGAAACAGTAGCGTCGAGCGTCGCATGTGTTGTGGTGAGTACGGTGTAGCCCATGCATACCCCCTGTATATCGACTGAGGGGGCGCGCACTTGAGGCTGGAGGGGGTGTTTAAGCGGGGAAGGGCAGGAGGGTGCGATGGGGCCAAGCCCCGCGTTACAGCGGGGTCAGCACATTCATCACCGTGTCCAGCGCCACGCGGGTGTCATCCAGCTGCACCAGGGAGGCATGCCGGGCGCCGAGGGCGTCGCGGTTCTGGATGGCGGTAAGGATGGCCTTGTGGCGGGGCAGGCTCAGGCCCTGGATATCCGGGCGGCGGTTGGTGATGTTGATCGACTCGCGCAACGGCAACGACAGCATGTTGCACATGTAGGCGAGCAGGTCGTTGCGGGTGGCGTCGGCAATCGCGCGGTGGAAGTCCAGGTCGGCCTGCAACAGCGCTTCGTGGGTGTTCGCGGTTTCCATGCCGAGGTAGGCTTTTTCGATGGTGGTGATGTCGGCGTCGGTGGCGGTGGTCGCCGCCATGGCGGCGATTTCCGGCTCCAGGATCCGGCGTACACCGGCCAGCGTGTTGAAAAACTCGCTGTGGGGCGTCGACTGCATCAGCCAGGACAGCACGTCCGGGTCCAGCAAGTGCCACTGCACCCGGGGGCGCACAACCGCGCCGACCTTGGGCTTGGAAATCACCAGGCCCTTGGCGCTCAGTACCCGAGTGGCCTCCCGCAATACCGACCGGCTGACTTTGTATTCCTCGCACAGGGTGGCCTCCATGGGCAATCGTTCTTCCGGCTTGAAGCGCCCGGAAACGATGTGCATGCCCAAGTCCTGAACGATTTGGGCGTGCATGCTCTTGCGCGGCTTGGTCGGCTGCTGATCCATAACAGGAAGGCTACTCTGGCGAAATTGGCGGCATCATAGCATTCCTCCCGTCCCAATTAGTGGGAATGACGCGGCACTTCGGCGCCACGGCAGCCCACCAGGAAGTCGAAGTCGCAGCCCTGGTCTGCCTGCAATACGTGGTCGATGTACAGCTGCCGGTAGCCCCCGACAATCAGTTGCTGTGGTGGTGCAAGGTCGGCCATGCGTGCTGCCAGTTCGGCGTCCGGGATGTCCAGGTGCAGGCGCCCGTTGGCGCAATCCAGTTCGATCCAGTCGCCTTCTTTCACCGTGGCCAGGGGGCCGCCGGCTGCCGCTTCCGGTGCCACGTGCAGCACCACGGTGCCATAGGCCGTACCGCTCATGCGCGCATCGGAAATACGCACCATGTCCGTTACGCCCTGGGCCAGCAGTTTGGCCGGCAAGCCCATGTTGCCGACTTCCGCCATGCCCGGGTAACCCTTGGGGCCGCAGTTTTTCATCACCAGGATCGAGTTGGCATCCACGTCCAGTTCCGGGTCGTTGATCCGTTCCTTGTACATGTCGAAGTTCTCGAACACCACCGCGCGCCCGCGATGCTGCATCAGTTCAGCGCTGGCCGCCGAAGGCTTGAGCACCGCACCCAGTGGGGCGAGGTTGCCACGCAGCACACAGATACCGCCGTCGGCGCGGATCGGGTTGTCGAGGGTGCGGATCACTTCGTCCTGGCCGTAGATCGGCGCGTCCTTGGTGTTTTCGCCGAGGGACTTGCCGTTGACGGTCAACGCGTTTGGGTGCGGGATCAGGTTGGCTTCACCGAGGCGGCGCAGCACCGCCGGCAGGCCACCGGCGTAGTAGAACTCTTCCATCAAAAAACGCCCGGACGGTTGCAGGTCGACGATGGTCGGCATGCCACGGCCCATGCGGGTCCAGTCGTCCAGGTCAAGCTCGACACCGATGCGCCCGGCGATGGCTTTCAGGTGAATCACCGCGTTGGTCGAGCCGCCGATGGCGGCGTTGACACGGATCGCATTCTCGAAGGCCTCCTTGGTCAGGATCTTCGACAGCTTCAAGTCTTCACGCACCATCTCTACCGCACGCATGCCAGACATGTGCGCCAGCACATAACGCCGTGCATCCACCGCCGGAATCGCCGCGTTGTGGGGCAGGGAAGTGCCCAGTGCTTCGGCCATGCAGGCCATGGTCGAGGCGGTGCCCATGGTGTTGCAGGTGCCCGCCGAGCGCGACATGCCGCCTTCGGCCGCGAGGAAATCGTCGAGGGTGATGGTGCCTGCCTTGACTTGTTCGCTGAGCTGCCACACCACGGTGCCCGAGCCGATGTCCTGGCCCTTGTGCTTGCCGTTGAGCATCGGCCCGCCGGTGACGACGATCGCCGGTACGTCGCAACTGGCGGCGCCCATCAGCAGTGCCGGGGTGGTTTTGTCACAGCCGGTCAGCAGCACCACGCCGTCGATGGGGTTGCCGCGAATGGCTTCTTCAACGTCCATGCTGGCCAGGTTGCGGGTGAGCATGGCGGTGGGGCGCAGGTTCGATTCGCCGTTGGAGAACACTGGGAACTCCACGGGAAAGCCACCCGCTTCAATCACCCCGCGTTTCACATGCTCGGCAATCTGGCGGAAGTGCGCGTTGCAGGGCGTCAGTTCCGACCAGGTGTTGCAGATCCCGATGATCGGCTTGCCATGGAACTGGTGATCGGCAATCCCCTGGTTTTTCATCCAGCTGCGGTACATGAAGCCGTTTTTGTCGGCAGTACCAAACCAGCTGGCGGAGCGCAGGACGGGCTTTTTCTCGGACATGATGTGTTCTCTTATTGTAAGACTATATTGATCTAATCTCGGCTTAACATAGGCGTAAAATCGCCGCTTTGGAAGTGTTGTTGATTAAATAGTAATACTATATAGTCCGATTCAACGAGGCTTGGCCCTGGCGGTTTTCCGCGAGAGGCGACCCGCAACGCTCTATAAAAATAACAATCGGAGACTGCTCACATGAGCCAGGAACAGCGGCTGATACGTCGCATCACGCTGAAACTGATTCCTTTCCTGATCTTGCTGTACCTGATTGCCTACGTGGACCGCTCGGCCGTGGGCTTCGCCAAATTGCACATGGGCGCGGATGTCGGCATCGGCGATGCCGCGTATGGCTTGGGGGCAGGGCTGTTCTTTATTGGCTACTTCCTGCTGGAGATCCCCAGCAACCTGATGCTTGACCGTTTCGGTGCCCGGCGCTGGTTTGCGCGGATCATGGTCACCTGGGGCGCCATCACCATTGGCATGGCGTTCGTCCAGGGCCCCCACAGTTTCTATGTGATGCGCTTTCTGCTGGGCGCAGCGGAAGCCGGGTTCTTCCCGGGCGTCCTCTACTACATCACCCAATGGTTTCCGGTGCGCCATCGCGGCAAGATCCTCGGGCTGTTCATCCTGTCCCAACCCATCGCCATGATGATCACCGGCCCCGTGGCGGGCGGCCTGCTCGGCATGGACGGGATCCTCGGCCTGCACGGTTGGCAGTGGTTGTTCATTGTCATTGGTACCCCGGCGATCCTGCTGACCTGGCCGGTGCTGCGTTACCTGCCGGACGGGCCGCACCAGGTCAAATGGATGGACCAGGCCGAGAAGGACTGGCTCACCGGTGAGCTGGCCAAAGACCTGCAAGCCTACGGCCAGACCCGGCACGGCAACCCGCTGCATGCGCTGAAGGACAAACGCGTATTGCTGCTGGCGCTGTTCTACCTGCCGGTGACCTTGAGCATCTATGGCCTGGGCCTGTGGCTGCCGACCTTGATCAAACAGTTCGGCGGCAGCGACCTGACCACCGGCTTCGTATCGGCGGTGCCCTACCTCTTCGGGATCATCGGTTTGCTGATCATCCCGCGCAGTTCCGACCGCCTGAATGATCGCTACGGCCACCTGGCGGTGCTTTACGTGTTGGGCGCCATTGGCCTGTTCTTCAGCGCCTGGTTGACGGCGCCGCTGTGGCAACTGGCAGCGCTGTGCCTGGTGGCGTTCGCGCTGTTCTCGTGCACGGCGGTGTTCTGGACCTTGCCCGGGCGGTTTTTTGCCGGCGCCAGCGCGGCGGCGGGCATCGCCTTGATCAATTCGGTGGGCAACCTTGGCGGCTACATCGGCCCGTTCGTGATCGGCGCACTCAAGGAGTACACCGGCAACCTCGCGTCGGGCTTGTACTTCCTGGCGTGCGTGATGGTGTTCGGTGTGGTGTTGACCGGCGTGGTGTATCGGCTGCTGGAGCGCAAGCACGTGCTGCCACCCGACCAGTTCGCCGCCAGCGCCCGCGGCGCCACGCGTACTTAATTGGCAATCAGGAGAACACTCATGGGTTTAGTGCAGTTTGAATTGAGTAACGGCGAACGCCGGGTGGGCGTGGTCGAGGGCGGGCAGGTGCGCGAGGTGCACTCCGCACGCACGGTGCGCGACCTGGCACTCGCCGCCATCGAGGCGGGTGTCACTTTGCAACAGCAGGTGGAGCGTCTGGGCCTTGGGGCCAGCCACGACTACGCCGAACTGCTGGCCGCGCAGCGCATCCTGCCGCCGCTGGATCACCCGGACCCGGCGCATATGCTGGTCAGCGGTACCGGCCTGACCCACCTGGGCAGCGCGTCGGCGCGGGACAAGATGCACCAGCAGGCCGGTGACGAGAGCACGATGACCGACACCATGCGCATCTTCAAATGGGGCGTGGAGGGCGGCAAACCCGCCTCTGGCCAGGCCGGTGTGCAGCCGGAGTGGTTCTACAAGGGCGACGGCAGCATCGTGGTGCGCCCGGGCCAGCCGTTCCCGGTGCCGGCCTTTGCCGAAGACGCCGGCGAAGAGCCGGAAATCGCCGGGCTGTATGTGATTGGTCACGACGGCAAACCCTATCGGCTGGGCTACGCGGTGGGCAACGAGTTTTCCGACCACGTAATGGAACGCAAGAATTACCTGTACCTGGCCCACTCCAAACTGCGCAGTTGCAGCTATGGTCCAGAGTTGCGTCTGGGTGAATTGCCCAAGCACCTGGCGGGCACCAGCCGTATCGTGCGTAACGGCGAGGTACTGTGGCAGAACGAATTCCTCAGTGGCGAAGCCAACATGTGCCACAGCCTTGAAAACCTTGAATACCACCACTTCAAATACAGCCAGTTCCTGCGGCCCGGGGATGTACATATCCACTTCTTCGGCACGGCAACCCTGTCGTTTGCCGACGGCATTCGTACCCAGCCGGGCGACGTGTTCGAAATCAGCCAGGCCGAATTCGGCGCACCCTTGATCAACGGCATTGCGCTGGTTGATGGGGTCGTGGCACCCGGCGGCGTAGGCACTCTTTAAAGGAGACAGGCATGACCCAGATTTACGGCCACAACTACATCGGCGGCCAGCGCAGCGCCACCGGCAGCGTCACGCTTCAAAGCGTCGACGCCAGCACCGGCGAGGTCTTGCCCTATGATTTCTACCAGGCGACGGCGCAGGAAGTCGACGCCGCAGCCAACGCCGCCGCTGCGGCTTACCCGGCCTATCGAACCCTGAGTGCGCAGCATCGCGCGTCATTCCTGGAGGCGATAGCTGATGAGCTGGACGCCCTTGGCGATGACTTCGTCGCCTTGGTCTGCCGCGAAACAGCGCTGCCCGCCGGGCGTATCCAGGGCGAGCGCGGCCGCACCAGCGGCCAGATGCGGTTGTTCGCCAAGGTGCTGCGGCGCGGTGATTTCTACGGTGCGCGTATCGATCAGGCACTGCCGAATCGCCAGCCCTTGCCACGCCCGGATTTGCGCCAGTACCGCATCGGCCTCGGACCGGTCGCGGTGTTTGGGGCGAGCAATTTCCCCCTGGCCTTTTCCACTGCCGGTGGCGACACCGCTGCAGCGCTGGCGGCCGGTTGCCCGGTGGTGTTCAAGGCCCACAGCGGCCACATGGCCACCGCCGAGCGGGTTGCCGATGCGATCCTTCGCGCGGCCCACAGCACCGGCATGCCCGACGGCGTGTTCAACATGATCTTCGGTGCCGGTGTGGGTGAAGCACTGGTCAAGCACCCGGCGATCCAGGCCGTGGGTTTCACCGGTTCGCTCAAGGGCGGTCGGGCCCTGTGTGATATGGCGGCTGCACGCCCGCAACCGATCCCGGTGTTCGCCGAGATGTCCAGCATCAACCCGGTCATCGTCTTGCCCCAGGCCTTAGAAGCCCGGGCAGACACTGTGGCCCGCGACCTGACGGCCTCGGTGGTACAAGGCTGCGGCCAGTTCTGCACCAATCCGGGCCTGGTGATCGGTATTGCCTCGCCACAGTTCAGTGCATTCACCCAGCAGGTCGCCCAACTGATCGGCGACCAACCGGCGCAAACCATGCTCAACGCCGGCACCTTGAGCAGCTACGGCAAAGGCCTGAAAACGCTGCTCGCACATCCTGGCATCGAGCACCTTGCGGGCGACGTACAAGCCGGTAATCAGGCGCAGCCACAGCTGTTTAAAGCGAATGCCCGCTTGCTGATCAACGGCGATGAAGTGCTGCAGGAAGAAGTGTTCGGCCCCACCACGGTGTTCGTCGAGGTTGCCGACCAGGCGCAACTGAGTGCCGCGTTGCACGGCCTGCACGGCCAGTTGACGGCGACGATCATCGGCGAGCCGGCAGACTTCGCGCAGTTCAGCGAACTGACACCGCTGCTGGAGCAAAAGGTCGGCCGCATCCTGCTCAACGGCTACCCCACCGGTGTCGAGGTGTGCGACGCGATGGTCCACGGCGGGCCTTATCCGGCAACGTCCGATGCCCGCGGTACCTCGGTAGGCACCCTGGCGATCGACCGTTTCCTGCGGCCAGTGTGCTTCCAGAATTACCCTGATAGCCTGCTCCCCGACGCGCTGAAGAATGCCAACCCCTTGCGCATTCAGCGTCTGGTGGATGGGCAGCCGTCTCGCGAGGCGCTGTAACCCGTACCACCTGAAAACAACAAGAAAGCAGGAGGTTTCATGTCGTGGACCGCAGTCACCCCGCACCGAGCGCGACTGGGCGAAGGCCCGTTCTGGGACGTGCCGGGCCAGGCGCTGTATTGGGTGGATATCATCGGCCAGCAGGCGTTGTGCCTGAAGGGCGGGCAACTGCACACCTGGCAACTTCCGGAGCCTGTGTCGGCATTTATTCCGTGTGCCAGCGGCGATGCACTGGTGACCCTGAGCAGCGGTGTGTACCGACTCGACCTCGATTCGGCCCATGCCGATCCACGCCTGACCTTGCTCTGCGTCGCCGACCCGCAACCGGGCAACCGTGCCAACGAAGCCCGCTGCGACGCCCTTGGCCGGCTGTGGCTGGGCACCATGCAGAACAACATCGGCGCCCACGGTGAAGACCTGCCGGTGCTGCGGCGTTCCGGCGGCCTGTTCCGCGTGGATGTCGACGGGCAGGTCACGCCGTTGCTGCAAGGCCTGGGGATTCCCAACACTTTGCTGTGGAACGAGGAAGCCACCCACGTGCATTTCGGCGACAGCCTGGACGGCACGCTGTATCGGCACGCGATCACCGACGCTGGCCAGCTGGAACCTGCGCAAGCCTGGTTCGGGCCTCACGATCGAGGTGGCCCGGACGGCTCGGCCATGGACGCCGACGGATACATCTGGAACGCCCGCTGGGACGGCAGTTGCCTGCTCCGGTTGACGCCGGGCGGTGAGGTCGACCGCGTGATCGAGCTACCGGTCAGCCGCCCCACCAGTTGCGTGTTCGCCGGTCCCGATCTCAAGACCTTGTACATCACCAGCGCCGCCAGCCCGCTGAATCACCCGCTGGACGGCGCGGTACTGGCGATCGAGGTCGATGTGCCGGGGAAAATCTGTCACCGGTTTGCAGGATAACCAACAGGCTTCACCGCTGTTTAACGCATTCAAAAACAACAACAAGGAGTCACCCTATGAATCGTCGTCGTGGTATCCGTTCCCTGTGCTGCGCCGCTGTGGCGGTCTCGGCCGTCAGCCTGAGCAGCCTGTTGCTGGCTGCAGAGCCGGTGAAGATCGGCTTTCTGGTCAAGCAGGCCGAAGAGCCGTGGTTTCAGACTGAATGGGCTTTCGCCGAAAAGGCTGGCAAAGACAAGGGCTTTGAAGTGATCAAAATCGCCGTGCCCGACGGCGAGAAAACCCTCTCGGCCATCGACAGCCTGGCCGCCAACGGCGCCAAGGGCTTTGTGATCTGCCCGCCGGACGTGTCCCTCGGCCCGGCCATCATGGCCAAGGCCAAAGCCAACGGCTTGAAAGTGATTGCCGTGGATGACCGCTTTGTCGATGCCAAGGGCAACTTCATGGAAGACGTGCCTTACCTGGGCATGGCCGCCTTTGAAGTCGGCGAGAAGCAGGGCAGCGCGATGGCCACTGAAGCGAAAAAACGCGGCTGGGACTGGAAAGACACCTACGCGGTGATCAACACCTACAACGAACTCGACACCGGCAAAAAACGCACCGACGGTTCGGTCAAATCCCTGAAAGCGGCGGGTATTCCAGACGACCACATTCTGTTTGCGGCCCTCAAGACCCTCGACGTACCCGGCAGCATGGACGCCACCAACTCGGCGCTGGTGAAACTGCCCAGCGGCGCGAAAAACCTGATCATCGGCGGCATGAATGACAACACCGTGCTCGGCGGCGTACGCGCCACCGAAAGCGCCGGCTTTGCCGCCGCCAATGTCATCGGTATCGGCATCAACGGCACCGACGCCATCGGCGAGTTGAAGAAAGCCAACAGCGGCTTCTTCGGTTCCATGCTGCCTAGCCCGCACATCGAGGGCTACAACACCGCGAGCATGATGTTCGAGTGGATCACCACCGGTAAGGAACCACCGAAATACACCGCGATGGACGAGGTGACGCTGATCACCCGCGAGAACTTCAAGCAGGAGCTGGAAAAGATCGGTCTGTGGAACTGAAGACCGCTGGCGTTTCCCGGCAGCCCTGGTGACAGGGCTGTCTGACCTGTGTGATGAGGTGGTTATGCACGCGCAACTGAAACAACCCGACAGCGCCGGCGCGAGCCTGTGCTTCAACGGTATCGGCAAGACGTTTCCCGGGGTCAAGGCGCTGGATGGCATCAGCTTCAGCGCCCACCCTGGGCAGGTCCACGCCTTGATGGGCGAGAACGGCGCCGGTAAGTCCACGCTGCTGAAAATCCTCGGTGGCGCTTATGTGCCGAGCAGCGGCAGCGTGCAGATCGGCGCGCACACCATGGCCTTCAAGTGCGCGGCGGACAGCATCGCCAGCGGCGTTGCTGTGATTCACCAGGAGTTGCACCTGGTGCCGGAAATGAGCGTGGCCGAAAACCTGTTCCTCGGGCATCTGCCGGCCAGCTTTGGCTTGATCAATCGCAGTGCGTTGCGCCAGCAGGCATTGGCGTGCCTCAAGGGCCTGGCGGATGAAATCGACCCGCAGGAGAAAGTCGGCCGGCTGTCCCTGGGCCAGCGCCAGTTGGTGGAAATCGCCAAGGCGCTGTCCCGTGGTGCCCATGTGATTGCTTTCGACGAACCCACCAGCAGCCTGTCGGCGCGGGAGATCGACCGCCTGATGGCAATCATCGGTCGCTTGCGGGACGAGGGCAAAGTGGTGCTGTACGTGTCCCATCGCATGGAGGAGGTGTTCCGCATCTGCAATGCGGTGACGGTGTTCAAGGACGGTCGCTACGTGCGCACGTTCGAGGACATGAGCACGCTGACCCACGATCAACTGGTGACCTGCATGGTCGGTCGCGATATTCAGGACATCTACGATTACCGCCCACGGGCGCGGGGCGGGGTGGCGCTCAAGGTCGATGGCCTGCTGGGCCCCGGCTTGCGTGAGCCGGTGAGTTTCGAGGCGCACCAGGGCGAGATTCTCGGCCTGTTCGGGCTGGTGGGCGCTGGGCGTACCGAGCTGCTGCGGCTGCTGGGTGGCTTGGCGCGTACCACGGCCGGCAGCCTCGATTTGTGCGGCGAAACACTGCGCCTGCGCTCACCGCGTGACGCCATCGATGCCGGTATTTTGCTGTGCCCCGAAGACCGCAAGAAGGAGGGCATCGTGCCGCTGTCCAGCGTCGCCGAGAACATCAATATCAGCGCGCGCAGTGCGCATTCGCGCTTTGGCTGGTTGTTGCACGGCAGTTGGGAGAAGCACAACGCCGCCACGCAGATCAAGGCGCTGAAGGTCAAGACGCCCACGGCAGCGCAGAAAATCATGTACTTGTCCGGCGGCAATCAGCAGAAGGCCATTCTCGGTCGTTGGCTGTCGATGCCGATGAAAGTCCTGCTGCTCGACGAGCCCACCCGTGGCATCGATATCGGTGCCAAGGCCGAGATTTACCAGATCATCCATGACCTGGCGGCCCGTGGGATCGCGGTGATTGTGGTGTCCAGCGACCTGATGGAAGTGATGGGCATTTCCGACCGCATCCTGGTGCTGTGTGAAGGCGCAATGAGCGGCGAGATGCACCGCGAACACGCCAATGAATCCAACTTGCTGCAAATGGCCCTGCCGCGCCAACGCGCTAACAGCCAGGGGAACTGACGAGGTGACTATGACAAGCCAAAACACTGCTGTGCCCACGGCGCGCAAGCCCCTGGACCTGCGCAGCCTGCTCGATAACTGGGCGATGCTGTTGGCGGCGGTGGGGATCTTCGTGCTCTGCACCTTGCTGATCGATAACTTCCTGTCGCCGCTCAACATGCGTGGCCTGGGGCTGGCGATCTCGACCACCGGGATTGCCGCGTGCACCATGCTGTATTGCCTGGCGTCGGGGCATTTCGACCTGTCGGTGGGCTCGGTGATTGCCTGCGCCGGGGTGGTAGCGGCGATCGTGATGCGCGACACCGACAGCGTTTTGCTCGGCATCGGTGCCGCGCTGCTGATGGGGCTGGTGGTGGGGTTGATCAACGGGATTGTGATCGCCAAGCTACGGGTGAATGCGCTGATCACGACGCTGGCGACCATGCAGATCGTGCGCGGCCTGGCCTATATCTTTGCCAATGGCAAGGCGGTCGGCGTGTCCCAGGATGCGTTCTTCGTCTTCGGCAACGGCCAGTTGTTTGGCGTGCCGGTGCCGATCCTGATCACCATCGTGTGCTTCCTGTTCTTCGGCTGGTTGCTCAACTACACCACCTACGGGCGCAACACCATGGCCATTGGCGGCAACCCGGAAGCGGCGTTGCTGGCGGGGGTGAACGTTGATCGCACCAAGATCATCATCTTCGCCGTGCATGGGGTAATTGGCGCTTTGGCCGGCGTGATCCTCGCCTCGCGCATGACCTCCGGCCAGCCGATGATTGGCCAGGGTTTTGAATTGACGGTGATTTCTGCCTGCGTGTTGGGCGGGGTGTCGTTGAGTGGCGGGATTGGCATGATTCGCCATGTGATTGCCGGGGTGCTGATTCTGGCGATCATCGAGAATGCGATGAACCTGAAAAACATCGATACCTTCTACCAGTATGTGATCCGGGGTTCGATCCTGTTGCTGGCGGTGGTGATCGACCGCATGAAACAACGTTGATCCCTGTGGGAGCTGCGATCGTTCCCACGCAGAGCGTGGGAACGATCAACTGATCCCACCGGTTTACTCGGCGGTGAACTTCAGCACGGTGTTATGAGTATAGGTCTGGCCTGGATTGAGTCGGGTTGACGGGAAGCTGGGTTGGTTGGGCGCATCGGGATAATGCTGGGTTTCCAGGGTGAACGCGCTCCAGTGGGCGTAAGGTTTGCCACCCTTGCCCTTCATCGAGCCGTCGAGGAAGTTGCTGGTATAGAACTGCACGCCCGGCTCGCTGGTATAGAGCTGCAAGCGGCGACCGGACTGCGGGTCACTCACCTCGACGGCCACTTTGCCCACATCGCCCTGGGTATCCAGTACCCAGTTGAAGTCAAAGCCACCTTGTTTCGGTTCGGCGAATTTCAGCTGGGGATGATCGTCCTTGATGTGCTGGCCGATGGGGGTGGGTTTGAGAAAGTCCATCGGCGTACCGGCCACAGGGGCCAGTTCGCCGGTAGGAATCAAGGTGCTGTTGACCGGGGTGTAATGGCTGGCATGCAGGGTGGCCAGTTGCTTGAGCACGTCACCGTTACCGGCGCCGGCGAGGTTGAAGTAACTGTGGTTGGTGAGGTTCAGCACCGTGGGTTTGTCGGTGGTGGCCTTGTAGTCGATGTGCAGCTCGTTTTTGTCGTTGAGGCTATAGGTGACATCGACTTTCAGGTTGCCGGGAAAGCCCATCTCGCCGTCCTTCGACAGGTAGCTCAGGGTCACGCCCACCGAGTCCTTTTGCTTGACCGGCTGGGCTTTCCACACATGCTTGTCGAAGCCCTGCGCGCCGCCATGCAGCGAGTTCGGGCCGTCGTTGAGTGGCACTTGGAAGCGTTTGCCGTCCAGCTCGAACGCGCCCTTGGCCAGGCGATTGCCAAAACGGCCGATGGTCGCGCCAAAGAACGCGGTGCCGGCCTGGTAACCCTGGACGTCATCGAAGCCCAGCACCACGTCGGCGAACTGGCCGTGTTTGTCCGGTACCTTGAGCGACTGCAATACAGCGCCGTAGGTGATGACCGTGGCTTGCATGCCATGGCTGTTACGCAACACGTACTGCTCGACGGCCGTGCCGTCATTGGTTTTGCCGAAGGGTTTGTGTTCGCTGGACAGGCCTGCCGCATGAGCGCCAAGGCTGGCCATCGCCAGGGAGAGGCCGAGGCCGGTAAGCAGGAATCGGGATTGCCGCATGACTGAGCTACCTTTTATTGTTGTTGATTAAATAGTTCGACTATTTATTGTATTTCGATCAGATGCAGTGCTGATATATAGACAAAATCGCGAAATTTGCAATATAAAATAAGACTAAATAGCTCGGAGAGACCGTCACATGAACACTGATAAACAGCCTGTCGCCCAGGCGACGTACCCGGACCTGCGCGATAAAACCGTGCTGATCTCCGGTGGAGCCTCAGGAATTGGCGAATCCATGGTGCGTGCCTTTGCACGCCAAGGCGCCAAGGTGGCGTTCGTGGACCGGGCGCAAGGGCAGGGCGACCGGTTGGCGGCGATCTTGTCGGCCGAGGGTCATCGCG
Organism: Pseudomonas sp. K2I15; assembly: GCF_002204795.1. Lineage (GTDB taxonomy): Bacteria > Pseudomonadota > Gammaproteobacteria > Pseudomonadales > Pseudomonadaceae > Aquipseudomonas. The sequence continues at coordinate 93,845 of NZ_NIXO01000010.1, forward strand.
TCGAATTTGCGCATTGCGATATCACCGACGAGATCGCCTACAAGGCCGCGATCGCGTGCCTTGCCCAGACCCTGGGGCCGATCAACGTGCTGGTGAACAACGCCGCCAATGACGTTCGGCACACCCTGGATGAAATCGATTCGGAGACCTTCGACCAGCTGATTTCAGTCAACCTCAAGCACGCTTTTTTTGCCGCCCGGGCGGTGGTGCCGATGATGAAGGCGGCGGGAGGCGGGTCGATCATTAACCTGGGTTCCATCGGCTGGATGATGGCCTCCAGCGGCTATCCGGTGTACGCCGCCAGCAAAGCCGCGGCCCACGGCATGACCCGCGCCCTGGCACGGGAATTGGGGCCCGGCCGGATCAGGGTCAATACGCTGGTGCCGGGTTGGGTGATGACCGAAAAACAACTGGCGATGTGGGTGGATGATGCGGCCCGGGAACTGATCAGCCGCAGCCAGTGCTTGCCGGGCAGTGTGCAGCCGGAAGATATCGCCAACATGGCGCTGTTTCTGGCGTCCGATGTGTCGGCGATGTGTTCGGCGCAGAATTTTATTGTGGATGGGGGGTGGGTTTAGGGGCGCCTTTCAGTGGGTGAAAGGTGAGCGGTAATCGGCAGGTTGTTGGCGCCCCAGGCAATTGTCACAAACTGCTTACTTGATAATTGTTCTCTGTCACGCGGCTGTCATTCGTCACTCCTATATTCCTGCGACACCCGTCACGAGGCTGCTGTTCCGGGCCTCTGACCCAACTTTCGCAGGGAATGCGCTCGATGTACCCGGCTACCGGCCTGGAGGAAATCAATCGTGGATGCGACGCTGACACCCCTGCTGCACCTTCAGCCATTGCCTGCCGGCAGTGCCTCGCGATTACTGCGCCGGGGATGCGCGGTGGCGGTGGTGGTGGCGCTGCATGTGTTGGCATTGAACATGGTGAGCAGGTCATCGACCTCGGCGCTTGCGCAACCGGTGATTCGTACTATTTATGCCTCGGTCATTAATGAACCGACTCCGACTCCGGCTCCCGCGCCCGCGCCAGCCGCCAGTGCCGCACCCACGCCGGCGCCTCCCGTTGCCCCGGTCGTACCGGCGCCTGTGGCCGTTCAGCCGGTGGCCCGGCCCAAGCCCGTGGCCAAGCCGCACGCGATGCAACGGCCTGCTGCGGCCGTCGCAACGACTGCCCCCGTAACGAATGCCCCCGCGACCATCAGCACTGCGGCCGCCGCACCGGTAGTCACGCCAGCTCCCGCGCCACCGCCTCAGCCCAAGACCCTCACACGAGGCGTCGAATACGTGCATGAGCCACAACCCGAATACCCAGACAGCGCCCGTGAAGAGGGCCACGAGGGTACCGTGATCCTGCGGGTGCTGGTGGACGAACACGGCAAGCCTGGCGCGGTAGACATCGTGCGTTCCTCGGGCTTCGGCAACCTCGACGAAGCGGGCAGGGCGGCGGTGCGCGGTGCGTTGTTCAAGCCTTATTTGGAGGAGGGGCATGCGGTGTCGGTATACGTGATCGTGCCACTACGATTCCAGCTCGACAGTTAGCACTCATGCAGGTGTAACCCCGCCATCTTTTATCGAAGGGCCTCCCGGTCAGGGCAGCGCTCACCTCAAAGAAAGGAAATACACATGGACACCGGAACACTGGGTTTGAATGTTTTGTGGCAACAGGCCGACTTTGTCACCCGTGGCGTGGCCTTGATGTTGTTGGTGATGTCGATTGCGTCCTGGTACGTGATGCTCGACAAACTGGTGCGCCTGGCACTGCATCGCCTGCGCTCACCGAGGTTGCTGGCGGCATTCTGGAACGCACCAACGCTCAAGGATGGCGTGCAACAGTTGGGTCATCACAGTGCCTACGCCGAACTCACCCATGCCGGCGTCAGCGCCGCACGCCAGCACCGCGATGCGCTGGATGGCGACATGAACCCGCCGGCCTTCAGCGAATGGCTGACCCGCGCCTTGCGCCAAGCCACCCTGAGCGTGGGCGGGCAATTGCAAGGCGGCATGGCGATTTTGGCCACCGTGGGTTCCAGCGCACCTTTTATCGGTTTGCTCGGCACCGTGTGGGGCATCTATCACGCCTTGATGAAGATCGGCCTGACCGGCGACGCGAGCATCGACAAGGTCGCAGGCCCCGTCGGCGAAACGCTGATCATGACCGCCCTGGGCCTGGCCGTGGCCATTCCGGCCACCCTCGGCTACAACCTGCTGGTGCGCAGTAACAAGCAGACCCTGGCTGAGTTGGGCAAGTTTGCCTTCGAACTGCACGACCTGCTGGTGATCGGCGCCCGTGCTACCCCACGCGGAGCGCTGCCTGCACGCAGCACGTTCAACGCCCAGGCGGAGTACGTCTGATGGCCGGTGGATTGCTGGGCGGTGACGAGCTGGAAGAGGACGGCTTCAACCCCGAGATCAACACCACGCCGCTGGTGGACGTGATGCTGGTGCTGTTGGTGATCTTCATCATCACCGTGCCGGCCATCCAGCACGCGGTGAAGATTGACCTGCCCAAGGCCGCCGCGCAGCAGGACAACAAACCGCCGCCCTCCGTGGACCTGGCGCTGGACAACGATGGCCGCCTGCATTGGGACGACCACGACATCAGCGAAAGTGACTTGCCGGCCCTGATCGCCGAGGCCGCCGCGCGTCAGCCGGTACCGGAGTTGCACCTGCGCGCCGAGCGCAATACCCCGTATGAAAAGGTGGTGCAGGTAATGGCTGCAGCGCAGTCCGGTGGCCTCGACAAGATCGGCTTCGTAACCCAGGCCGTCACGCCTTAACAACCGCGTCGCCTTCGTCCAACCCCCTCGGGCGGCTGTTACAGCCGGCCACGGCGAAGTGCGCGCCACAGAAATCAACCAGGCCGTGAGCGGCCGTTTTCGAAGGTGCAGTCATGTTTCGCAAATCCCCGTTGTATGTGCGTGCAGGTCTCGGTTTCGCAGCGTTTGCCCTGGCCTTGCCGTCTTTTGCGGCCGATGCACCACCGGCCATCGACGACAGTACGTTGGCCACGTTGCCTCAAGTCACGGTAAAGGCTGCCAAGCGCAAGCCGGCGCTGCACCAGCAGACCAACAGCGGTGCCTTGGGCAGCCACGCGGTGATCGACACGCCGTTTTCGTTCAAGAGCGTAGGCAGCGACGAAATCCAGGCGCGTCAGGCGGGCATCCTGTCTGAGGCCGTCAAGTACGATGCCTCGGTCACCTCAATCAGCTCCAGCTATGGCACCCACCCAGCCACACTGGCCGTTCGCGGCCTGCCCCTGGATGACCTGAACGGCTACAAAGTCGACGGCATGGCCAACATCAACCGCGGTGTGGAAATGCCGCTTGAAATGTTTGAGCGAGTCGATGTGCTTAAAGGCCTGTCGGGCTTCATGTATGGCTTCGGCAGCCCGGGCGGCATCGTCAACTACGTGACCAAGCGACCTACCGACAAGACCACCCTCAGCGTTGATGCCGGCTACCAGTCCAACAACGTCTATAAGGAACACCTGGACGCCGGCGGGCGCCTGGATGACCCGCGTTTCGGCTACCGGGTCAACGTGGTGCACGAGGAGGGCGATGCCGCTTCGGGTGACGCCAAGGTCAACCGCACGGCGGTCGGCGTGGCCCTGAACGCGCAGCTCAGCGATGACCTGAGCGTCGACTTCGACACCCTGTACCAGAAGCGCACTACCAGCGGCGGCACCGACATCATCGTCAACACCAAGAACGCCTTGCCCAGCCCGATTGATGGCAGCAAACGCCTGTACAGCAATGGCTCCTACACCGATGTCGACTACAGCCTGTCGACCGTGAGCGCCACCTACAAGTTTTCGCCCGACTGGACCGGTAAATTGGCCTACCGCTACACCGATTCGACTCGCCGTTATGTGAAGGACCAATACCAGATTTCCAGCGATGCCGGCGCCTACACCGACAAGGTCACGTCCGAGTACCACGCCTACGACTACAACGACACCATGGGCACCCTGGAAGGCAAGTTCACCACGGGATGGTTCACTCACGACCTGGTACTGGGCGCCAGCTATTCGCAATTGAACTCGGACAAATCCGTGGTCACCCCCAAGACCACCGTGGGCAAGGGCAACCTGTACAACCCGACGATCTTCTCGGTGTACAACATCGACTACAGCGGCGGCACGTACGGCGACGACAACGTCAAGGAAACCGCGGTGTTCGCCAGCGACACCATCGGCCTGGGCGAGCACTGGTCGTTGCTGGCGGGCCTTCGCAACGAAAACTTCCGTGAGCAAACCCACGACTCCTCCACCTCCGCGGCGACGCAATACAAGGCCCGGCCGGCCACCCCGACCGTTGCGTTGATGTACAAGCCGACCCAGGACGTGACGCTGTATGCCAGTTACGTCGAATCCCTGGAAAGCGGCGGTACCGCACCCAGCACCGCGGTCAACTCCGACCAGACCCTGGGCCCGCTGCGCAGCAAGCAATATGAGGTGGGCGTGAAAGCCCAGCAGCGTAACTGGAGTGCCACCGCCGCAGCGTTTCGCATCGACCGTGGCGCCGAGTACACCAACGACGCCAACGTCTACGTGCAAAGCGGCACCATCCGCTATCAGGGCCTGGAGTTGAACGCCAGCGTCGATGCCACACCGGACCTGACCGTGGAAGGCAGCGTCATGTCGCTGGACTCCGCCTACCACGATGCGGGGGACGGTGTGGACGGAAACCGCGCAGCCGGCGCGGCGCACTATCAGGCCGCGACCCAGGTCACGTACCGTGTGCCCATGGTGCCGGGGATGTTCCTGCACAGCGGCGCCCAGCGTATCGGCGAAATGGCGGTGGATTCGGGCAACGTGCACACCCTGCCGGCCTACAGCCTGTTCGATGCCGGTGGCGGTTATCGTCTGCGTATGGGCGATGGTCATGCGCTGACCTTTGGTGCCAACGTCACCAACCTGGCCAACAAGAAGTACTGGACCTACTACCAGGAAAACTACCTGCAGCCTGGATCGCCACGTACGTTAAGCCTCAATACCCGCTATGACTTCTAGGCCTGTGATGATGAAATCGACGTTATTGAAGTACGCGGGTTTGGCGCTGGGCGTGTGCCTGGCGCTTCCTTCGATGGCCGCGCCTCTGGACACCACCGGGCTGCGCCTGGACAAGGTGGTGCTGGTGATGCGCCACGGCATCCGCCCGGCGACCGACACGGTCGAGTTGCAAAGCTGGTCGGCCAAGACCTGGCCGGCGTTTGGTACCCGCGACGGCCAACTGACCGCCCATGGCCGCGCTGCCACCGTACTGCTGGGCCAATGGCAGCGCCACACGCTGGATTCACTCGGCCTGTTCAAGGCCGGGCAATGCCCGCAGGTGGGAGAGGCCTACGTGTGGTCCAGCCCGGTAGCGCGTACCCAGGCCACCAGTGCGGCGTTGGTACAGGGGATGTTCCCGGGCTGCAACGTAGCCGTACACCATGTGCGGGAACGTGAAGACCGGCTGTTCCACGGCGGCGAAAATGGCCTGGCACCCCTGGACCCGGCGCAAACCCAGGCGGCGATGCTGGCGGCCATGGGCGGCAGTGTAGACGCCGCTCGCGAGCGCTTCGCCGCGCCGGTATTGGCCATGCAGCAATTGGTAGGTGTGCCGACGGCGTGCGGGAAAAAGACCTGTACCCTGAGCGAGCAATCCTGGGCGCTGAAAGAGAAGGCAGGCGTCATCAAGCTCGGCGGTCCGTTGAGCGTGGGCGCGGCCATGAGCGAAACCTTCCGCATGCAATACGCCGAAGGCTTGCCACTGGACCAGGTGGCGTTTGGCGAAGGGCGCACCGCCGCCGACGTATCGCGCTTGATGGCCTTGCGTTCGGGCAAATACGCGCTGAGCAATCACGTGCCTTACATTGCCCGGCGGGGTGCTTCGCAATTGCTCGGACAAATCCTCCTGGCGCTGCAACCTGCATCTGTGGGCAGCCCGCCGGGTACCAAATGGCTGGCGTACGTGGGCCACGACAGCAACATCGCGCAGTTGCGCACGCTGCTGGGTTTTGACTGGAAAATCGCCGAATACCCCGAGAATGACGCAGCACCGGGCGGCACGATTGCGTTTGAACGCTGGGTGAACGACCGCACAGGCGCGCAGTTTGTCAGCGTTGCCTATGTGGCGCAGAGCCTGGACCAATTACGCAGTTTGTCCGATGCAGCGCCGTATCAGGCGCAGTACCCGGGGTATGCGGGGGAGAGCTTGATGCCATTGAAGGGGTTTGTTGCCGAGATGCAAAAGCGCATTGATCCTTCTGCGACTGAGGCGCAGCATTACAGTAGCCGTTAACGAGGATGCGCGATCCTGCTTCAGGATCGCGAGACAGACCTGATTGTAGACAAGGCTCTTGCCAGGGAAGCGGGCCTTTGTATACGTTATCCTCAAACGTCATCAACCATTTTTTTGGGCGTGATACGCTAGCCTTACTTTTGAATTGGCACTGGTCGTTCCCGCGTATACGGCGACAGTGAGGAGTGAACATGTCCAAAGTTTCCCACCATAATCTACGACGCTCGTTTCGCGAGTTGCTGGCCTCCAAAAACTGCTTTCATACTGCCTCGGTGTTCGATCCGATGTCGGCCAGGATCGCTGCTGACCTGGGCTTTGAGGTCGGTATCCTGGGAGGCTCGGTGGCGTCGCTGCAGGTCTTGGCTGCGCCGGACTTCGCGCTGATTACCCTGAGTGAGTTCGTCGAGCAGGCCACCCGCATTGGCCGGGTAGCACAACTTCCGGTGATCGCCGACGCCGACCATGGCTACGGCAATGCGCTGAACGTGATGCGCACCGTCCAGGAACTGGAGCGTGCGGGCGTTTCGGCGCTGACGATCGAAGATACCTTGCTCCCTGCGCAGTTCGGGCGTAAATCGACCGACCTCATCAGCACGGAAGAGGGCGTGGGCAAGGTGAAGGCGGCCCTGGAGGCACGCGTCGATCCGCAGCTTTCAATCATCGCGCGGACCAACGCCGCCGTGCTGCCGGTGGAAGACGTTATCCATCGCACCAAAGCGTATCAAGAAGCCGGCGCAGACGGCATCTGCATGGTGGGCATTCGCGACTTCGACCACCTTGAACAGATCGCCGACGGCCTGACGCTTCCCCTGATGCTGGTGACCTACGCCAACCCGAACCTCAACGACAATGAGCGCCTGGCCAAACTGGGTGTGCGGATTGTGGTTGCCGGTCACGGCGCCTACTTCGCCTCGATCAAGGCGACCTACGACAGCCTTCGCGAACAGCGCAACCTCACGCGCAGCACGTCAAACCTGACGGCCAGCGAATTGACCCATACCTACACGTTCCCCGACACCTACGTGAACTGGGCCAAAGAGTTCATGGACGTTCAAGAGTGACGGTGATCGCCTAAACCCAAACGTTTGCGCGGTGGTTTCCACCGCGCCTTCGCGCCAGCATCCCCATCTAAGCTAATTCCATAAAATTATTTATTTTAATTTTAATAGATCAATATCATCTATCTGAGTTGACCCTTCGAGCGCCGCAAACTGTGCGGCTCACGTCTTATCCGCTCAGAAATCCCTAACAATGAAAACGCTGAAACTGGCCCGGAACCTCATCTCGGCTGTGGGCCTCGCTGTGCTCTCGTTAAGCGCTCAGTCCGCCGACTTGACCATTGGTTACATCAACGGCATCGACCCGATCAAACGCGCGATTGCCGATGGCGAATATGAAAAAGGTATTGGCCAGAAAATCGATTGGCGCAGATTCGACGCGGGCCCGGCCGTGCTGGCCGCCATGGCGTCCGGCGACGTGCAGATCGGCAACCTGGGGTCCAGCCCGTTGGCCGCAGCGGCTTCGCGAAACATGCCGTTGGTGGCGTTCATTGTCAGTGCACAGATTCGCAGTTCCGAGGCACTGGTTGTGCGCGATGGCAGTGGGATCAAGACCCCCGAAGACCTGATCGGCAAAACCATCGCCGTGCCGTTTGTGTCGACCTCCCATTACAGCCTGCTGGGCGCCCTGAAGCACTGGAACCTGGACCCGCGCAAGGTCAATATCGTCGACCTGACACCGGCGCAAATCACCGCCGCCTGGGCCCGTGGCGATATCGACGGGGCGTTTACCTGGTCGCCTGCCCTGGGTGAGATTCGCAAGACCGGCAAGATCCTCACGGATGCTGCCGAGGTTTCCAGCTGGGGCGCACCGACCTTTGAAGTGTGGGTGGCGCGCAAGGACTTCGCAGAAAAGAACCCGAAAGTCGTGGCCGACTTTGCCAAGGTCAGCCTGGCGGCGATTGCTGATTATGCGGCGCATAAAAAAGACTGGACCGCTGATTCTGCACCGGTGAAGAGCATCGCCCGGCTTACGGGTGCCAACGCTGCGGACATTCCCGAGCTGCTCGAAGGCTCTTCGTTCCCGATTGCCTCGGAACAAAAGAGCGCTCAATATCTCGCCGGCGGTACCGCCAAGGAAATCGGCAAGACTGCCGAGTTTCTGAAAGAGCAGGGCAAAATCGAAAAGGTGTTGCCGGACTATTCAGCGTTTGTCAGCGACAAGTTCATCGGGGAGTAAGGTGGAGGATCAGTTGATGGGCGTGCTCGACAAAGAAGCCGACGCAGGCCTGCCCTCGGTGATCAACCCGGACGACTATCTGGAAACGGAGTTCGGCAGGGAGTTCACCCCTGAGCGGAATCGACAGGCATGGCAGCTTGCGTATGCGCGCTTGAGGCACGAGCTTTCACAAGCGGTAAAGGGCGCTCATGTGTACGTGGTCATGGGCGTGCAGGGGGCGGGCAAGTCTCGCTGGGTGTCGGAAAACCTTGATCGGTTGGGTCGCGGGGCGATTGTTTTCGATGCTGCCCTGCCTGCGCGGCGTCATCGGGAGGAGCTGCTTTCCATCGCGGGGGAATATGCAATCCCGGTGATCGGCATCCTGGTGAGTGCACCGCTGGAGTTGGCGTTGGCACGAAACGCGTCGCGCAGTGCTGACAAGAGGGTGCCTGAGGAGGCGCTGAAAAGCGTATTCAACATGCTTGAGCCGCCTGATGAAGAGGAAGGGTTTGTGCGGGTGCAAACCATTGAACAACGGGCTTGCCTGCCCACAACCCTGCAAACTGCCCGGGTGACATTGGTTGCGCCTGATGTGGCGCTTGCCGAAAAACTTGCCGATGCCTTGAACGCCAGCTATGCACTGCACCGCCAGTTTCTCGAATGGAGCAAGCCGCACTGGACGCTGGAAAACACGCAGCAAAGCCTTCAGCGCGCTATAAAAGACTTCGATGCACCTGCCGGGGAGAAAAGATTTTTTCTGCTATCTCGCGACGACGGCCAGCAGTTGGTGGGCTGTATCGGTTTGCTGCCGCTGGCCGACGAGGTTCACAGCTTCGAAATCGGCTATTGGGGCAATCAGGCCCATGCCGGTCGGGGGTTGATGAGAGAGGCATTGATTGCCCTGGTTTCGCAGTTGGCCGGGCACACGCTGCGCCTGACTACCTCTTCGGCGAATACCTCCAGCCAAAGGCTGGCTGAGGCGGCGGGATTTGAATGGGTTGAAACCCTGCAAGGCGCGCGTCGCTGCGAGTACTTCGGTGTACGCGATACGCTGGTTTACCGCCGGGCTGCACGCTGACCCTTTTATTAAAGGTATTCACACTCCCCACGAAGCAGTGAAAGCTGAACCAGGTCTTGATGAGTTCCGTTCCAGTATCCCGCCTGCCTCAACGTTCCTTCACGCACGAACCCGGCTTTTTCAAGCAGGTTCAGTGACCGGGTGTTATCGGGATGGACCAACGCTTCGATTCTATTGAGTTCCATGTGCTGGAACGCCCATCGAACGGCAGCGAGAACCGCCTCCTTCATGAGTCCCCGCCCTTGTGCCGATTGCGCCAACTCAAACCCGATGGCGCAGCTTCGCCACGAACGATTCCATTTGAAGAAACCGCAGGTGCCGATCAGCTCTGCGGTGTTGCTGTCCTCAATCCCCCAGCGAACTCCCGGAGTGGGCGACTTACGCCAACTGGCAAACAGCTCGATCAATTGCTCCGCCTGATGAGGCGCGGTCAGTGGATCGGCGCCGAACCATTTCATCGCCTCTGCGTTGCTATGAATCGAAAACAGAGCGCTGGCGTCTTGCGGTGTCAGTTCCCTGAGGATCAGGCGTTCAGTGTTGAGGACGGGAAAATCGGACACTGCGGGCGTCACCTTTCAGAAAAACGATTCCCTAAGGTGTGTCGTACGGGACAAAAAATCAATCAGGCGGCCCCAGGCGATGCGTGACAAGCGGCTTTATGGGCCAGGCGGGGCGGATCAAGATCAAAAGCAGAGCCGCTTTATGTGGGAGCGGGCTTGCTCGCGAAGAACCAGAGAGCGCCGCGTTTATCCAGGCTGCCAACGTCATCGTTAACGACCTTCGCGAGCAAGCCCGCTTCCACAGTGGGCCGTGCCCGCTTTAGCTTTTGCCTTTGCTCTACCCCCCACCTAGCCCCCGCATTGCACCCAAGCCCCGGAATCGCTAGTCTTGCAAATCATTACCAAAACCCCTCTGCGCCCAGCGTTCCCCGGCCATTGGGTAAAAGGAGAGGTTTGTGAACATCGGACAGTTCGCCTTTCAACGCCAGGTTGAAAATCTATACGTCGACCACAACGGCTGGCTGCGTACCGTGCTGCGGCGCAAGCTGGGCAACGCATTCGACGCCGCAGACCTGGCCCACGACGTCTACCTGCAACTCATGCGCAAGGGCCAACTGCCGCCCACCGGCGAATCCCGGCGCCACCTCACCCAAATCGCCAACGGCCTGGTCATCGACCTCTACCGGCGCCGCCAGATCGAATCCGCCTACCTGCAAGCCCTGACCCTCCTGCCCGAACCCTGCGCGCCCGATGAAGAAACCCGCGCCCTGGCCATCGAGGCACTGATCGAAATCGACGCCGCACTCCATAGCTTGCAACCCAAGGCACGCCAGGCATTGTTGCTGTGCAAACTCGACGGCCTGAGCTACCGCGAGATCGCCGCCGAGCTACACGTGTCCGTCTCCTCGGTAGAAAAATACATCGCCGCCGGCCTGCTGGCCTGCTACCAGACCCTGCACGGCTGACCCGTCGCGATGTTGACCGAACAGCCAATCGCCCCCGATATTATCGAACGCGCCACCGCCTGGATGGCCCGCCTGTGGGCCGACGACGCCAGCGCCGAAGACCAGGCCAACTGCCTGCGCTGGCGCGCCGAACACCCCCATCACGAACTGGCCTGGACGCGCTTGCAGCACTTCGAACAAAAACTGCACAGCGTCCCCGCACCGCTAGCAAAACACAGCCTGGCCGAACCCGACGCCTCCGACGCCCTCAATCGCCGCAGCACTCTGCGACTGCTCGGCCTGCTGATCGCAGCCGGTGGCCTCACCTACGGCGTGCGCCGCACCGACGCCTGGCAACTGGCGAGTGCCGGCCATAGCACCCACACGGGCGAAGTTCGCGAGGTCGTATTGCCCGACGGCACCCGCCTGGTGTTGGCATCCGCCTCGGCGATCGACGTGCAATTCGACGAACACCAGCGCCTGGTGATCCTGCGGGCCGGCGAGGCGTTCATCACCACCGCGCCTTCGCCCCGGCCGTTTCGGCTGCAGACTCGCCAAGGCCTGCTTCAGGCCCTGGGCACACGCTTCAGCGTGCGCCAGTGCGACGACAGCTGCCAGTTGGCGGTGCTTGAGGGCGCCGTGCAGGTCCAGCCCGACCAGGGCACCGGTGTGCGAGTGGATGCCGGGCAAGGCGCGATGATTTCCAGGGACAAGGTGCAACCTGCTGCGGCGGTGACTGACCGCAGCGTCGCCTGGGTCAAGGGCCTGTTGATGGCCGATGGCACACGGCTGGACGAGTTGATCGCCGAACTGGCGCGCTATCGCCCTGGGGTGCTGCGTTGTGCGCCGGAGGTGGCGATGCTGCGGGTCAGCGGCGTGTTGCACCTGGACAACACCGACATGGCGCTGGACAACCTGGCCGCCGCGTTGCCGGTGCAAGTGGTGAGGCGTACACGCTATTGGGTGACGGTGCGCGCCCGCGTCTGAAAATTACTTGAGGCTTCGATTGAGGGTTTTGGCTGCTCATTCGGAAGATAAGGTAAGGGCGAGCAAAGGCTCATTCAGTCAGGGAGACTTCATGAGTAACAAGGATAGGACTGCGGCCAAACCCGGGGGGCGGGGCGCGGTCTCGCAGGTGCTGCGGCCAGTTCGCGGGCGATTGATCGCTGCGGCATTGCTGGCCGCTGTGGGCAGTATGCTGACGCTGGTGCCGCTGGGCGGCATCGTGCATATCGCCAGGATCGCCCTCGGCGGGCCGTCGATTGCCCAGGCATCGGGCGAGCTGTGGTTGACGATCGCCGTCAGCCTGGCGTGCCTGTTCGTGGGCATGCTGTTGATGACGGTCGCAGAGACGGTCACGCACCTGGCCGACAACCACATCACTCGCCACTTGCGCCTGGCGATCGCCCAGCGACTGAGCCAGGTGCCGCTGGGCTGGTTCACTGAGCGGGCGTCCGGCGAGGTCAAGCAGGCGATGCAGGATGACATCGGCACCCTGCACAGCCTGACTGCGCATTTCTATACCACCGTGGGCCGTTGCGCCGGGGCCGTGCTGCTGTCGGCGGTCTATCTGCTCACGGTTGACTGGCGCATGGCGCTGGTCTCGCTGCTGCCGTTTCCGGGGTTTTTCGTGTTTTTTGCCAGGGCGATGAAAGCCAGCGCCAGCAATATGCAGTCCTTTGTCGAGCGCATGACCCGGGTTAATAACGCGGTGGTCGAGTTCGTCAACGGCATTCCCGTGGTCAAGGCTTTCGGTGCCACCGGCAAGGCCCACGCCAGCTACCGCGAGGCGGTGGATGATTTCAGCGAGGCCTTCGTTGAATTCACCCGGCCGTGGGTGGGGACGATGGCCAACGCCAACGCGATGATCGCCCCTGTGACGGTGCTCGCGATGGTGCTGACGTTCGGCATGGTGTTTGTCAGCCTGGGCTGGATCAACGCCGTGGAGGTGCTGCCGTTCGCGATTGTCGCGCCCGGCATTTGCGCACCGCTGATGCTGCTGAGTTACATCACCCACGACTTGAATAACGCCGCCGGCGCCGCCCAGCGCGTGCAGGCGCTGCTGGCGACACCGGTGCTGGCGCAGGTGGAGCCGGGCTGCGAGCGGCTGCCCAAGGACGCCGAGGTGCGCGTGGAGCACCTCGGTTATGCCTACGACCCGCAGAACCCGGTGCTTTCCGACATCAGCTTCACCCTCAAGCCTGGCACCGTGACCGCCATCGTCGGCGCCTCGGGCTCGGGCAAATCGACCCTGGCGCACCTGCTGCTGCGATTTTTCGACCCCACCGAGGGGCGTATCACCCTGGGCGGCGTCGACCTGCGGCAGATCGAAACCTCGCAGCTCTACAGCCTGATCGGTTTTGTGCTGCAAGAGGTGCGCCTGGTCCACGCCAGCGTTGCCGAAAACATCGCCCTCGGCCGGCCCAGCGCCAGCCAGAAAGAAATCGAGGCCGCCGCGCGGGCGGCGAATATCCATGAGTGCATCCTCGGCTTGCCGCGGGGCTATGCCTCGGTGATCGGCGAGGATGCGCAACTGTCCGGTGGCGAGCAGCAGCGTATCAGCATCGCCCGCGCGGTATTGCTGGCGCCGCCGGTGCTGGTGCTGGATGAACCGACGGCCGCCTTTGATGCCGCAAACGAGGTGGCGATCCAGGAGGCGCTGTCGCGTTTTGCCCAAGGTCGCACGCTGCTGGTAATCGCCCACCGCCTCGACACCGTGATGCATGCCGATCACATTATCGTGCTGGAAAACGGCCGCATCGTTGAACAAGGCAACCATCCTCGACTGATCGCGCAGGAGGGTCGCTACGCGCGCCTGTGGGCGTCGGGCGGTTACAAACAGACCCGGGAACAGGCGCTGCCGACATGCTGAAAACCTATATCGAACTGTTGGGCGACGATGGGCCGGTCTTCCATCGTTACGTCGGGAAGGTGGTGTTCTACGGCGCGCTGTGCGGCCTGACCATCGCCGCGCTGGTGCCGGTGCTCACCGACATGCTCAACGGTGACCTTGTCGAAGCGGCGTTGTGGCTGGTGGTGTTCCTGGCGGCGGTGGTGACGTGTTGGGCCACGCGGCGGGAAGTGGAAAAGGCCGGCGTCGCGGTCGGCGTGGCGGTGCTGCAAGGCGGGCGTCAGCGGATCGGCGACCATGTGGCCGGGCTGCCTGTCGGCTGGTTTACGCCGGATAACACGGCGCGGCTCAACCAGGTGGTGACGCAAGGCATGATGGCAGTGGCCCAGCTTCCCGCCCATGTGTTTACCCCGGTGCTCAGCGGTGTGGTGACGCCGTTGGTGCTGGTGTTGGCGCTGTTTGTGCTGCACTGGAAAATGGGGCTGATCGCATTGTTGGCGTTGCCGATTCTCGGCGCTGCGTTTTGGCTCAGTGCGCGGCTTGGGCGGCGTGCCGACCGGGCATTCCAGCGCAGCTCGGCCGATACCAGCCAGCGCATGCTGGAGTTCGCCCAGTCGCAGTCGGTGCTGCGCGCATTCAGTGGCGTCGGCAGCACGGTGTTGCTGCAACGGGCGATTGAACAGCAACACGCGACTGGGGCACGCCTGATCCTGCTGTCTGCGACCTCGGTGCTGCTCAATATGTGGCTGGTGCAGGCGGTGCTCGCGGCCTTGTTGATCGCTGCCGCGTTGTGGCTGGACGCCTACCTGGGGAACGCATTGCACGTGGGCTCGGTGATCGCGGTGATGGTATCGCTGTTGCTGGTCAGCCGCTTCATTGACCCGCTGCTGGAGGTGGCTGGCTATGGCGAGACGTTGCGCGGCGCCGGGGTGCACCTTGAGGCGGTGCGCGAGATCCTCGCCGCAGCGCCGCTGAAGGAGCCGAGTGCGCCGCAGTCTCCACGGGATGCCTCGGTGGAATTGTTTGATGTGAGCTTTCGCCACCCGGGCGGTCCTCGGGACGTGCTGCGCGGAGTGAGCCTGCGCATTGAACCCGGCAGCATGACCGCGCTGGTGGGCGCTTCCGGTTCCGGCAAGACGACGCTGCTGCGGCTGGTCGCGCGGTTTTTCGAGGTCAGCCAGGGTCAGGTGTGTATCGGTGGCGTGGACGTGCGGCAGATGTCTGGCGAGCAACTCAACGCGCAGATCAGCCAGATCTTCCAGGACACGTACCTGTTCCAGGGCAGCGTCGCCGACAATATTCGCCTCGGCAAGCCTGGCGCCAGCGATGCGCAAGTGCTGGAGGCTGCGCGCCAGGCCGGTGTGCAGGGGATTATTGAGCGCCTGCCCATGGGGCTTTCCAGCAGCGTCGGCGAGGGCGGGGCGCGCCTGTCGGGTGGTGAACGCCAGCGTATCGCGATCGCCCGTGCGTTGATCAAGGGCGCGCCGATCCTGCTGGTGGACGAGGCCACTGCTGCGCTGGATGCCGAGAATCAGGCGGTTATCGCCCAAACCCTGACGCGCTTGCGCGGCAAGTGCACGTTGATCGTGATCGCGCATCAGTTGTCGACGGTGGCGATGGCTGACCAGATTGTGGTGCTCGAAGAGGGCTGGATCGTAGAGCAGGGCACGCCTGAACAATTGACGGCCCGTCAGGGGCGCTATGCGAGGTTTCTGGCGCAGCGTCGGGCGTCGAAGGGTTGGCGTATCGCTTAGTGGACCCGCCAGGACGGCGGGTCCGGCGGGTCGATCAAAGCTTCGGCAACTGCCCGATGCGGCCCATCATTTCAGTGACGATCTGCAGGTCCAGCAGGAACTGGTCGACGGTCTTGAACTCGTTGTCGGTATGGCCGGTGTACTTGACCTCTGGCCGCGCCAGGCCGAATTGCACGCCATTGGGTAGCTCATGCACCGAGGTCGCACCAGCGGAGGTGCCGTACTTGTGCTCCATGCCCAGGTTCTCGCTGGCCACCGCCAACAGCGCCTTGACCCACTCGCCTTCAGGGTTGCGGTACATCGGCTCGGCGATCGAGTAGTCGAAGCTCACGGCCACGTGGTTTTTCTTGGTCCAGGCAGCCAGCTTGTCGGCAATTTCGGCCTTGAGCACTTCCGGTGACTTGCCCTTCGGCACCCGCAGGTTAACCGCCAACTTGAAGGCTTTGTCGTCCTCACCCACATAGGTCAGCGACGTGGTCAACGGCCCCATGAATGCATCGGAGAAGCCCACGCCCAGCTTGCCCCCCAGGTAATCCAGGCCCCAGTTGTTGGCGGCGTAACGTGCGGCGTCGGTGAACGGGTTGTGCTTGAGCGCCACCTTGCCGTCGAGGCTGTTGAGGAAGTCGAGCATCCTGGCCACCGGGTTCACCCCGGACTCCGGCTCGGAGGAGTGCGCGGATACACCGGTGACGGTCAGCTTGACGTCCTTGCCGACGACCTTGGCCGCCACCTCGAAGTCGCCGCCATTGCGCTTGGCGTACTCGCTACCGGCCTTTTGCAGGCTGGCGGCCAGCTCGGCGGGCTTGTCGCTCAGCAACGTCACCACCGAGGCGGACGGAATCTGGTTGGTGGCCAGGCCGCCGGTCATCGAGACGATCTCTGCGCCTTTGCCTTCAGCCTTGCGCTTGGGGAACTTGGCCATGACCGTGCCGTAGCCTTTCTCGGCGATCACCACCGGGTAGCCGCCATCCAGCGCCAGGTTGTAGTTGGGCGTGGGGTTATGTTCGAAGTAGTACGGAATCGCGTCGCCGGAGGTTTCCTCGGTGGTGTCCACCAGCAGCTTGAAATTACGTGCCAGCGGCAGCTTCTCTTCCTTGATCACTTTCATCGCGTACATCGCCACCACGATGCCGTTCTTGTCATCCTCGGTGCCGCGGCCATACATGCGGTCGCCGATCAGCGTGACCTTGAACGGATCGAGCTTGGTACCGTCTTTCAGCACCCAGTTTTCCGGGGTTACCGGCACTACGTCGGCGTGGGCATGGATGCCGACGACTTCATCGCCGCTGCCTTCCAGGGAGATTTCGTAGACGCGGTTGTCGATGTTGCGGAAGTTCAGGTTGAACGACTCGGCGAGGCTCTTGATCTTGTCGGCGATCTTGATGAACTCGGGGTTGTCGTGCTGGGCTACGCCGGCCACCTGGAAGGTCGGGATCTCCACCAACTCACGCAGGGTTTCGGTGGCGGCGGCGCCGTACTTCACTCGCGCATACAGGCCCAGCAGGCGGTGAATTTCGTTCTGCTGGTCGGCGGTCAGGTTTTTGTTGTCGAGGAAGGCACTGATAGCCGGGCCGAGGTTGTCACTCTTGGCCACATCGCTCTTGGCCAGGCTGGCGAGGAACTGCCTGAAATCCTTGACCGAGGCATCGCTGAAGGTCTTCAGGATGATCGCGTTCTGTTGCGGGGTGAGGTTGGCTTGAGCTTGGGTGGTGAACACCGAAAGGCTGGCCGCCATCAGGGTGGCTGCGGCCAGTTGCTTGAGGGAAAAATCCATTGCTGGGGGCATTCCTTTGCAGAGAGTGAGTGAGAAATGTCTGATCGAAAGGTCAGAAACAATTTCACACACTACCATCGGGAGGCTGGGGTAGGGGAGTGCTTGAGTAGGAAATTTCCCATAGACATGCACCGCGACCCACAGAGCGGAAAGCTCCGGTATTGTTCTCCGGTTAGGGTGTTATTTGGGCAAAGGAGTGATGTTGATGATGCTTTCAGACCGTTACCGCGGCAGCCTGCTTGGCTTGGCGTGCGGTGATGCAGTAGGGACCACGGTTGAGTTCATGCGCCGAGGTTCGTTTGCTCCTGTCACCGATATGGTCGGTGGCGGGCCCTTCCAGCTGTTGCCGGGGCAGTGGACGGATGACACGTCCATGGCGTTGTGTCTGGCCGAAAGCTTGCTACGCAAGAATGGTTTTGACGCTTTAGACCAGATGGGGCGTTATTTGAACTGGTGGAAGTGGGGCTACCTGAGTTCTACGGGTGAGTGTTTCGACATTGGCACGACGGTGAGTGATGCGTTGGCGGCGTATCAACGCTCCGGTGACCCGTTTGCGGGTTCCACCGATCCGTACTCGGCGGGTAACGGGTCGGTGATGCGCCTGGCGCCGGTGGTGCTGTTCTATTTTCCCGATACTGAGTGCATGCGTGAGTTTACCGTCGACAGCTCCCGCACCACCCATGGTGCGATGGAGGCGATTGAATGTTGCCTGGTGCTGGCTGAGTGTATTGCGAATGCGCTGCGTGGGGATTCGAAAGCGCAGGTATTGAAGGTGGACTATCTGGAGTTAAGCGAACCCAAAGTTGCGGACATTGCCGGTGGGCACTGCCTCGATAAGGCGCGGGGTGACATCGTTGGTTCTGGTTACGCGGTGGCTTCGCTTGAGGCGGCGCTGTGGTGTTTTCATCACACCGACAGCTTTGCCGAGGCCGTGCTGGCTGCGGCAAACCTTGGGGATGACGCCGACACCACCGCGGCGATTGTGGGTCAGTTGGCTGGCGCATATTACGGCGTACAAGGCATTCCCACCGAGTGGTTGGGCAAGCTGTGGCAGCGTGAAGATATTCAGGAAACTGCCGATGCGTTGTTTCAGGCGGCGCAACTGCGGGCTGCCGCACTTTAGGTATCTGTCAGTCCTTCAACTCCGCCACCTGCTTCCAGTCAATCGAAAACCGTGCCAGGTATTTGCGCAGGCGGTCGGCATCGTTCGGTTGCGCCTTGGCTTGCCGGGAGACGCCGAACAGGCGCCTTCCCGCATCGGAAATACTGTCGGACTGGCGGCACGTTTCGATCACGGCGTTTAGCTGTAACTGGTCGAACAGGTCCAGTTCGGTATCTACACCCAAGCGAGACAACCAATCGTTTTGCGGCGACTCCAGGCCCCAGGCGTAACGCAGTCGATCAATTTCTTCCTGGGTCTGGCTCTCGTCGATACGCCCGCTATCCGCCAGGGTGGCCATGCGCGTGATGGACGCCGACAGTTCGCGAAAGTTGCCCAGCCACGCCGCTTCGCTGGAGCAGGCAAAGGCGAGGTAGCGCCGCCGTGCTTCGAGGTTGAAACGCACCACCTGGCCTTGTTCGCGGGCGTGGCGCTCCAGTTCGAAGTCGATGTTGGGTTCGATGTCTTCGCGGCGCCCGGCCAGGCCCGGAAGGTCGAAGGTCCAGAGGTTGATCCGCGCGTACAGGTCTTCGCGGAACAGGCCTTCGGCGACGCGGCCGCGCAGGTCGCGATGGGTGCCGGCGATGATCAGGAAGTCACTGGTGACCTCCTGGTCGCCACCGAGTGGGAAGAAACGCTTTTCTTCGACTGCCTTGAGCAGCATCGCCTGTTCGTCGAGCCCCAGTTCGCCAATTTCATCTAAAAACAACATGCCGCCGTCTGCCGCGCGCAGCAAACCATCGCGGGCGTTCTGGGCGCCGGTGAAGGCGCCTTTGATGTGGCCGAACAGCGCCGACATCGCGCCATCGCCGCGCAAGGTGGCGCAGTTCACTTCGACAAAGCGCCCCTGGACCTGATGCCGGCTGCGCTTGAGTTCGTAGATGCGCCGCGCGAGGAATGACTTGCCCGCACCGGTGGGGCCGATCAGCAGCATCGGCGCCTTGGAGCGCACGGCTACGCGTTCGATCTGTTCGATGGAGCGGTTGAAGGCCGGGTTGCGTGTGGCGATTCCGGACTTGAGGAAGGCCAGGCTTTCCAGGCGTTTATGGGCGAAGCGCGACGCAATGCGGTCGTAGCGCGACAGGTCAAGGTCGATCAGTGCGTGGGTGCCGGTGGCGCGTTCTTCTTCATTGCGCAGGCGAGCCGGGGACGTCTGGATCAAACGGGCCGGCAGGTAGCGTGCTTCCGTCAGCAGGAACCAGCAGATCTGTGCGACGTGGGTGCCTGTGGTGATGTGGACCAGGTAGTCCTCGTGGTCGGTATCGAAGCGGTAGGCGGTGGTGAAGTCGTGCAGCGCACCGTACACCTCCTCGAAATCCCAGGGATTCTTCAGGTGCATGGGGTGCAGCCGCACCTCGGTTTCCGGTGACACCTGCTGGATGTCGTCGCGTACCCGCTGCGCCAGGCTGACGTCGCGTGCATCGACGCCGTGAATCAGTTCCAGGCGATCAATCAGTACCTCTTGCTGCTGGCACAGGCCAACGCTGGGCCGCCAATGGTTCCAGCGGTTGCCACCTTTGCCCACGCGGTCGAGGGTTGAGCCGATAAAACCAATGGCAACGGTGCGCTTGCGAATCATGGCGATACCAAAATATAGATGACGATATATGAGGATAAATAATTTCTGGTGCGAATGTCATCACAGCTGAGCTGTGAAATCACAGAAATTAAAAATATCTATATAAAACAGATAGATAAAAAAATTGTTCCTCGAAAAAATAAACCTGGCATGACGGCTGCAATAACTCTCGCAACGAAACACACAACAGAGCGAGACGCCACGATGGCCAACTCCCAAGTCTTCAACACCCAGCAGGCGAAACTGCCCGCATGTGACACCTTGAACGCTACACAAGTACCGGCTTATGCCTACAGCGCCAAGCACAAGCTGGCCCAGTTGGCGGTCACCGGTTGCTTGAACCAGACCTTCCACGCCTCGGCTGAAAGCCAGCTGGACAGCGTGTTGCAACTGGCTTGCGAGCTGGACAGCCGCTATGTCGCCAAGGTTGCGTGTTATGCCCGCCGCCAGGGCCATATGAAAGACATGCCGGCGTTGCTGTTGGCCGCACTGGTGGCGCAGCGTTCTGTGAGGGTGCCGCAGGTGTTCGGGCAGGTGGTGGACAGCGGCAAGATGTTGCGCAATTTCGTGCAAATCCTGCGCAGTGGTGTGACGGGGCGCAAGTCCCTGGGATCGCAGCCCAAGCGTCTGGTACAGAACTGGTTGAACACCGCGACCGAGCGTCAGTTGTTGCAAGCCTCGGTAGGTAATCAGCCGTCGTTGGCGGATGTAGTGAAAATGGTTCACCCCAAGCCCACTGAGCCATGGCGTGAAGCGTTCTTCGCCTGGTTGATCGGGCGGCCGGTGGATGTACAGGCCTTGCCGGAGTTGACCCGGGCCTTGCTCGCCTTTCGTAGCGGTTCAACCACGCAAGTGCCGGCGGTACCGTTCCAGTTGCTTGGAAACGAGAAGCTCAGTAAAGAACAGTGGGCTGGCCAGGCCGATAACATGGGCTGGCAGGCGCTGCGCATGAACCTCAATACCTTTGCACGCCAAGGCGCGTTTGAGGTGCCAGGGTTTGCATGGCAAGTGGCAGCGCGGTTGGCTGATGCAGAGGCAATCGCAAAAGCTCGGGTGTACCCGTACCAGTTGCTGGCGGCGTATCGGATGGCGGGAGACGACGTACCGGCCTGTGTACGGGAAGCGTTGCAGGACGCGCTTGAGTTGTCCCTGGCCAACGTGCCGGTGTTGCAAGGTTCGGTAGTGGTTTGCCCTGACGTGTCGGGTTCGATGCACAGCCCGGTGACCGGTTATCGTGAGGGCGCCACGACCGCTGTGCGTTGCATCGATGTGGCGGCTTTGATCGGTGCAGCGATACTGCGCAAGCAGCCGGACGCACGCTTGATGCCGTTTGAAAACCAGGTGGTGGATATCCGGCTCAACCCGCGTGACAGTGTGATGAGCAATGCGCAGAAGCTGGCGGCTATCGGCGGAGGCGGAACTAACTGTTCGGCGCCGCTGGCAAAAATAGCCAGTGCCAAAATGAAAGTGGACATGGTGATCCTGGTGTCTGACAACGAGTCGTGGATTGACGCAAGGCGCCAGCGCGGTACCGAAACCATGCGCCAATGGGAGCTGATCAAGCAGATCAACCCGCAAGCGCGGCTGGTGTGTATCGATATGCAGCCGGGTGCAACTACGCAGGCGGCGGACCGCCAGGATATTTTGAATGTGGGAGGCTTCAGTGATGCGGTATTTGATGTGGTCGCGCAGTTCGCCGAAGGGCGCTACGGTGCGCAACATTGGGTACAGGCGATTGAAGCCATAGAAGTTTGATTTCACCGGCGCTGAATGCCGACGGGACTACATCCAAGACGTCTCGTCGAACCCTTGTCAGCGCCAGTGACGGCACGAATGCCTGTGGCTGTACATCTATGGTACGCCGGTGCGATCCGGCGCTCAGTCACACTTTTTGTCGTGCCACCTTTTTACGATTGCCTCGGCGAATGCCGGTGAAACTACAGTACGGAATGGTCGCGGGTTCGAGTCCCGCCAGTCGCAAGACTGTAGCTCAGCGGGAGAGCGCGCCGCATGTTTCACCCTCCTTTTGTCGCCGTCTGTTTACTTGAAGCGCCGCGCCTGCGGCACCTACAAAAAGAATCGAGATCATGCAAGAGAAAACCTACCAACTGCTGGAAGTTGCCAACGGCAAACCGATCAAGCTCTGGACCCAAGGAGTACCGGTAGAGCCGGAAGCTCGCCAGCAATTGATGAACACGGCGAAGATGCCGTTCATTTTCAAACACCTTGCGGTGATGCCGGATGTGCATCTGGGCAAGGGCTCCACCATTGGCAGCGTGATACCCACCGTGGGCGCGATTATCCCGGCCGCTGTTGGCGTGGATATCGGCTGCGGCATGATTGCCGCGCGTACCTCGCTGACTGCCGCAGACCTGCCGGACAACCTGCACGGCTTGCGCTGCGCGATTGAAGCGGCGGTGCCCCATGGTCGTACCAGTGGCCGCAATGGGCGTGACAAGGGTGCCTGGGACAGTATTCCGCAGCAGGCCGATGTTGCCTGGGCGGCGCTGCATCCACGCTTCAAAACGATCACCGACAAGTACCCGAAGTTGCTGAAAACCAACAACCGCCAACACCTGGGCACGTTGGGTTCGGGTAACCACTTTGTCGAAGTCTGCCTGGATGAAGCCAACCGGGTCTGGTTCATGTTGCACAGCGGTTCCCGTGGCGTCGGCAATGCGATTGGCAACCTGTTTATCCAGTTGGCTCAAGAGGACATGCGTCAGCACATCGCCAACTTGCCGGATCGGGACCTGGCGTATTTCGAAGAAGGCAGTGAGCACTTCGATGACTATGTTGAAGCGGTCGGCTGGGCCCAGGACTTCGCCCGGCAGAACCGTGAGTTGATGATGCAGGCGGTGGTTCAGGCGACACGCAAGGTGATCCACAAACCGTTTGAAGTAGCGCTGGAGGCGGTGAACTGCCACCACAACTACGTGCAAAAAGAGCGGCATTTCGGCGAAGAGATTCTGGTCACCCGCAAGGGTGCGGTGTCGGCCAAGAAGGGTGAGTTGGGGATTATCCCCGGCTCTATGGGCGCGAAAAGTTTCATTGTGCGTGGGCTGGGCAACGAAGAGTCGTTCTGTTCCTGCAGCCATGGCGCTGGTCGGACCATGAGCCGCACCAAGGCCAAAAACACCTTCACGGTTGCTGATCAGGTGCGTGCGACGGCTCACGTGGAATGCCGCAAGGACGCCGCGGTAATCGATGAGATTCCGATGGCCTACAAGGACATCGACCAAGTCATGCACGCCCAGCGCGAGCTGGTGGAAGTGCTGCACACCTTGCGGCAGGTGGTGTGCGTGAAGGGATAGAGCCTGGAATTTTTTAGCGGCATAGGAGCATTCAAAATGAATAGGGAAGAAGAGGACCGTCATCCCCTCAGTCTCGCCATGCGCGAACGGGTCTTGCTTGAACTGGAGCGCATAGAGCACGAGCGAAACGTCACGGTGCTGTATGCCTGTGAGTCCGGCAGTCGCGCCTGGGGCTTCGCCTCCACCGACAGTGATTATGACGTGCGGTTCGTCTATGTGGAAAAACCGGACTGGTTTGTCCAGGTGGATACGCCACGGGACGTGATCGAACGCCCGCTGGACGATGAGTTGGATATCAGCGGTTGGGAGTTACGCAAGACTCTTGGTCTGCTACGCCAATCCAACCCGACGCTGCTGGAGTGGCTGGATTCGCCGCTGGTGTATCGCAGCGAAGCGGCTGCTACCTCGCGCCTGCAGGCCCTGGCGGAAGCGTTCTACAGCCCGCCGGCGGCTCGCAGTCACTATTTGTCGATGGCCAGGAAGAACTTTCGTGGCTATCTGCAAGGCGACACGGTGCGCTTCAAGAAGTATTTCTATGTGCTGCGGCCGTTGCTGGCGGTGCGCTGGATCGACCTTGGGCTCGGACGGCCACCGATGACATTTGCCGATCTGTTGTCGACGGTCACGGACTCGCTATTGCTGGATGAAGTGGCGACGCTGCTGGCCCTCAAGCGTAATGCCGGAGAAGCCGCCTACGGTCCGAGGCGCCCGGCGTTGCACCGTTTTATCTCGGCAGAGCTGGAGCGCGAGGTGCCCAAGTTGCCACGCACCCAGGAACACACTCATTTGCTGGACCACTACCTGAGGGAAACGGTAAAGCACTACGCATAAGGATTGGATATGAACCAGGATGTGATTGAGCTGGACGGCGCCATGGGTGGTGGCCAGGTGTTGCGCAGTGGCCTTAGCCTGTCGATGGTGACCGGGCGCACGCTGCGGATTAAAAATATTCGCGCCAGGCGCAGTCGGCCAGGGCTGCTGCGTCAGCACCTGACGGCGGTTCTGGCCGCCGCCCAGGTATGTGGCGCACGGGTCGAAGGCGCCGAACTGGGTTCCCAGGTCTTGCTGTTCGAGCCGGGCCGCATCCAGGGCGGGGACTATAAGTTCTCTATCGGCACGGCCGGCAGCTGCACGCTGGTGTTGCAGACCGTACTGCCGGCATTGCTGCTGGCTCCGCAAGCCAGCCGCGTCAGCATTTGCGGAGGCACCCACAACCCGATGGCGCCTCCGGTAGATTTTCTTGAGCGCGCCTGGTTGCCGCAACTGCGCCGGATGGGTGCGCGGGTCGAGCTGACGCTGGTGCGTCATGGCTTTGTACCGGCTGGCGGTGGCGAGCTTGTGGCGTTTATACATCCAAGCGAATTGATGCCGCTGCACCTCACGGAGCGGGGTGAATTGAAGGGCGCCTGTGCCACCACGCTGAGCGCCGGGTTGCCCGTTCACGTCGCCGAGCGTGAGCTGGCGCGTGTCCGTCAGCGGCTGGCCATCAGCCAGGAGCAGTTGCACGCAGTGAATCTTGATCCGGAGCACGGGCCGGGCAATGTCCTGGTGCTGGAATATGCTCATGCGCACGTCACCGAGGTATTCAGCGCATTTGGTCAGGCGAGGTTGCGAGCAGAGGCGGTGGCCGACCAAGCCATTGAGCAGGCGCTCGAGTGGCTGGCCAGTGAAGCGGTCGTCGCCGAGCATCTGGCCGATCAGCTATTGCTACCGATGGCACTTGCCGGTGGCGGCAGCTTCACCACGCTGCGGATGACCGAGCACTTGCAGAGCAACATGGCGGTGATTCAGCGGTTTTTGCCGGTGGTTATTGAGCGCCGCGAGCAGGGCCCTCAATTGCTGAAGATTGAATGCCGGGCGCTGTAGCCCGCTAACGCTGAGCCGCGATGGCGGTCACCGGCGGCCTGTTCTTCATCCCGTCAGCCGATTTGCTTGAAGAACTGGCCGACTGCGCCCCTTAGGCCAGCAGCCCGGTGCTTACCGCAACAATCAGGAACACCCCCAGCACCGCGCGGTAAATCACGAACGGCCAGGTGGAGAACCGCTCCAGGAACTTCATCAGGCCCCAGATCGCGAAGAACGCCGAGACACTGGCAACCACCAGGCCAAAGATCAGGTGCGGCCAGGCGTGAGCGGGAAGGTCGGCGTGGAACAACACCCACAGCTCCTTCAAGCCTGCCAGGGCGATCGCCGGCAAGCCCAGCAGGAACGAAAACCGCGCCGCTTCTTCACGCTTGAAGTTGAGGAACAGTGCGGCAGTCAGGGTCGAACCCGAGCGGGAAACCCCCGGAATCAGCGCGCCGATCTGCGCAATGCCGACAATCAACGCATCCCGCAGGCGCATTTCACCCACCGTGCGCTTATGCCTGGCGCTGAGTTCAGCCGCCGCCAGCAGCACCGCCATCACCAGGCAGGAAATCCCGATTACCATCAGCCCGCGCAGCGGCGAATTGCACGCGTTGAGCGTCGACGACAAGGCAATGCCGGCGATACCAATCGGAATCGTCGCCAACACAATGGCCACCGCCAGCTTGAACCACTGGTTGTTGTAGTCGCCCTGGCGCACCGCAGTGATGCTGCCGACCGTGACCTGGCGCACATCCTTCCAGAAGTAACTGACCACCGCGGCCAGTGCAGCCAACTGCATGGCAGCGGAGAATGCCGAGCCTGGATCGGGCCAGCCGAGCAGGGCGGGCACGATGCGCATATGGGCGGTGGAAGACACGGGCAACAATTCGGTGATGCCTTGAATGATGCCCAGGATGCCGATTTGCAGGTAATCCAGGGACGCAAAGCCGACATCGAGGCCGCTGGTGCAGACGTTTGTCAAAGTACTTATCCTGAGAATAAGGGGAGGGAAGTGATGCGGAGTTTAGTCTAACCTTGTAATGATTTTGCCATTGACAAGAGAAAAGAGCGATCGGTTCAGCAAGCAGAAAGCTTGACCGACTTATTGGCATTGCCGCTGGCTTTTGTTGACAATGGCGCCCTGTTTTTTTACCGAGATGCCCATGCCTGCAATCCCCGATAGCACCGTCGAATTGATCGAGACCGGCCCGGAACATGCCGCGCTGATCGCCAACCTCTACCAGTTCTACGCCTACGAGTCCTCGGACTGGGAACAGGAAGATGTCGAGGTGGACGGCCGCTTCTACATTCATGAGGAGCATCTGGCCCGCTACTGGCAAGACCCGCAGTGGAGCGCCAACTTGCTGTTGGTCGACGGGTTTATCGCAGGCTTCCTGCTGATCGAAGGCAGCGAATTGCCCGGGATCGACGCGCTGGAACTGGCAGACCTGTTCATCCTGAAACGCTACCGCCGCAAGGGCATTGGCCGCGCCATCGCCACCCAAGTGTTGAGCAGCGGCGAGGCGAATTGGCTGGTGCGTTTCTATGACCAGGATGAAGTATCCCAGGCGTTCTGGCGCACGGTGCTGGATAACCTGCCGCGCCCGGTGCAG
This sequence comes from Pseudomonas sp. K2I15, assembly GCF_002204795.1. GTDB lineage: Bacteria > Pseudomonadota > Gammaproteobacteria > Pseudomonadales > Pseudomonadaceae > Aquipseudomonas. The sequence goes on from NZ_NIXO01000010.1 coordinate 120,768, forward strand.
GCCATCGAGCTGGATGATGAGCCGAACCTGCTGAGTTTCCTGGTGACACGAGTAGCGCTGCACTAAGGCATCAGCTGAACGCTGCGCCAGCCCCTGCACTGAACAGCGCCGCCTGCATCGCCTGTGGCGGCTGCCCGAACGCACGCAGAAACGCCTGGCGCATCCGCTCGCGATCACCGAACCCGGTCTCGCGGGCGACCACTTCCACCGGATGCCGGCTGGTCTCCATCATCGCCCGGGCGGCTTCCACCCGCAGGGACTCGATGGCTTTGGCCGGGGTTTGCCCGGTCTCCTCGCGAAACACCCGGCTGAACTGGCGTGGGCTGAGCCGCGCCACGTCTGCCAATGCCTCGACGGAAAGGTCGTGGGTCAGGTTCTCGCGGGCATAGGCCAGGGCCAACTGCACGCGGTCAGATTTTGGGTCCAGCTCCAGCAACGCCGACAGTTGCGACTGCTCGCTGCCACGCCGTTGGGCAATCACCAGCTTGCGCGCGATGCGGCGGGCGAGGTCACTGCCCAGGTCGTTCTCCACCATGGCCAATGCCAGGTCCACCCCGGCGCTCATGCCGGCGCCGGTCCAGATCTGGCCGTCGACGACAAACAGTTTGTCTTCCTCCAGGCGAATCTGCGGATAGCGCTTGCGAAAGGCCGGTGCGTGCAACCAGTGGGTGGTTGCGCGCTTGCCCTCAAGTAACCCGGCCTCGGCCAGCACGAAGATCCCCATGCACAGCGAAGCAATCCGCCGCGACTGCTTGGAGGCCGCCTGGACCAGCTTCAACAGGTTGGCATCAGGCAGTTGGAACTCCAGGTAGCCGCTGACGATCAATGTGTCATAGCCCTCAGGCCGGATCGGCGTGCTGTTCACCGAGAAACCCTGGGACGTCATGATCGGGCCGCCACTTTCCGACACCAGGTGAAACTCATACGCCTGCTCGCCACGCAGCAGATTCGCGCACTCGAACACCGAGCCCAGGCTAAGGCTTAAGGATTGAAAGTTCGGGTAAACCATCAGCGCAATGCTGTGCATCTCTACTCTCCAAGGGGCGCGGAGCGTTGATTGTCGGCGTGTGCCGGGTAAACGGCAACCGGCTTGGCGCAATGTCCGGAATCCTTGCGGACATGACATTGTGCGGTTTTGGCCCGGCTCCTAAGCTTCAATCCATTCCAACCCACATCACCCCGAGGCACTGGCACATGAAAGTATTGATGGTTTTGACTTCTCACGACCAGCTTGGCGACACCGGCCGCAAGACCGGGTTCTGGCTCGAAGAATTTGCTGCACCGTACTACGCGTTCAAGGACGCCGGGGCCGACGTGACCCTGGCCTCGCCGACCGGTGGGCAGCCACCGCTGGACCCGGTCAGTGACCTGCCGGACTCGCAAACCGAACAAACCCGCCGCTTCGCCACTGACCCGGCGGCCCAGCAGGCCCTGGCCACCACGCTGAAGCTGGACTCGGTCAACGCCGACGGCTTCGACACCGTCTTCTACCCAGGCGGCCACGGCCCGCTGTGGGACCTGGCAGAGTCGAAAACCTCCATCGCGTTGATCGAAGCCTTCGAACGTGCCGGCAAGCCCATCGGCTTTGTTTGCCACGCTCCGGGCGCCTTGCGTCACGTCAAGGCCGTCAACGGTGAGCCGCTGGTCAAGGGCCGACGCGTCACCGGCTTCTCCAACTCCGAAGAAGCGGCGGTTGGCCTGACCGACGTGGTGCCGTTCCTGATCGAAGATGATTTCAAGGCACTGGGCGGCAAGTATGAAAAGGGTGCTGATTGGCAGTCCTTTGTGATTGAAGATGGCCTGCTGGTTACCGGGCAGAATCCTGCCAGTTCAAGCGACGTTGCCAAAGCGCTGTTGAAGCTCACCGCCTAACCCGCTAAATCCCCCACAAGCATGTTGTTGGCGGCTCCCTTAACCGGGAGCCGGCAGCTTCTGTTCGCCCGAAATTCAACTCTGGAATACCCGTCATGAGTAACAGCGCTTTAGGTACCCCGATCAAACTGGGGCACCACACCCTGAAAAACCGCATCGTGCTGCCGCCACTCACGCGCCAGCGAAGCGCCCAGCCCGGCGACATCGCCACAGACCTGATGGCCGTCTATTACCGCCAGCGCGCCACCGCCGGCTTCATGGTCAGCGAGGGCACGCAGATCGAGCCCCGTGGCCAGGGTTATGCCTGGACGCCGGGCATCTACACCCCGGCGCAGATCGACGGCTGGCGCACGGTGACTGATGCCGTGCATGCTGAAGGCGGCGTGATTTTCGCCCAGCTTTGGCACGTGGGACGCGTGTCCCATCCCGACCTGCAACCCGACGGCGCAGCCCCCGTCGCGCCTTCGGCGATCCAGCCGCAGCAAGTCAAGGCGTTCATTGAAACCGGGACGGGTACCGGTGAGCTGGTACAGCCGCCGGAGCCCCGCGCCTTGGCGACCGCCGAGGTCAAGGCGCTGGTCGGGCTTTATGCCCAGGCTGCAAAAAATGCACTGGCTGCCGGGTTTGATGGCGTGGAAATTCATTCGGCCAACGGCTACCTGGTCAACCAATTCATCTCGGCGCATTCCAACCAGCGTGACGATGAGTACGGTGGTTCGCTGCACAATCGCCTGCGCTTCCTGCGGGAAATCGTCGAGGCGGTGGTCGACGTGGTCGGCCCGGAACGCCTCGGTGTGCGCTTTGCGCCGTTGTTCAGCGGCACAGATCAAGACCGGGTTTACATCGGCCTTGTCGAGGAAGACCCGCATCACACCTACATCGAGGCGATCAAGGTGCTTGAGGCTGCCGGCATCGCCTACGTGTCCATCGCCGAGGCTGACTGGGACAACGCCCCCGAGTTGCCCGAGTCGTTCCGCCAGGCAGTGCGCGATACCTTCACCGGTCGCATCATCTACGCCGGCCGCTACACCGCAGAGCGCGGTGCGAGGCTGGTAGAGGCTGGGCTGGCAGACCTGATTGCATTTGGTCGGCCCTACATTGCCAACCCTGATTTGCCCCAGCGCATCCTCAACGGCTGGCCGCTGAACCCGTTGAACGCTGCCGGCCTGTATGGCGGCACCGAAGTGGGCTTCACCGATTACCCGGTGTACGCCGGGTAATCGCTGGCTACTCGGTCGGGTACTTGCGGAACGCCGGATGCTGCTCCGCGAGTGCCGTGTGGCGCTGCAAGTGGGGGAACGCGTCCGCCTTGACCACATCCCGCAATTTGAGCTGGCTGAAGGACCAAGCGACCGCCACCGTCACGCTCGCCTGGTTCAGCGGCGCCTCGCTGTCACGCCCAGCCACCAACGTCTCCAATAACGCATAAGCCGCCAGCAGTTGCCCGGTCACGCGGTCGATCCAGGGCTGGTGAAGCTTTTCGGCGGGCCGCAGGTGATGTTCGTAGACGATCTGCACGGTTTTTTCGCACGCGGCCAGCGCCAGGCCGATCACTTGTAAATCCCTGGCAAGCGCCGCTGCTTGCTGGGGCAACAGCTTGTTGCCGACCGGCGCCAGGGCTTCCAGGTAATCGAGGATCAGCCCTGAATCCATCAGCATCGTCCCGTCATCCAGCACCAGCGTCGGCGCCTTGACCACCGGGTTGATCCTGGAAAACTCATCGAACGTGCTGAACACCGACAATGCCTGATGTTCAAACGCGACACCGTACAGCTCAAGGGAAATGGCTACGCGGCGCACGTAGGGCGAGTCCAGCATACCGACCAGTTTCATGAAGCCTCCATTTACCGCAGTGTTAAATTCAGATGACTTTACAGGGCGACTTTCTTCCGTAATATCGATCTTATTTACCATGAAAGGTTAGCCAGGCTTACATGAATGCTTTCCCGCCCTTGACCGCACTGCGCAGTTTTGAAGCCACCGCCAGGCTGGGGAGCGTGACCCTGGCGGCCAAGGAATTGCACGTCACCCATTCAGCCATCAGCCAGCAGATCAAGGCGCTGGAGGAGATGGTCGGCCTCACGCTGTTTGTGCGTGAAGGTCGCGGGCTGCGTGTCAGCGAGGATGGCCGCCTGTATGCGTTGCAAATTCGCCAGGCGCTGGCGGATATCGAGCACGCCACCCGCACGATCCAGGCCCAGCCGAAAATGGGTGAGCTGGTGGTCGCTGTCATTCCCTCGTTTGCCCGTGCCTGGTTGATCCCGAGGCTGCCGGCGTTTCAGCAGCTTTACCCCGACATCAATATCCGTTTGCAAGCAAGCCTGACGGTTTCCAACCTGCATCAGGAATCGGTAGACATTGGCATTCGCATGGGCAAGGGCGACTGGGATGGCGTGGAGCAGACGTTACTGTTTCATGACGAGCTGGTGGTGGTCGCGGCCCCGCACTTCAATGGCGGGCGACTGCCGAGTACGCCAAGGCAGATCATCGAGAGCCGGATTATCCATAGCACTGAATCCTGGTTGCCCTGGTGCCAGGCGGCCGGTGTCGAAATGGCTGTTGAGCGTCAGGGCCTTTGCAGTAACGATTCGAACCTGGTGCTGGAGGCGGTGCGGTTGGGCCAGGGCATCGCGCTGGATCGGCGCAGCCTGGTGCATGACGCCATCGTGCGGGGCGAGTTGGTGCAACTGAGCGAGATCAGTGCGCCGTACCCTTATCCGTATTGGCTGGTGTGGCCGCCACGGGAGCGTTCGGCGAACAAGCAGCGGGCGTTTTCCGACTGGTTGTTGGCCGAGGCGCAAACGTATCAGGTCCTCCTGAAAAGTCAGGCCTGATACGGGCTGGTTTTTCTCAGTCCATCCGCAACACTATCTTGCCGATATGCTCGCCACCCTCCATCCGTGCATGGGCCTGCGCGGCGTCGGTGTAGGCATACACCTTGTCGATCATCGGCAGGCAACGCCCGGCCGACAACACCGGCCACACGTGCTCGCGCAGTTGCTGGGCAATCGCGGCTTTTTCTTCCCGGGTGCGCGAGCGCAGCAACGAGCCGGTGACGATCGCGCGTTTGCCAAGGATCGCCAGCAGGTCGATGTCCTTGGCATGTGCACCGCCCAGGAAACCGAGCATCACCAACCGGCCTTCCATGGCCAGGGCGCTGATGTTGTTGTTCAGGTAGGAGCCACCCATGATGTCGAGGATCACGTTGACACCCTTGCCAGCGGTTTTTTCAGCGATGACCTGAGCGAAATCCTGATCACGGTAGTTGATCGGTTCGGCCCCCAGTTCGCGGATGGCGGCGCATTTTTCTGCGCTGCCGGCGGTGGCAAACGCTTCGATACCAAACTCGCGGCAGAGCATCAGCGCGGTGGTGCCGATGCCGCTGGTGCCGCCGTGAATCAGCACGCGCTGGTCTTTATGCGCGCCGCCGATGCCAAACAGATTGGCCCATACGGTAAAGAAGGTTTCCGGAATCGCCGCCGCCTGAACCCACTCCATGCCTTCGGGAACCGGCAAGGCCTGGCTGGCCGGTGCCACGCAGTACTGCGCATAACCGCCGCCATTGGTCAGGGCGCACACCTTGTCGCCCAGCGCGTATTCGCTGACACCTTCGCCCAGCGCGACCACCACACCGGCCACTTCCAGCCCGGGGAACGGGCTCATGCCGGGTTTCATCGGGTACTTGCCGGCGCGTTGCAGGGCGTCCGGGCGGTTGACGCCGGCGGCGTGCACGCGGATCAGCACTTCGCCGGGGCCGGCGGCAGGCATCGGCTCCTGGCGAGGTTTCAGGACCTCGGGGCCGCCGGGGGTGGTGATTTCGATCAGGGTCATTTCGTGGGGCAGATTCATTTGAGCGTACCTGTCGCAATGAGCGTATGGGTGGGACCACCTTCAGGGGGGGACGGTTCAGCATCATCATGCCCAGTTCCAGCAACAACGAGTAAACACACAGAGCACGCCCGTGCAATTCCCTCGGGGCCTGCCCCTGCACAATCGGCCTTGGTTCCGGCGTGTTGACGCCGGTGAACGTCACGGAGACAGGTCGCTTATGAACGCATTACAACGGGACGAATGGGCACGGGATTTCGGGCTGCTGTTTCTGCGGGGCAGCGGGGGATTGTTCCTGCTGTGGGTCCATGGCCTGCCCAAGCTGCTGGACTATGGCGAACAGTTGAAGGTGATCGAGGATCCCTTTCACCTGGGGGCGAACGTGACACTGTTGCTGGCGATATTCGCCGAAGTATTGTGCCCGCTGTTGATCATTGCCGGGGTGCTGGTGCGCCTGGCCTGCTTGCCGATCCTGAGCGTGCTGCTGATCGCCATGCTGGTGGTGCATCCGGAGTGGACACTGCTCGAAGGGCAGTTTGGCTGGCTGCTGTTGATCATTTTCACGAGCATTCTGATTGCCGGGCCCGGACGATTGGCGCTCAACCAGCGGTGGGGCGGGGCCCTGCGTTTTGCCTGAATAAAAAAGGCCGGGCGCAAGCCCGGCCAAAAGGAGGTGTCGCAGGGTGATGCAATCGGTTCAGCGCTTCAGGAACGCCAGCAGGTCTTCGTTCAAGGCTTCGGCGTGAGTGACAGCGAAGCCGTGTGGCGCATCCTTGTACACCTTCAGTTCGGCGCCGTTGATCATCTCGGCGGCCACCTTGCCGGTGGTTTCGAACGGCACGATCTGGTCGCCATCACCGTGGATGACCAGGGTCGGCACGTCGATCGTGGCCATGTCCGGGCGGAAGTCGGTTTGCGAGAATGCGGTGACGCAATCCACGGTGGACTTGAGCGAGGCGAGCATGGCGATCTGCAAGGTCTGGGTCAGTACGCCGTCGGAGACTTTCTGGCCCTTGTTGATGCCGAAGAACGGCGTGTTGAAGTCGGAAATGAACTGTGCGCGGTCCTTCAGCAGGCCGGCCTTGATGCCGTCGAACACCTCGGTGGGAACGCCCTGCGGGTAATCGGCTTTCTGGCCGAAAAGCGGCGTCACTGCCCCCAGCAACACCAGGCCGGCCACGCGCGCGTTGCCATGGCGCGCGATGTAGCGGGCGACGTCGCCACCGCCCATGGAAAAGCCCACCAGGGTCACGTCTTGCAGGTCCAGGTGGTTGATCAGTTCGGCGATATCGTCGGCGAAGGTGTCGTAGTCGTTACCGGTCCAGGGTTGGTCCGAGCGGCCAAAACCACGGCGGTCAAACGCGATGGTGCGGTAGCCGCGGCTGCTCAGGTATTCCATCTGGTATTCCCACATGTCGGCGTCCAGCGGCCAGCCGTGGCTGAACAGCACGGGCTTACCGCTGCCCCAGTCCTTGAAGTAGATTTCGGTACCGTCTTTGGTGAGGAATGTGCTCATGGAAACTCCTTGAGTGCGAGCCTGATCGGCGTGCATGGGTGGGTATCAAAGGCAAAGGCTGACTATTGTCGAAAAGCCCCGGCCGGGCTTGTACGGGTGTGCTTCGTTGGGTTTACCAACTGAACTTGAGTTCGACCCCCAGGTAATTACTGTCATGTCCGCCCGCATCCCGCAGCGTCTGGCCGATCGCGTAGTGCACGGCTTCGACGGCACCGGTGAGGTTGGGGGTAAACCCATAGTCGGTTCGCAGTTGGGTATAGGCGCCGGTCCAGCGCCCACCCTGGCCTGCGGTTCCGGCAACCGGCAGGTTTGGCTGAGTGTAGACCGCGTCTGCGGTGGTTTGCCGCCAGAGCAGGCCGACGGCGGTCTGAACGCTCAGCTTGGCGATGGGCTTGACGGTGATCGACGGCTTGACGTGAATCAGGTTGCTGTAGCCCGTATAACCCGCCAGGGAAAAGTAGTAGCCATTGGGGAACAGCGGGTTGAACGTGCCCACCGTGCCGTCACCAGGGTGGCGGTCGCCCGAGGCAATATCCATCTGCAACCCGACGCGCGGCGCCCAGGCCACGCTGTCGAAGGTATAACCCACGCGGCTGCCGCCGCCCCAGGCACGAATATCCTTGTGCCCCACCGAGCCACCTTGCAGCATGGCTTCAATGTCCCAGTCGAAGCCCAGGGCCGCGCCGCCCAACCGCGCGTCGAATAGCTGGCGTTTCTCATCGCCGTCGCCGTCCAGGTAGTGGGCATCGCTGCGTTCATAAACCCCGTAATAGGCCGACAGCTCATTCTTGCCGCCTACCAGCCGCTCGACCCGCAGCATGTGAAACTGAGCGTCGGCGTTGGACTTATCGTCGAAGTGCCGCTCGTCCTGGTACTGCACCGGGTGGCTGGCGATCCCGATAAAACGCCAGTCGCTGGTTTCCCAGTCGGCCCACAGTGCATCAAAGGACTGGCGCACATTCGGTCCGTCCCGTGACGAAATAAAGCGCTGCAAGTCGAAGGCAAAGTCCTGCCGGCCGATGCGGCCCTTGAACGTGCCGGCACTGAAGGTGTTGATGTATTCGGCAAAGGCCAGGCGCAGGTCGACACGGTCCTGGTCGGCGCCGCCGATCGAGGTCTTGTCATAGGCCCGCGCATCTTCCAGCTGGGTGAATACCCGCCAGTTTTCGTTCAGGTGCAGGTCGGCATGCACCTGGAAACGCTGGATCAGGTACCGGTCACGGGCCACGTTCTTCACGCCGAAACCGCTGGCGTCGTTCATCTCGAAGCGCTCGCGCAAGGTCGCGCCCAGGGACAGGTAAGTGAACGGGTTGGCGCTGGACAGCGGGATGTACTTCAAGCTGTCCAGGGGTTGGGTGCGCAGCGTCGGGTCCTTGAGCACGGACCAGTCTTCCTGCCAGCGGTTGGCCTTGATCGCCGGCCGTGTCGGTTGATCGTCAGCGTGGGCGCTACTCGCAAGCAGCGGCCACAACACGGCCAGGCCCCAGCCTGGCAGGCTTGCCCCGGTGCGTCGAGTCATCGGCATGTGCTCACTTCAGGGCAAGAGGTTGGTGGATTTCGGCGACGTAGCCGCCCGGAAATTCGACCATGGCGCTGCGACGGGCCTTGCTGTCATGGGCCGCCACCAACACCGTGGCGCCGGAGCCGGTCGCCTTGGCCAGTGTGGCGGCCAGGTCGGTCACCTGATAACCGGTGGTTTCATGGCCGAAGGGGTAGGGCAGTTGGCCGTTGGTGACCAAAACGGCCATGCGCCCGAACGGTGACTCGATCTCCACGCGACGGTAGCTGCCACTGGCTTGCCCGATATCGACGGCAGGCGCGTGCTTGTCATCCGCCAGGACCTTGCCATGGGAAAAACCGAGGAACGCCTTGATGAAGGTGTCGGCCCGATCACCCGAGACATACACCCGGTTCTCCGGAACCGTTTGGAACGCCGCATAATCCGGCGTCTTGGTGTGCCAATACAGCTGCATGTTCACGCCCCCCGGCCACTGAATCACGGCATCACGGCCGATGGGGTCGGGAAAGTCACTGACGATCACTGCCGCGCCGTTTTCCCGGGCAGCCTTGAGTGCAAGGTCCATGTCCTTGACCAGGTAGCCGTTACGCTCTTGACCGAATGGATGCGGGACGGGTGTGGTGAAGCCGAACAACGACACCGTACCCGCCGGCGTCTGCAGTAATTGTGAGGTGGTGCTGCTGGGCACCGGCAGCACATTCACCACCACCTGGGCCGTGCTTTTGCCACCGAAGGTGGCGAGAAAGCTCTGGGCAAAGCGGTCCACGTCAGCCGGGGCGACGTAGACGTGGCTGGTGTCGTATTGCGGCGCCACGGCCACATTCGGTGTTGCCGCAAACGCGCTGCCCATCATCTGTGCGGCCAACAGCGTCAATGCCAGGGATATCGTCTTCACTTTGTTGCACATGGCCACTCTCCAGCACTTTTTAACGTGATCGAAAGTCGCCAGCTTAGGGGCCTCGCCGTCGAGCGGATTGTATGGACGTGCTCGGTTGAACGGTTCAGCGTCTATGCGGGTCAACTGTCTTCAACGTCTGAACAAACAGGTGAACGAAATGGCCAAGACTTACAGCTACGCCGCCCGGGATCCCAAGGATTCACTCAAGCCCTTCACATTTGAACGTCGCGCCCCCGGGGCCGATGACGTGCAGATGGACATCCTTTACTGCGGCGTCTGCCACTCGGACCTGCACACCGTGCGCAACGAGTGGCACAACACCCTGTACCCGTCGGTGCCAGGCCATGAAATCGTGGGCCGAGTGACCGCAGTGGGCGCCAATGTCAGCAAATTCAAGGTGGGCGACCTGGCCGGTGTCGGCTGCATGGTTGACAGCTGCCAGACGTGCGCGTCCTGCGCCGAAGGCGAGGAGCAGTACTGCGAGAACGGTTTCACCGGCACCTACAACGGCCCCGTATTTGGCGGCGAAAATACCTTCGGCGGCTACTCGGACAATATCGTGGTCAAGGAGAAGTTCGTCCTGCGCATCTCCCACGACGAGAGCAACCTGGCGGCAGTCGCTCCGCTGCTGTGTGCCGGGATTACCACCTACTCACCGCTGCACCACTGGAAAGTCGGGCCGGGCAAGCGCGTCGGTGTCGTCGGTTTGGGTGGCCTGGGGCATATGGCGGTGAAAATCGCCCACGCCATGGGCGCCTACGTGGTGCTGTTCACCACCTCGCCGAACAAACGCGAAGACGGCCTGCGCCTGGGCGCCGATGAAGTCGTGGTGTCGAAGAACCAGGATGAAATGGCCAAGGTCGCCAACTCCCTGGACTTCATCCTCAACACCGTGGCCGCGTCCCATAACCTGGATGCGTTCCTCAACCTGCTCAAGCGCGACGGCACCATGACCCTGGTCGGCGCCCCGGACAGCCCGCACCCGTCACCGACCGTGTTCAACCTGATCTTCAAGCGCCGCAGCCTGGCCGGGTCGTTGATCGGTGGCATCCAGGAAACCCAGGACATGCTGGATTTCTGCGCCAAGCACGGGATTGTCTCGGACATCGAGATGATCGACATCCAGAACATCAATGAAGCCTACGAGCGCATGCTCAAGGGCGATGTGAAGTATCGGTTTGTGATCGACATCGACAGCCTGAAGAAAGAACAGCACGCGGCCTGATCGCCGCAGATCCCCTGTGGGAGCGGGCTTGCTCGCGAAAACGGTGATTCAGCCAACCGATCCAGCGACTGACACACCGCCTTCGCGAGCAAGCCAGCTCCCACAGTTTGATCTTCGCTAGTTTCTACACCGACAGGTGCTCATACAAAATCGTCGCACCCACCAGCATCAACACCACGCCGCCGACCATCTCGGCGCGCTTGCCCACCACCGCCCCCAGCACCCGGCCGAGCATCATGCCGAGGGTGACCATGGTCATCGTCGCCACGCCGATGGCTGCAGCCGCCACCAGGATATTCACGTCAACAAACGCCAGGCCCACGCCGACCGCCAGGGCATCAATGCTGGTGGCAAAGGCGGTCACGGCAAGGATCATGAACGAGTGCTGGCTTGGTTTTTCTTCCTCTGGGTCATCGGCTTTCAAACCGTTGTAGATCATGTGCAGGCCCAGGCCGACCAGCAGGGTGAAGGCGATCCAGTGGTCCCAGTTTTGCACCCAGCGGGTGGCCGCCTGGCCGATGGCCCAGCCGATAATCGGCGTGATGGCTTCAATCACACCAAAGATCAGGCCGGCCCGCAGGGCTTCGGTCAAACGCGGTTTGTGCAGGCTGGAACCTTTGCCGATGGCCGCCGCAAAGGCGTCCGTGGACATGGCAAGGGCGAGAAGGATGAGGGAAATGGGGTTCACGGTAAGGCTTCCAGTCGGGCTATATGAGTCAACGACACAACCACACGCCCGACTTTAGGCATGGATGTGTCGCTGGTCTCACCAACCAACATGGTGTTCGCACCACGGCATGTTGCCGAGAATGTTGATACGAACGCTTCGAGAATCCGAAGCAGGCTACTCCCCAACGAGGTGGCGGATTATAGCCTCGGCTACATGAAAATTTTGTTAAACGGGCCTCACGGATGCTCCAAATGACACCGCACCTGCTGACTCATCCCCCCCGTCAACCGCTGCGGCCGCTCACATCCTTTCGTTCGCCTTGGGCACCGGTCGAGAAAGAAACACCCATCCGGCAACACCCGGTTCCCCGGCAGCTCCGTTGGCGCACTGACGTACGCATCATCCAGCGCCACCCCAAGCTTGGGCACCGCCTCCAGCAACAGCTGGGTATACGGATGCTTCGGCTGCTCCAGCACTTGCTCGGCGCACCCCAGTTCGACGATCTGCCCCAGGTACATCACCGCCACCCGGTCGGCCATGTGCCGCACCACCGAGACGTTGTGGGAGATCAGGATGTAGGTCAGGCCCAGCCGGTTCTGCAGCTCCGCCAGCAGGTTGAGGATTTGCGCCTGTACCGAGATGTCGAGTGCCGAGGTCGGTTCGTCCAGCACCAGGATGCTCGGGTTGGACGCCAGTGCACGGGCGATGGCGATGCGTTGGCGCTGGCCGCCGGAGAACTGGTGCGGGTAGCGGTCGAGGTATTCGGCGCGGATGCCCACTTGCGCGGCGACCTTGGCGGCGATGGTGCGCATTTCGCCCTTATCGCCAAGAGCAAACAGCGGTTCGGTGATGATTTTCCAGATGGGCAGGCGCGGGTCGAGGGACGATTGCGGGTCCTGGAACACGATCTGCACATGGCGATGACGTTCCCGGGCGCTTTCGTACACCCAGTCCACTTCGCCGTCGCTGGGTTTTACCAGCCCCATCAGCAGTTGGGCGAGGGTGCTTTTGCCGCAGCCCGATTCGCCGACAATCCCCAGGGTTTCGCCACGGCGAACCTGCAAGTCGATGCCATTGAGGGCGTGGGCGTAACCGCGCGGGCGGCCGAGCCAGTCGGTTTTTACCGGGAACTTGACCCGTACATCCCGCAGCGCCAGCAGTGAATCTTGGGACACTGTCATTACACCGACTCCCCGGCAGTCAGCCAGCACGCGCTTTTGCGGGTGCCGGCAGGGTTGATCAGATCCAGGCGCGGACGCTCGATGCATTGGCTCATGGCCTGCGGGCAGCGTTCACGAAAGGTGCAGCCTGAGGGCAGGGCGGCCAGGTTGGGCACCTGGCCGGGGATGGTCAGCAGGTCGTCGCCGGGTTTCACTTGTTCCGGCAGGCCGCTGAGCAGGCCTTGGGTGTAGGGGTGGCGCGGGTCGCTCATCACTTGGGCGGTCGGGCCTTCTTCCACCACGGCGCCGGTGTACATCACGTAGACCCGGTCGCAGAACTGCGAAACCACAGCCATGTCGTGGGTGATCAGCAAAATCGCGGTGCCGCGCTGCCGGGCCTTTTCCCGCAGCAGCAACAGCACCTGGCGTTGCACGGTCACGTCGAGGGCGGTGGTGGGTTCGTCGGCGATCAGCAACTGCGGGTCGCAGGAAAACGCCAGGGCGATCATCACCCGCTGGCGCATGCCGCCGGAGAGTTCGAAGGGGTAGCTGTCGAGCACCTGTTCGGGGTCGGCGATGTGCATGTCCCGCAGCAGGGCGATGGCCTTGGCGCGGGCGGCAGCCTTGCTCAGGCGCTGGTGGTGGATGATCACGTCGAGCATTTGCCGGCCGATGCGCCGGGTCGGGTTCAGCGCGGTCATGGGTTCCTGGAAGATCATCGCCGCGTCGCGCCCGCGAATCTGCAACAGCTCCTTTTCGCTGGCACCAAGCATGTCGCGGCCGAGCATCTGCAAGCTGCCGGCGGTGATCCGGTAACTGCGCTCCGGCAGCAGGCGCAGGCTGAGCATGGCGGTCACGGATTTGCCTGAGCCCGATTCACCCACCACGCCGACGATTTCGCCGGGGTTGACGTGCAAGGACACGCCGTTGAGCGCCTGCACATTGTTGCGGTAAGCCGGGAATTCCAGGCTCAGGTTGTCGATCGCTAGTACTGCCGCGCTGGACATGGTCATTTCCCCTGTTGCCGTGGATCGAGCAGGTCACGTACACCGTCACCCAGCAGGTTGAAGCCGGTCGCGGTGACCAGAATCGCCAGCCCCGGAAAGGTCGAGTACCACCAGTTGTCGAGAATAAAATTACGCCCGGTGGCGACCATCGCGCCCCATTCGGCGGTCGGCTGTTGTGCACCCAGGCCGATGAAACCCAGGGCCGAGGCCATCAGGATTGCGCTGCCGATGTCCAGGCTCAATTGCACCAGCAACGGCGGCATGGCGTTGCGGCCCACGTGCCAGGACACGATATGCCAGCGCCCGGCGCCGAAGGTCTGGGACGCCTTGACGTAGCCCATCTGCCGAATGCTCAACGCTTGCCCGCGAGCCAGGCGCACGTAGAACGGAATGCGCACCACGGTAATCGCCAGCATCGCGTTGAACAGGCTTGGGCCCAGGGCGGCGGCCAGGGCCATGATCAGCACCAGGGACGGGACCGACAACATGATGTCCATCAGGCGCATGATCAGGCCGTCGAAACGCCCGCCGATAATCCCCGACAGGCAGCCCAGCAGGCCACCCACCAGGCACGAGGAAAACGCCACGAACAAGCCGACGCCCACCGACTGGCGGCTGCCGTACAACACCCGGCTGAACAGGTCTCGACCGACTTCATCGGTGCCGAACCAGTGTTCGGCGGAAGGTTCGGCGAGGCGTTGGGCCAGGTTCAACGCGTTGGGATCATGGCTGGCCAACCATGGGGCGAACGCCATGCAGATCAGCACGATCAGGGTGATGGTCAAGCCGGCGATGGTCAGCGGGCTGCGGCGTATTTGATAGCCCAGGTATTCCAGGCGCGCGCGCCAGGTGGGGCGCTGATCCAGGGGTACCGGCACGGGCATGGTCAGGGGAGCGGTCATCTCAATTTACCTCGCCGATGCGCGGGTCGACCACGCGGTAGAGCAGGTCGATCAGCATGTTGAGCAGTACATAAATAAACGACACGAGGATCGCGAAGCCCATCACTGCCGGGAAGTCCAGGGACTGGATCGACTTCACCACGTAGGCACCCATGCCCGGCCAGGCGAACACGGTTTCGGTGAGTACGGCGCCGTACAGCAGGTCACCGAGGGTCAGGCCGAGCACAGTGATCGACGGGATCAGCGCGTTGGGCAGGGCGTGGCGCAAAATCACCGCCCAACGTGACAGCCCGTAGGCGCGGGCGGTGCGGATGTAGTCTTCGCCCAACTGGTCGAGCATCGCCGAGCGGATCTGCCGGGCAACCACGCCAAGGTTGACGAAACCCAGGGTGACGGCGGGCAGGATCAGGTGTTCCAGGGCATTCAGGAACAGCGGGATATCGCCGGCCAGCAGCGAGTCGATCAGGTAGAACCCGGTGATGGTGCGCGCAGGTTCCAGGCCTTCATCCAGCCGACCGCTGCCGGGCAGCCAGCCGAGTTGGCCGTAGAACAACACGATCAAGCCCAGGCCGAGCCAGAAGGCCGGGGTTGAGATGCCGGTGACCGCCAGCGTTCGGGCGACCTGGTCGATGGCGCGGTTGTGATACACCGCTGACAGTACGCCAAGCGGCACGCCTACCAGCACCGAGAGCAGCAGGGCGGCAACCGCCAGTTCCAGGGTTGCCGGGAAAAAGGCTTTGAGGTCTTCAAGTACCGGGCGGCTGGTGCGGATCGATGTGCCGAGGTCGCCGTGCAGCAGGTCGCTCATGTAGCGGCCGTATTGCTGGTACAGCGGCAGGTCGAGGCCCAGTTGATGACGGATGTTCTCGACGATGGCGTCGCTGGCCCGGTCGCCGGCAATCAGGCGCGCCGGGTCACCCGGGATCAGGTGGGAGATGCAAAAGGTAATCAGCGAAACGCCGACCACGACCAAAATCAGGCCGAACAGGCGTTTGCGCAACATATTCAGGAAGGCCATGAGGCACCTCGGGTGGAGAGCAGGCTTGTCGTGGCGAGGGAGCTTGCTCCCGCTGGGGCGCGGAGCGGCCCTGGCTTTTTCGGGGCCGCTTCGCAGCCCAGCGGG
>NZ_NIXO01000011.1 GCF_002204795.1 Pseudomonas sp. K2I15
ACCACTTGCGCTTCCGATCTCTCGTTAGCGGGGGGCGAATTCTACAGCGTTACACGCTGCTGTCAACACCTCTTTTTCTCCGCTTTCGACCGAGAAGATCGAACCGTTAATAGGGCTAAACAACACGACCTTACTAACTCCTTCTGGGCTTCGATGATCTGAAGCAGCTCGCTGTCGAAACCTACATAACTCTTTGTTTACCAAGGAGTTTTCCGTTTCGACTGCGCCGGAAGTGGGGCAAATTATAGACTTCCAGAATCTGCCGTCAAGGGTTAATTACGCTTTTGTTGCAGAAGATGGTTTTTTAGCAATAAGACGGGGAATTCGGCGCATCACAGGCGGTACACGCAGGACCAGAAGCAGCGCCCCGATAGATGCATAGATAGCCCACTCCTTCAGATCAGCCCGCACGATCCACAACATATGCAGCAAACCAAGCCCGAGAATCACGTAAACCATGCGATGCAGTTTCTTCCAGCGCGCACCAAGGCGTCGCTGACTGTAGCGGTTGGAGGTTACCGCCAGCACCAATAGAGAAAGGAACCCCAGGGTCCCCACTATAATGTAGGGCCGCTTACGCAACTCTACACCCAGTTGGGACCAGTCCAACCCAAGGATAAACACGCAGTACGCCGCAAGATGCAATGCCACATATGCAAAGCACCACAACCCCAGTTGCCGCCGCACAGCAATCCACCCAGCCCAACCACTGAGCTTCTGCAGCGGCGTCATGCCCAGAGTGATCAACAGCAGAATCAAGGTCCCAAGCCCAAGCCGATCCATCAGCACTTTCCCCGGGTCAGGCCCGAGTGCAAAGCTCCAGGCCTCGTACAACCAGAACAGCGGCCACACCGCCGCGGCTATAAAGACGCCGATGCGCCAGATCGGGTAGCGCATCAATAGTTCTTCCGCAGATCGAGGCCCGTATAAAGAGAGGCGACCTCATCAGAGTAGCCGTTGAACATTTGCGTCTCGCGCACATTGGGACTGAACAGCCCACTGGGCAAGCGCCGCTCCCGCGCCTGGGTCCAGCGTGGGTGGTCGACGGTAGGGTTCACGTTCGCATAAAACCCATACTCACTCGCGGCAATGCTTTGCCAGGTGGTTTTCGGCTGCTCGCTGACCAGGCTGATGCGCACGATCGACTTGACACTCTTGAACCCATACTTCCAAGGCACCACCAACCGCAACGGCGCGCCATTCTGGTTGGGCAGCTCCCGCCCATACATGCCTACCGCCAGGATCGCCAGGGGATTCATCGCCTCATCCAGTCGCAGCCCTTCGACATAAGGCCAATCAATCAAGGCGAAGCTGGACCGCTGCCCCAGCATGCTCTTGGGATCCTGCAGGGTTTCAAAACGAATGTACTTGGCATTGGAGGTTGGCTCGACGTGCTTGAGCAATTCCGAAATAGGGAAACCTATCCATGGAATGACCATCGACCACGCCTCTACGCAGCGCAGACGATAGATTCGCTCTTCCAACTGATAGGGCTTCATGAAGTCTTCAAGCGCATAGCGCCCAGGCTTGGCGACCTCACCATCAATCACCACACTCCACGGTTCGGTCTTCAGAGAACCGGCATTGGCCGCAGGGTCGCCCTTGTCCGTACCGAACTCATAGAAGTTGTTGTAGTGAGTCGCGTCCTTGAACGGAGTGATCGCCTCATCCTTCACGGTAACCGCCTGCCATTTTGTGCCCGGCAGTTTTTCGGCAAACCATCCAGGCGCCTTGCCCGGTTCGACATCCGCGTAACGCGCAGCGTCATCCGCACTGGCCCAACGCGGCAAACTGCTGGCAGCTATGCCAGCAAGCGCACCACCGAGCAAGCTGCGGCGAGAGAAATAGAGGGATTCAGGCGTGACGTCGGATTCTTGGCAATCAGACGCTTTGGGAAACTTGATTAACATGGCAACTCCGCAGCTTTTGGAGAACAGATGCACCAATAGACTGCGGAGTATGGGGGAAATTACATTAAGGCAACGTTTTGCGCTGACGAAGATGCAGCAAGTACTGCACCGGGCCCGACGCTGCATACACAAGGAACGCCAGCAGCAGGATTCGCGGCGGATCACTGAAGACCACGGCGAACACCAGCACCACTGCCAGGATAGCCACAAACGGCACACGCCCCTTGAGGTCCAGCTCCTTGAAGCTGTTGTACTTGATGTTGCTGACCATCAGCATGCCGGCCGCCGCGACCATCAAGGCCACCAGGAACGACATCCTGGAACCCTGAATGCCGTAATCGCTGAATGCCCAGACAATACCGGCCACTACACCTGCCGCAGCCGGACTTGCCAGGCCAATGAAGTAGCGCTTGTCGGCAGTCCCCACCTGGGTGTTGAACCGCGCCAGACGCAATGCCGCGCCCGCCACATAGATGAAGGCAACCATCCAGCCGACCTTGCCCATGTCACCCAGCGCCCAGGCAAATGCCAGCAACGCCGGCGCCACGCCAAAGGCAACCATGTCCGACAGCGAGTCGTACTCGGCGCCGAAGGCACTCTGGGTATTGGTCATACGCGCAACACGTCCATCCAGGCCATCAAGGACCATGGCGACGAAGATCGCAATCGCGGCAAAACCAAAGTACTTGCTGGCCCCGGCAGCATCGCCGGCAGCTAACGCGCTCTGGGCACTCATGGAATTGATGATGGAATAGAACCCTGCGAACAGGTTCGCAGTGGTGAACAGATTAGGCAGAAGATAGATACCACGATGCCGCACTTTACGGCCTTCAGCATCGTGCCCTTCTTCGACATGTTCATCGATCGGTAGCAGGCTTTCGGCGTCAGAGGCCTGGTTTGGCTCTTCGGGACGTTCGCTCATGGACTTTACCTTGCAACGGTGTGAAAAATTTCGACAGAAACTTGCGGCGAGTGTTCGCCCGCAAACGATGCAGCTTTATACCAGAACCTGCCCCGCAAACGAAAAAACGCGGCCTAAGCCGCGTTTCCCCTTGATACGTACGACTTAGTTTTTGGCTTTGTCGACGATCTTGTTGGCACCGATCCACGGCATCATGGAGCGCAGTTGCTCGCCGATGATTTCGATACCGTGAGCGGCGTTGTTACGACGCTTGGCGGTCATCGAAGGGTAGCCGGTTGCGCCTTCGGTGATGAACATTTTGGCGTATTCGCCGTCCTGAATACGTTTCAGGGCGTTGCGCATAGCCTGACGGGACTCGGCGTTGATCACTTCCGGGCCAGTCACGTACTCGCCGTATTCGGCGTTGTTGGAGATCGAGTAGTTCATGTTGGCGATACCGCCTTCGTACATGAGGTCAACGATCAGCTTCAGTTCGTGCAGGCACTCGAAGTAGGCCATTTCTGGCGCGTAGCCAGCTTCAACCAGGGTTTCGAAACCGGCTTTAACCAGCTCAACGGTACCGCCGCACAGAACGGCTTGTTCGCCGAACAGGTCGGTTTCAGTCTCGTCCTTGAAAGTGGTTTCGATGATGCCGGTACGACCGCCGCCAACGCCTGCAGCATAGGACAGAGCAACGTTCTTGGCGTTGCCCGAGGCGTCCTGGTAGATCGCGATCAGGTCAGGGATACCGCCGCCTTTGACGAACTCGGAGCGCACGGTGTGGCCCGGCGCTTTCGGCGCGATCATGATCACGTCGAGGTCAGCGCGAGGCACAACCTGGTTGTAGTGAATCGCGAAGCCGTGGGAGAAGGCCAGGGTGGCGCCTTTCTTGATGTTTGGCTCGATTTCGTTCTTGTACAGCGCGGACTGGAACTCGTCCGGGGTCAGGATCATGACCAGGTCGGCAGCAGCAACAGCAGAAGCAACGTCAGTTACTTTCAGGCCATGAGCTTCAGCCTTGGCAACAGTGGCCGAGCCTTTGCGCAGGCCAACAGTCACGTCAACGCCGGAATCTTTCAGGTTGCACGCTTGAGCGTGGCCCTGGGAACCGTAACCGATGATGGCGACTTTTTTGCCCTGGATGATCGACAGGTCACAATCTTTTTCGTAATAAACTTTCATGAGGTTCCTCTATATATCCAGGCCGTTAGGCCATTCACTAATTGGTTTAGATGCTGAGTACTTTGTCGCCACGAGCAATCCCGGTGACGCCACTGCGTACAGTTTCCAGAATCGAGGCCGTCCCGATCGACTGGATGAAGCTGTCCAGCTTGTCGCTTGTACCGGTCAATTGAACGGTATAAACGCTGGCGCTCACATCGACGATCTGCCCGCGATAAATGTCGGTAGTGCGCTTGATCTCGGCCCGTTGTGCACCCGTGGCCTTGACTTTAACCAGCATCAGCTCACGCTCGATGTGGGCACTTTCCGACAAGTCGACCAGCTTGACCACTTCGATCAGCTTGTTGAGGTTTTTGGTGATCTGCTCGATCACCTCATCATGGCCAACAGTGGTCAACGTCAGACGCGACAGAGTCGGGTCTTCGGTCGGCGCCACAGTCAGGCTTTCGATGTTGTAGTTGCGTTGCGAAAACAGACCGACCACACGTGACAGAGCACCCGGTTCGTTCTCCAGAAGCAGGGAGATAATGTGCCGCATGATTAGGTCCGCTCCGTCTTGTTCAGCCACATATCGCGCATGGAGCCGTCTTTGATCTGCATCGGGTAGACGTGCTCACTGGTGTCGACCTGAATATCGAGGAACACCAGGCGGTCCTTCATGGCGAACGCCTCTTCCATCATCGGCTTCAAATCCTTCAGATCGGTGATGCGCATGCCGACATGGCCATAGGCTTCAACCAACTTGACGAAATCTGGCAGGGATTCCATGTAGGAGTGCGAGTGACGACTGCCGTAACTCATGTCCTGCCACTGGCGAACCATGCCCAGCACACCGTTGTTCAGGCAGACGATCTTTACCGGCAAACCATATTGCAGGCAGGTCGATAGTTCCTGGATGTTCATCTGGATACTGCCTTCGCCGGTGACGCACGCAACGTCGGTGTCCGGAAAGCTCAGCTTCACACCCATGGCCGCTGGAAAACCAAAGCCCATCGTGCCCAGGCCACCGGAGTTGATCCAGCGGTTAGGCTTGTCGAACTTGTAGTACTGCGCCGCGAACATCTGGTGCTGCCCGACGTCGGAGGTCACAAAGGCATCGCCCTTGGTCACTTCGCACAGGGTTTCGATCACGGTTTGCGGCTTGATGACGCTGCCGTCGCCCTTGTCATAAGGGAACAGGCCGCGGTCACCGCGCCACTCGTCGATCTGCTTCCACCAGCTGGCAACGGAATCCTTGTTCGGGGCTTCGCCGATTTCCTTGAGCGCAGCGACCATTTCGGTCAGCACGCTTTCCACAGGACCTACGATAGGCACGTCGGCCTTGATGGTCTTGGAGATGGACGCCGGGTCGATATCGATGTGGATGATCTTGGCATTCGGGCAGAATTTGCTCGCGCCATTGATCACCCGGTCATCGAACCGCGCACCGACGGCGAGGATCACGTCAGCGTGGTGCATAGCCAGGTTGGCAGTGTAGCTGCCGTGCATGCCGAGCATGCCAACGAACTGACGGTCCGAACCCGGGAACGCGCCGAGGCCCATCAAGGTGTTGGTCACCGGCAGGTTGAGCATCTTGGCCAGTTCGGTCAGCGGCGCAGAACCGCCACCCAGAATCACGCCACCACCCGAGTAGAGCACTGGACGCTTGGCCGCCAGAAGCATCTCTGCCGCCTTGCGAATTTGCCCCGAGTGCCCGCGAACGGCCGGGCTGTAGGAACGCAGCTTGGCTTTCTTCGGGAAGATGTATTCGAATTTTTCGGCCGGGTTGGTCATGTCTTTCGGGATATCGACCACCACAGGACCCGGACGACCGGACTGTGCGAGGTAGAACGCCTTTTTCATGACTTCCGGGATCTCCGAGGCATGCTTGATCATGAAGCTGTGTTTCACGATCGGCCGGGAAATACCGATCATGTCGGTTTCCTGGAATGCATCGGTACCGACCATGGTGCTCGCCACCTGGCCAGAAATGATCACCATCGGGATGGAGTCCATATAAGCCGTCGCGATGCCGGTGATGGCATTGGTCGCGCCAGGGCCGGAAGTCACCAGTACCACACCGGCTTTACCGGTGGCACGGGCATAACCGTCAGCCATATGGGTAGCAGCTTGTTCGTGGCGAACCAGGATGTGGGTAACAGCCGGTTCCTTGAACAGTGCGTCGTAGACATGCAGCAGAGCACCGCCTGGGTACCCGTAGATATAGTCGACGCCTTCGTCACGCAAAAAGCGGACGAGCATCTCACCGCCAGATAAAAGCTCCACGTTGTTCACCTCTAAAACGCCAGAATACCGTCCGTTAAAAACCGACGGGTCTTAATAGGTTTACTTCTCAGCAGAGCATGAGCGACGGTGGTCGCCGACTACGTCAGCACTGACTGAGCAAGTATTGGGAGCGTCCCAAGTGTTGCGGGATTTTCCCACCCAGCGCGAGGTAACGCGTTGCGGGTGTAACAGGTCGGCGCGGGTGTGCGCCTCATGATCTGCCGAGTGGGTCTGCTTCTGGCAGTCCCTCTACAGCGGACTTTGGATTCTTCTGTTTCAGCCTCTCCAAGTCAAGCAATAATTGCGCTTTTTTCCAACTAAGCGCATGAGAACGTAGAAGAAAGGGGCTTGAGGAGGGATAAAACTCGCCTGAATGGCGCAAAGCGGTAGAAATATGCGCAAGACTGCCGGAAAAACCGGCAGCCAGGCAATTAACGAGCGTCGACGATCAGTTGATCGAACTTTTTCAGCGCGGTCCGCAGGCCGAGGCTCTCTAGAGGCCGATCGGCGTAAACCATCTCGGCCATCTCCAGAATCCCCGACGCATTGGGCAATGGCAGGTCCTGCTCAAGGATTTGCTTCATCCGTGTCAGGAAGATCCATTGCAGCCACTGGTGAAAGTCCAGGGTGTCGACGGAAAAGGGTTCAACGCTGCTCAAGGCTTCGGCACTGGGGGACACTTCGTCCCACCAGCCCTGCAAGCGCAGTTCGCGCTCGATCAACAACAACTGTTCGGCAATCGCCGGAAAGCGTGCATCCATCAGAGGCTGACCTTGGCTTTTTGGCGAGCCTGGGCTGCGCCGGCAGCATCGCCCTGCTTCTCGCGGGCATCGCCGATCAAGCTCCACAGGCTCGCCTGCAGATCAGGACGGCCGTTGGCCAGGGTCAGGCCACGGCGGGCAAATTGTTCAGCTTGCGGGGCATCGCCTTGAGCCATGCGAACCTGGGCCAGACGGTAAAGCACCTGCGGCTCACGAGGCGCCACGCGCTGGGCGCGTTCGAGGCTCGACGATGCACCGTTCAAGTCGCCGCCCGATTGCTGCTGCTGGGCAGTGGTGAGCAATGCCAGCACCGGGCCATCCAACTGCTCATCGGCCGACAAGCCACCGGCGCTGCTGGCGGGCGGAATCCCGCTCGGCGTCGATGGCATGTTGTAGGTGCCCTGGTTGATCGGTGCCGATTGAATCGGCGTGGAGTCGATCGGGCCCGAGGTGCTCGGGCCTGGGGTCCACGGCTGAGTACTGATCGGTGCCGAGGTAGCGGCACCACCGCCCGGAATCATCACCACGACACCCGAATCCTGAGGCACAGCTTGCGCCTGAGCCTGGGCTGGACGCTTGGTGACGGTTTGACGGAAGCCGCCATTGGCCGAGATCCGGTCGTTGTTGGACACCGTGGTACTGGAGTCCACCACCGGGATAGAACCCCGCTCCACGCTGGCGCAACCACCGAGCAATGCCAAAACTGTAATAGCTGGAATCAACAACTTGTTCACGTGAAACCCTCTTTGCTTAATTCATCCAGCCCTTGACCCAATCCATCACCGATTCAGCACTGGCAGGCGCACTGGCGCCGCATGCTGCACCGGGTGGTGGTTCGCTGCCGCGAATATACGGCATCTGCACCGCGCCCGGACAGTTGGCATCGGAGCCCTGGCCGGTATGCGGATCGATCCAGGCCTGAACGATATTGTCCGGCTGCGGCATGTTCAGCGGCAGTGGATCGGCCTTCTTCATGAAACTGGTCCAGACCTGCAATGCGCCGGTGGCACCGGTAAACGGCGTCTTGCCGTTGTCATCGCGCCCCAGCCAGACCACCGCCAGCAGGTCCTGGCTGAAACCTGCGAACCAGCTGTCCCGCGAATCGTTACTGGTACCGCTCTTGCCCGCCAGTGTCAGATTGGCAGGCAGGACGTTGTAGGCAGAGCGCCCGGTACCTTCACGCATCACGCGCTGCATGGCGTTCTGGATCAGGTAGATCGAGGCCGGGTCAAAACGCTGCTGAATCTGGAACGGATAACGCTTGAGCGGTTCGCCTTCGGCCGTCAACACGCTACGGATCCCGCGCATCGGCGTATTGAAACCACCGTTGGCCAAGGTCTGGTACATGGTCGCCACTTCCATCGGGCTCATCGCACCCGCGCCCAGCAGCATCGACGGGAACGCCGGGAACTCGCGAGTGATGCCCAACCGGCCGAGCGTCTTGAGAACATTCGGCACGCCGAGTTCAAGGCCGAGACGGGAAGTCGAGATGTTGTAGGAATGCGCCAAGCCCTGGTACAGGAAAATCGTACCGTGGGAGCGACGATCAAAGTTATGCGGCGTCCACATCTGGCCATCGGCACCTTTGACCGACAGCGGGTCATCGGACAGCCAACTGGTCAGGGTGTACTTGCTCGGTTTTTCCAGCGCAGTCAGGTACACCGCCGGCTTGACCAGCGAGCCAATCGGCCGCACCGCGTCCAGCGCGCGGTTGAACCCGGCAAAGCTGGCCTGGCGACTGCCGATCATGGCCTGGACTTCACCGGTTTCCGGGTTGGTCACCACCATCGCGGCCTCAACGTCGTCGGAGCCTTTACGGCCCGCCAGGCGCTTGAAGGTGTCGTTGACCGAGGCTTCGGCTTTCATCTGCAGGATCGGGTCGAAACTGGTGAAGATCCGCAGGCCTTCTTCGGTCAGGTCTTCGTCGCGGTAGTCTTCACGCAATTGGCGCTTGACCAGGTCGATGAAGCCCGGGAAGGAGCTGTCGGCAAGCTTGCCGCGCGTGGTCACACCCAGTGGCATTTTCTTCGCGGCAGCGACTTGCTCCGCAGTGGCGACACCTTGCTGCTCAAGTACATCGAGCACCAGGTTACGCCGCTCCAGCGCACGCTCCGGGTTGCGGCGCGGGTTGTAGTAGGACGGGCCCTTGACCATGCCCACCAGCAACGCCACCTGGTGCAGCTTCAGCTCGGACAGCGGCTGGCCAAAGAAGAACTGGCTGGCCAGACCGAAACCGTGCACCGCACGCTGGCCGTCCTGGCCGACGAACACTTCATTGAGGTACGCCTCAAGAATTTCCTGCTTGCTGTAATGCAGCTCCAGCAGCATCGCCATCATGGCTTCGGTGAGTTTACGGGTCAGGCTGCGTTCGTTGGTCAGGTAGAAGTTCTTGACCAGTTGTTGCGTCAGCGTACTGCCGCCCTGGGTCATCTTGCCGCCGGAGGTATTGACCCAGATGGCTCGCGCGATGGACTTGGGCGACACGCCCCAGTGACTGTAGAAGTCCCGATCTTCCACTGCAATCAGGGTATCCAGCAGGTAAGGCGGCACCTGATCGATCTTGATCAGGATGCGGTCTTCCAGGTTTTTAGGATAAATCCCACCGATCATTAAGGGTTCCAGGCGCACCACCGGCAGCTTCGAGCCGTTGAGCGAGGACAATTCGGCCACATAGTCGCCAGAGAAGCGCACGCGCACGGGCTGGGGTTTTTCCAGGCCTTCATAGAACTGGAAGCCACGGGTGTTCAAGTCGACGGTGTTGCCGGTGACGGCTGCAGCGCCGGGGCCATTGCTCACGGCTTCGCGGCGATAGCCCAGGGCGTCGAGCTCGGTGAGGAAGTCATCCTTGCTCAGCTTCTGGCCGGTGAACAGTTCCAGCGGGCGTGCGTAGACCTTGGCCGGAATGGTCCAGCGCTTGCCGGAGAACTTCTCCTGGACCACGGCATCGAGGTAAACCGCGAAGCCGGCGATCACTACAAGCCCCACGAGGCCGAGCTTAAGCGCCCAGCCCAGCCAGGGGCGCAGGCCGCGGGAAGGAGGTTTTTTACGGGAACGGGGAGATCGGGTACGAGTCATGGCGGCGGATTATACGCACTTTATTGATGACCAACATGAGCCGGACAGCGGTTTGCACGACCGTCTGTAGCAGCCATAATGCCCGCCATGAATTTTCCCAGACTCTGAAGGATCGCCCGTGAGCCAGTCCCTGATTAATGCCCTGCAAAACCCGGCCCTGTTTCCCCATCCGGTGGATCAGTTCCAAGTCATCGAGACCCATATTTCCTGGGTGCTGCTCACGGGTGACTACGCCTATAAGATGAAGAAGCCGGTCAATTTCGGTTTCCTCGATTTCACCTCGCTGGAAGCCCGCAGCCACTTCTGTAATGAAGAGCTGCGCCTCAACCAGCGCCTGACCAACGATTTGTATCTTGAAGTGTTACCAATCACCGGCAGTGCCGAAGCACCGCAACTGGGTGGCGACGGCCCGGTGGTCGACTACGTACTGAAAATGCGCCAGTTCCCGCAAAGCCAACTGCTCAGCACCTTGCAAGCGAACGGCGAACTGACCAACGCGCACATCGACGAAATGGCCAAGCAGATCGCACACTTTCACCTGAATGCCCCGAAAGTGCCGGCCACCCACTCCGCCGGCACGCCACATGACGTCATGGCGCCGGTACTGCAGAACTTCGAGCAGATCCACCCTTTCCTCAGCGACAAGGCTGACCTGGCACAACTGGAAGCCTTGCAGGCCTGGGCCGAAAGCAGCTTCGAGCGCCTCAAGCCACTGTTCGAACAACGCAAGCTCAATGGCTTTATCCGCGAATGCCACGGCGATATCCACCTGGGCAACGCCACAATGATTGATGGCCACGTGGTGATCTTCGACTGCATCGAGTTCAACGAGCCATTTCGCTTCACCGACGTGTATGCCGACACCGGCTTCCTGGCGATGGACCTGGAAGACCGTGGCCTCAAAAGCCTGGCGCGACGCTTTATCAGCCAGTACCTGGAGCTGACGGGTGACTATCAAGGCCTGGAGCTTCTGAACTTCTATAAAGCCTATCGCGCCCTGGTACGCGCCAAGGTCGCGCTGTTCAGCATGCCTTCCGAGGCGGATGCGGTGCAGCGCGCAACCACCCTGCGCCAATACCGCAACTACGCCAACCTGGCAGAAAGCTACAGCACCATCCCGTCGCGCTTCCTGGCCATCACCCACGGCGTATCGGCCGTCGGCAAAAGCCACGTGGCCATGCGCCTGGTAGAAGCACTGGGGGCGATTCGCCTGCGCTCAGACGTGGAGCGCAAGCGCCTGTTCGGCGAGCAGCAGGTCGAGAACACGCCACAGGCTGGGATCTACGCCACAGACGCCAGCGCCGCCACCTACGCGCGCTTGAACGAGATCGCCGACACTGTGCTGCGCGCCGGCTTCCCGGTAGTGCTGGATGCGACCTTCCTCAAGCGCGAACAACGCGACACTGCAGCCAAGATCGCCGAGGCCACGGGTGCACCGTTCCTGATCCTCGACTGTAATGCACCGCAGGCCGTTATCTCCGCCTGGCTGGCACAACGTCAGGCAGACAAGAACGATCCGTCCGACGCCACCCTGACTGTCATCGAAGAACAGCAGGCCAACCGCGACCCGCTCAGCGCCGAAGAGTTGCTGCTCAGCAAACGCGTGGAGACCAATGAAAGCGGAACACTGGACGCATTGGTGGCCCATATTCGTCAGCGCCTGCCGGGCTTGTAAGAAATATTTCTTGGTCGTGTAGCTTTTCGGGGCTCACTGCCAAGCAATAGTGGCACTATAATGGCGTCATAATTCCAACACACGGGAGTCGCCATTGTGAGCCAGCCGAAGCTACTTGATACCCCGCTTTACGCGCTTCTGCATAAAGATGACATCCGAGGCTTCAACCAGGAGCGCCCGAAAGACGGCGCCATCGATATGCGCGGCGGCGACTTTCGCGGCCTGGACCTGCGCGACCTGAATGCCGAGGGCGTGGACTTCACCGACGCTTATTTCCGCTCCGCCGATTTGCGCGGCCTGGATTTGCGTGGGTGCCCACTGGAAGGCGCGAGCCTGGCGCATGCACAGATCTCCGGCACTTACTTCCCGCCGGAGTTGAGCGCTGACGAGATTCTGATGTCCGTCAATTTCGGCACTCGCCTGCGCTACCGCACACGGTAAACAACGGTATCGGCACCCGGCTACGCACAAGGCGTACCGGGCGCCTCCCCCTTTCCTACGCCAAAATCCGCACTTGCCTTAGAAGCTTTGGGTCGCTAAGGACCAAAGAACTACGCTTTTCCTACTGAGCGCTACACTCCTTTCAGGCTTGCCTGGTCACGATACCCACCGAACCATTCGGCCGTCGCAAGGAGGCTTGATGAATGATGAGCTGCAACACCTGAAAAACCTTGGCAAGACGTCGGCGCAATGGCTGCATGCGGTGGGCATCCACAGCGCGTCCGACTTACGCCGCCTGGGGGCAGTCGACGCGTACCGTGCCGTACGCACCCGTGGCTTCAGGGCATCCAAAGTATTGTTGTACGCCATTGAAGGCGCGCTGATGGATGTGCACTGGAATGACATTCCTGTTGAACGCAAGGAAGCTTTAAACCGTCAGCTGGACGCTCTTTCGGCACGCCAAAAGAATTGAGACGGCAACTTGCACCAACGTTTCCGGGGCCTCCAAACGAATGTTTGAGAAAATCCGAAGAGGCCGCAAAAACAAATGTTGACTCTCAAATGAGAATCGTTATGATTATCACAACTGGTCGCGAGATCAGCCGATAACTGAAAGACCATTGGTTCGGACTCTCAGATTATCTCCTCATCAGGCTAATCACGGTTATTTGACCCGGCTCTTGCCGGGTCTTTTTTTGCCTGTCGAAAACTGCCTGGAGAACAGCGATTCTCAGCGCGCAATGATCAACGGATGCCCACGCTCCGGATGCGGTTGCACCAATACATCCAGCCCGAAGACTGCCTTGAGAAGCTCGGGGCGCAAGACCTGCGCAGGCGTGTCCAGCGCATGGGGCCGCCCGTCTTCCAGCAACAGGATGCGATCACAGTAGCGCGCCGCCAGGTTCAGGTCGTGAAGGATCACCAGCACCGCTGCACCACGGTCGGCGAAGGTGCGAATCGCCTGCAAGGTGGTGTGCTGATGCAGCGGATCGAGCATCGATGTCGGCTCATCCAACAACAAGGTCTGCCCCGCCTCGCCCGGCCATAGCTGCGCAAGCACCCGCGCCAGGTGCACACGCTGCCTTTCGCCGCCCGACAACGCCAAGTAGCTGCGTCCGCTCAAGTGGCCAACGTCAGCAGCCTCCAACGCGGCGTTGATAATTTCATCGTCACGCACCCGGCCGGTTTGGTGGGGCAAGCGCCCCATGCCCACAACCTCTTCGACACGAAAGGCAAAGTCCAGGGTCGAGGTCTGCGGCAATACCGCCAGGCGCTGGGCACGCTGTGCGCCGCCCCAATCCTTCAGCTCACGCTGATCCAGCCACACACGGCCCTGTTCAGCCTGAAGCTCGCCGCATAAAGCACCGAGCAATGTACTTTTTCCTGCGCCATTGGGACCCAGTACACCGAGCACTTCACCCGGCAACAGATCCAGGGTGACGTCCGCCAACACGGTTTTGCGCCCTCGCCGGATCTGCAGGTCTTCTACTCGCAGCATCAGGCGCGCCCTCGTAACAACAGGTAGAGAAAAAACGGCGCACCGATAAACGCGGTAACAATGCCGATCGGCAATTCCGCCGGCGCCAAGGCCAGGCGCGCTACCAGGTCGGCAAACAACAGCAAGCTCGCTCCCGCCAGTATCGAGGCCGGGAGCAATACCCGATGATCGGGCCCCGCCAGCAGGCGGACCAAATGCGGCACAACCAGCCCCACAAAACCGATCATCCCCGCCGCCGCTACTGCCGCGCCCACGCCCAGTGCGGTGCAGAACACCAGTTCGCGCTTGAGACCTTCAACATTAATCCCCAAGTGGCTGGCTTCCGATTCGCCCAGCAAAAGGGCATTCAGCGCCTTGGCCCGGCGCGGCAGCCATAGTGCCACTGCTGCGCTCACAAGCAGCAACGGCCATAACCGCGAGTAGCTCGCGCCATTCAGGCTACCCAGGTTCCAGAACGTCAGGGTACGCAAGGTGGCGTCATCCGCCAGGTAGGTAAACAGGCCTACCGCCGAACTGGCGAGTGCCGTCAGGGCGATACCCGCCAGCAACATGGTTGCGACATTGGTTTGGCCGTTGCGCCGCCCCAGGCGATAGACCAGCGCTGTCACCCCCAAACCGCCGAGAAACGCACACAGCGACAGCAGGTACGGCCCAAGGGCGTCCGGCAAGCCGCCAAAAAACGATCCGCCGACAATCGCAATCGCCGCGCCCAACGCCGCACCGCTGGAAACCCCGACCAAGCCGGGATCGGCCAAGGGGTTACGAAACAGCCCTTGCATGGCAACGCCCGAGAGCGCCAGCACCCCGCCAACAGCCAGGCCCAGCAGCGTGCGTGGCAGGCGAATCTGCCCGAGAATCAACTCCGCCTGCTCCAGGCCCTGTGCTTCTATCGGCACACCCAGCAAACGCAAAGCCGCTCGCAGTGTGTCCATCAGCGGCAAGCTGACCGGCCCCAAGGCCAATGATAGCCAGATCGCCAGCACACACAGCAGGCTCAAGCCGATAAACAGGGTTCGCGGTTTAACCAAAGTGGTCATGGGGCGGTTTTAGCCTGGGACGGATAGAACCCGGCAGACAGCTTCACCAGGCTTTGCGGCAAGCGCGGTCCAAGACCACCCACCAGCAACGTTGGGTCCAGTTCATAGACGCGCCCATTCTTGGCCGCGGGCGTCGAAGCCAGGATAGGGTTTTCCTTGAACAGCGCCGCACGGGCCGCGTCGCCCGTCAGGGCACGATCGGCAAACACCAGCACTTCAGGGCTGAGCCCCGCCAGCGACTCCACGGAAACCGGTTTGTAACCACTGTGGGTCGCCAGGTTATGGCCGCCGGCCTGCTGCAACATCCAGTCAGCCGCCGTGCCTTTGCCCGCGATCAGCGGTTTGCCACCGGCATGCCCCAGCAACATCAGCACCCCGGGCGCCTTTTGTGTGGCTTGGGCCTTGGCCACCCAGTTTTTTTGTTGATCAAGTTGTTGCTGGTAGTCCTTGAACAACTCTTCTGCCTTGGCTTCAGCGCCCAGCAACTTACCCAAATGTTGAAGGTTGCCTTGCAGGGTCGGCAGGTCTGGCTCGGCCGAAAACAGCTCCACTTTCACACCGGCATTGCGGAGTTGCGCCAACACGGGTGGCGGGCCCATCTCCTCGGTGCCGACCAGGATTTGCGGACGCAGACTAAGAATGCCTTCCGCCGACAACTGGCGCTGGTACCCAATGCTCGGCAACGTCTTGAGGGATTCTGGATGCTGACTGGTGGTATCCACGCCCACCAACTTTGGCTCACCGCCCAGGGCCGTCACCCATTCCGACAACGCGCCACCGGCGCTGACCCAGCGTTGTGGCAGTTCAGAGGCCTGCGCCCCAGCGTTGACCAGCAGTCCGACAACGAGCGCAATAGCGCTGGCACTCAGGCGCATAAAAGGGTTTCCTTCCAAGGGGTGGGCCCGCTGAAACACTCGCAATGTGACAGATCAACGCTGCCCGACATCGTACAGAGCGCCCAGCCAGCTTACGGGCGAAGCCGGCATTTGATAATTGTTTGCATTTGCACGTCAAGCACCGGGCTCTCCGGCAAACTCAGGATAGCCTTGCAGCCCGCAAACGGCGGCACTTAAGGATTGAAATGAAGTTTCTCTGCACCTCCAGCGAACTCGCACCCAACGCCAGCCTCGGTTTCGATATCGACGGTCGCAAGCTGTTGGCCGTACGTCGTGAAGGCGTTGCCTACTTCTATATCAACCGTTGCCCACATCGCGGGGTGTCGTTGGAGTGGCAGCCAGACCAGTTTCTCGACCCCAGTGCCAGCCTGATCCAGTGCGCTACCCATGGCGCGCTGTTTTTGATCGAGAGCGGTGAGTGCGTCGCCGGCCCTTGCGCCGGCCAGAGCCTCACAGCCCTGCCCGGCCGCGAGGACGAACAGGGGCTGTGGGTGCAAATCTAATCGCCGAGCAGTACTTCCAGGCGACGCTCGACGCAGATTTCCTCTGACGTCACCCGCACGCCATAGGCCAACACCTCGACGCCAGCAGCCTTGGCCTCGCGCAACGCAGCCGCATAACCGGCATCAATTTCTTCAGCAGGACGCACCGCATCGATCCCCGAGAGATTGACGCAGTACAACTGCACCGCCCGCACACCGTCACGCGCCAGGTGCGCCAGCTCCCGCAGGTGCTTGGCCCCGCGCTGGGTCACGGCATCGGGAAACGCCGCGGTCGAGGTTCCGTCAAATCCGAGGGTGACGCTTTTGACTTCGACATACGCCGCGCCCGCCGGGTAATCCAGGCGGAAATCGATCCGGCTGTTTTCCTGGCCGTAGGGCACTTCGCGCTTCAACGCGGTAAAGCCATTGAGCTCGCTGATCAGCCCGGCCCGAAGCGCTTCTTCCACCAACTGATTGGCCCGCGCCGTGTTCACACACGCCAGTCGGCCTTGAGGGGTTTCGCTGATTTCCCAGGTGCCGGGCAGCTTGCGCTTGGGGTCATTGGAGCGGCTGAACCAGACCTGGCCGCCCTCCACCATGCAGTTGAACATCGAGCCGGT
Source organism: Pseudomonas sp. K2I15 (assembly GCF_002204795.1). Taxonomy (GTDB): domain Bacteria; phylum Pseudomonadota; class Gammaproteobacteria; order Pseudomonadales; family Pseudomonadaceae; genus Aquipseudomonas. Next base: position 16,744 of record NZ_NIXO01000011.1, read on the forward strand.
GTTCGGGCAGTGAATGGTCAGCAACTCGCCGGTAACGGTTTCGATATCGGCGAGAAAACGCTTGTAGCGGCGGATCAGCCGACCTTCTTCGAGGGGAGGATTAAAGCGCATCAGCCTTGCCAGCTCCGCAAGCCACGGGCAATCCGCTCAACCGCTTCCTGTAGGCGTTCTAGGTTTTGCGTGTAGGCAAAACGCACATGGTGACCGGCTTGATAACGGCCGAAATCCAGGCCCGGGGTGAAGGCTACGTGCTCGGTTTCGAGGAAGTGCCGGCAGAAGGCGAAGGCATCGCCGCCGAATGCGCTGATATCGGCGTACAGATAGAACGCACCTTCCGGCTCAACGGCGATGCCGAAGCCCAACTCCCGCAGTGCCGGCAGCAGGAAGTCGCGACGACGACCAAACTCGGCACGCCGATCTTCAAGAATGTTCAGTGTTTCCGGGGTAAAGCAGGCCAGGGCCGCATGCTGGGCCATGCTCGGTGCGCTGATGTAGAGATTCTGCGCCAGCTTCTCCAATTCACCCACGGCAGCAGGCGGTGCCACCAGCCATCCCAGGCGCCAGCCGGTCATTCCGAAATACTTCGAAAAACTATTTAGAACGAAGGCTTCATCGTCGACTTCCAGCACGCTGGCAGCATCGGTGCCGTAGGTCAGGCCGTGATAGATCTCGTCCACCACCAGGTGCCCGTTGCGCGCCTTGATGGCGCTTGAGAGCCCGGCCAACTCATCCCGCGTCAGGATGGTGCCGGTAGGGTTGGCGGGCGAGGCAACCAACGCGCCCACACTGTCCTGGTTCCAGTGACGCGCCACCAGGTCGGCGGTCAGTTGATAACGCACGTCGGGGCCGACCGGAACCAGTTGGGCCGCGCCTTCGACCAGTCGCAGGAAGTGGCGGTTGCACGGGTAGCCGGGGTCTGCCAGCAGCCAGTGCTTGCCCGGATCAACCAGCAAACTGCTCGCCAGCAACAGGGCCCCGGAGCCGCCGGGGGTGATCAGAATTCGCTCGGGGTCGATGCTCAACCCGTAGCGTTGCTGGTAGAAACCGCTGATAGCTTCACGCAACTCCGGCAGCCCGCGGGCTGCGGTATAGCGGGTCTTGCCATTGGCCAGCGCCGCCTGCCCGGCCTTGATGATCGGCTCGGCGGTGGTGAAGTCCGGCTCGCCGATTTCCAGGTGAATCACATCGTGGCCGGCAGCCTGCAATTCGTTGGCCCGCGCCAGCAACGCCATGACATGGAAAGGTTCGATAGCGCGGCTGCGCGCACTGTAGGGCTGAGCCATTAGCCTTCCTTAACTGTGAGGACAAACCCCGATTCTACCCAACCCGCCGCGCAAAACCTGCTCTATTGCCGCAAGCCATGTAGCAAGCAGCACGAGCAACTACCTGCAAAACGGCTAAAATCAACATTCGAGACAGTACAAGCCAGCCCTGCTAGGGCCTGCGGCGGTTTGCAACCCTCAGAAGACGGTACCTCGACAACCGGGAGTGGCGCGCCCCGAATCTATCTGGTAAGTTCGCCCGCTTGCAGCCGCAGGGCCGGCAGGTGTCGGTGATGTTGCAATCCTGCGCAATGGATTAGAAGAGTGAGAGGCGGTCCATTCATGCCCACCCAAGCAAAGCAACAGAGCATTAGCGGCTTCCAACCCTACGTCGAATCGAAGGGTGAGGAATACATGGGCAAGCCCATGCGCGATCACTTCTCCAAGATCCTGAAGCAGTGGAAACAGGACTTGATGCAAGAGGTTGACCGTACCGTTGACCATATGAAGGACGAAGCGGCCAACTTCCCGGACCCGGCAGACCGTGCCAGCCAGGAAGAAGAGTTCGCCCTTGAACTGCGCGCCCGTGATCGCGAGCGCAAGCTGATCAAGAAAATCGACAAGACCCTGCAGCTCATCGAAGACGAAGAGTATGGCTGGTGCGAATCCTGCGGCGTCGAGATCGGTATTCGCCGCCTGGAAGCGCGTCCTACCGCCGACTTGTGCGTGGACTGCAAGACCTTGGCTGAAATCAAGGAAAAACAGGTCGGCAAGTAATCACTGCCGGGCTGAACAAATGGGGCGTGCGAACGCCCCATTTTTGTTTCTGGCGTTGGGTGGTTTTCCAGTAATATCCGGCCCATGACTGCCTCCCCCTATATCGGGCGCTTCGCCCCCACGCCCAGCGGACACCTGCACTTCGGTTCCCTGGTCGCCGCCCTCGCCTCCTACCTCGACGCCCGCGCCAATCAAGGCCGCTGGCTGATGCGCATGGAAGACCTCGATCCGCCACGGGAAGAGCCCGGCGCCCAGGCAGCGATCCTCAATGCCCTGGAAAGCTATGGGTTTGAATGGGACGGGGAACTGGCCCGACAAAGCGACCGGCACGATGCCTACGCCGAGGTGCTCAACCGCCTGTTCAATCACGGCCTGGCCTACGCCTGCACCTGTTCACGCAAGCAACTGGAACCCTACAACGGGATTTATCCGGGACTGTGCCGTAATGCCGGCCACGACCAGCAAGACGCCGCCATCCGCCTGCGAGTGCCGGAGCTGGAATACCATTTTACCGACCGTGTACAAGGCGAATTCCGACAGCATCTGGGCCGCGACGTAGGCGATTTCATCATCCGCCGCCGGGACGGCCTGTATGCCTACCAACTGGCGGTGGTGCTCGATGACGCCTGGCAAGGTGTTACCGACATCGTGCGTGGCGCCGACCTGCTCGACTCCACGCCGCGCCAACTGTATCTGCAAGAACTGCTGGGCCTGCGCCAACCGCGTTACCTGCATGTGCCCCTGATCATCCAGCCGGACGGTAACAAGCTGGGCAAATCCTACCGCTCACCGCCCTTGACCACCGACCAAGCCACGCCTTTGCTGTTAAGAGCACTGCGTGCCCTGGGCCAATCCGCGGGCGACGAACTGAACCACGCCAGCCCACGGGAACTGCTGGATTGGGGCATTCAACACTGGGACGCCGCACAGATCCCGCGCACACTCACGCTGGCCGAAGCGCAATTGCGCTGAAGGCGCTTGCAGCTTGCGAGCCATCCGTTACCATCGCCGCAGTTTTTTAATCAGAGGCCAACATGTACATCTATCGATTGGTCCTGCTGCTGGTCGTCGGGATCTACCTGTTTTCTCCCGCCATCATGGATTGGTGGATCGACGCCACAGGCGCCTGGTACCGGCCTTATCTGCTTTGGCTGATTCTGATCGTCGTGACTTTCATCCTGCAGAGCCAAAAAGATGCCGATGAGCTTTAGCCTGACCGAGATGCTGCTGATCAGCGCCGCCTACCTGGCCGCGCTGTTCGGGGTAGCCTGGATCAGTGAACGTGGAATGATTCCGCGGGCGATCATTCGCCATCCGTTGACCTACACCTTGTCGTTGGGCGTGTACGCCAGTGCCTGGGCGTTTTATGGCACGGTGGGCCTGGCCTATCAGTACGGTTACGGCTTTCTTTCGAGTTATCTCGGGGTGTCCGGGGCGTTCTTGCTGGCGCCGGTGCTGCTCTATCCCATCCTGAAAATCACCCGCACCTATCAGTTGTCGTCCCTGGCCGACCTGTTCGCGTTCCGTTTTCGCAGCACCTGGGCCGGTGCGCTGACCACCATCTTCATGCTGATCGGCGTGCTGCCGCTGTTGGCGTTGCAGATTCAGGCCGTGGCGGACTCCATCAGCATCCTGACCCGCGAGCCGGTGCAACACCGCGTTGCATTGAGCTTCTGCGCGCTGATCACCCTGTTCACGATTTTCTTCGGCTCCCGGCATATCGCCACCCGCGAGAAACATGAAGGCCTGGTGTTTGCGATCGCGTTTGAATCGGTGATCAAGCTGATCGCCATTGGCGGCGTCGGCCTGTATGCGCTCTACGGGGTATTCGACGGCCCGCAACAGTTGGAACTGTGGCTGCTGCAAAACCAGACCGCCCTGGCCGCGCTGCACACGCCCTTGCAGGAAGGCCCGTGGCGCACGCTGCTGCTGGTGTTTTTCGCCTCGGCCATCGTGATGCCGCACATGTACCACATGGCCTTCACCGAAAACCTCAACCCGCGCTCGCTGGTCAGCGCCAGCTGGGGCTTGCCGCTGTTTCTGCTGCTGATGAGCCTGGCGGTGCCGCTGATTCTCTGGGCCGGCCTGAAGCTTGGCGCCACCACCAATCCGGAATACTTCACGCTGGGCGTCGGCATCGCCGCCAACAGCAAATCACTGGCGCTGCTGGCGTATGTCGGCGGTTTATCGGCCTCCAGCGGGCTGATCATCGTCAGTACCCTGGCCTTGTCGGGGATGGCGCTCAATCACCTGGTACTGCCGCTCTACCAGCCGCCGGCCGAAGGCAATATCTACCGTTGGCTGAAATGGACCCGCCGGGCGCTGATCGTCGCGATCATCATGGCCGGTTATGGCTTCTACCTGTTGCTGGGTGCCGAGCAAGACCTGGCCAACCTGGGCATCGTCGCCTTTGTCGCCACGTTGCAGTTCCTGCCGGGGGTGTTGTCGGTGTTGTACTGGCCGACCGCCAACCGTCGAGGCTTCATCGCCGGGCTGCTGGCCGGGATCCTGGTGTGGACCGTGACCATGCTGTTGCCGCTGGTGGGCAATCTGCAGGGTTTCTACATCCCGTTGCTGAACATGATCTACGTGCTGGACGACACCAGCTGGCACATGGCAGCGATTGCTTCGCTGGCCGCCAACGTGCTGATGTTCACCCTGATCTCGCTGTTCACCAACGCCAGCCCGGAAGAAACCAGCGCCGCCGAAGCCTGCGCCGTGGATAACGTGCGTCGCCCGCAACGCCGCGAACTGCACGCTGCCTCGCCCCAGGAGTTCGCCACGCAACTGGCCAAGCCGTTGGGCGCCAAGGCTGCGCAAAAGGAGGTCGAGCAGGCTCTACGCGATCTCTACCTTCCGTTCGACGAGCGCCGGCCTTACGCCTTGCGCCGCCTGCGTGACCGCATCGAAGCCAACCTTTCCGGCTTGATGGGCCCGAGTGTGTCCCAAGACATGGTCGAGACCTTCCTGCCCTACAAGGCCGGCGGCGAAAACTACGTGACCGAAGACATCCACTTCATCGAGAGCCGGCTGGAGGATTACCACTCGCGCCTCACCGGCCTTGCCGCCGAGCTCGATGCCCTGCGCCGCTATCACCGTCAAACGTTGCAAGAACTGCCGATGGGCGTCTGCTCCCTGGCCAAGGATCAAGAGATCCTGATGTGGAACAAGGCGATGGAAGAACTCACCGGCATCGCCGCCCAGCGCGTGGTGGGTTCGCGACTGAACACCATTGGCGATCCGTGGAAAGAATTGCTGCAGGGCTTCATTAACCTGCCCGACGAACACTTGCACAAACAGCATTTGGCCCTCGACGGCCAGACCCGCTGGCTCAACCTGCACAAAGCCGCAATCGATGAACCCCTGGCGCCCGGTAACAGCGGCCTGGTGCTACTGGTGGAAGACCTGACCGAAACCCAGATGCTCGAAGACAAGCTGGTGCACTCCGAGCGCCTGGCCAGCATCGGGCGCCTGGCTGCCGGCGTGGCCCATGAAATCGGCAATCCGATCACCGGTATCGCCTGCCTTGCGCAAAACCTGCGGGAAGAGCGTGAGGAAGACGGCGAAATCATCGAAATCAGCGGCCAGATTCTCGAGCAGACCAAGCGCGTATCCCGCATCGTGCAGTCGCTGATGAGCTTTGCCCACGCGGGCGCCCATCAGAATCACGACGAGGCCGTGTGCCTGGCCGAAGTCGCTCAGGATGCCATTGGGCTACTAGCCTTGAACCGGCGTAATTTCGAAGTACAGTTCTTCAACCTCTGCGACCCGGACCATTGGGTCGACGGCGATTCACAACGCCTGGCACAGGTACTGATCAACTTGCTGTCCAACGCCCGCGACGCGACGCCCGGTGGCGGCGCCGTACGGGTCAAGACCGAGGCTTTCGAGCACACGGTCGACCTGATCGTCGAGGACGAAGGCAGCGGCATTCCACAGAACATCATGGATCGATTGTTCGAACCCTTCTTCACCACCAAGGATCCGGGTGAAGGTACCGGTCTGGGCCTTGCACTGGTCTATTCCATCGTTGAAGAGCATTATGGACAAATCACCATCGACAGCCCGGCTGACACCGAAAGCCAACGCGGCACCCGTATTCGGGTGACCTTGCCGCGTCATGTCGAAGCGACGTCCGCTGTGAACTGAGACCGTCGAGAGAGTTGAATCAATGCCGCACATTTTGATCGTCGAAGACGAAACCATTATCCGCTCTGCCTTGCGTCGCCTGCTTGAACGTAATCAGTACCAGGTCAGCGAAGCCGGCTCGGTGCAGGAAGCCCAAGAGCGTTTCAGCATTCCCACGTTCGACCTGATCGTCAGTGACCTACGTTTGCCGGGCGCCCCTGGCACCGAGTTGATCAAACTCGGCCAAGGCACCCCGGTGCTGATCATGACCAGCTACGCCAGCCTGCGTTCGGCTGTGGACTCGATGAAGATGGGCGCGGTGGACTACATCGCCAAGCCTTTCGACCACGACGAAATGCTCCAGGCCGTGGCCCGCATTCTGCGTGACCGTCAATCCGCCAGCAGCACACCGGCTGAACGCCCGGCAGCGGGCAAGGCCGTCAACGGTGCTGAAAAGCCCGGCGTTGATAACAGTAATGGCGAAATTGGCATCATCGGCTCCTGCCCACCGATGCAGGATCTTTACAGCAAGATCCGCAAAGTGGCGCCTACCGATTCCAATGTATTGATCCAGGGTGAGTCAGGTACCGGTAAAGAGCTGGTGGCCCGCGCCCTGCACAACCTGTCCAAGCGCGCCAAGGCACCGATGATCTCGGTGAACTGCGCAGCGATCCCGGAATCCCTGATCGAATCCGAATTGTTCGGCCATGAAAAAGGTGCCTTTACCGGTGCCAGCGCTGGCCGTGCGGGTTTGGTTGAAGCCGCCGACGGTGGCACATTGTTCCTCGACGAGATCGGCGAACTTCCCCTGGAAGCCCAGGCACGCTTGCTGCGTGTGTTGCAAGAAGGCGAAATCCGCCGGGTCGGCTCGGTGCAGTCGCAAAAGGTCGACGTACGACTGATCGCGGCCACTCACCGTGACCTCAAAAGCCTGGCCAAGATCGGCCAGTTCCGTGAAGACCTTTATTACCGTCTGCACGTGATCGCCCTCAAACTGCCGGCCCTGCGCGAGCGCGGCGCCGACGTCAACGAGATCGCCACGGCCTTCCTGGCGCGCCAGAGTGCGCGAATCAATCGTACCGACCTGAAGTTTGCCGCCGATGCCGAACAGGCCATCCGGCATTACTCCTGGCCCGGTAACGTGCGGGAGCTGGAGAACGCGGTAGAGCGTGCGGTGATTCTGTCGGAGAGCCCGGAAATTTCCGCCGAGCTGCTGGGGATCGATATCGAGCTCAGCGACCTGGACGATGACGACTTCATCGGCCTGCCGCCGCAACAGGGCGGCAGTAACAACAGTCATGAGCCGACGGAAGATTTGTCACTGGAAGATTACTTCCAGCATTTCGTCCTCGAGCATCAGGACCATATGACCGAGACCGAACTGGCGCGCAAACTGGGCGTCAGCCGTAAATGCCTGTGGGAACGGCGCCAGCGCCTGGGTATCCCGCGGCGCAAGACCGGGGTTGCCAGCGAAAGCTGAGTGGGGGCGCACCCACAGGTAACACCCTCAGATGTGAAAAAACTGTTACCGCTGATTTTTCACGTAACAAAAGCCGGGGCTTACGGTAACGAAGCCCCGGCTTTTTTTCGCCCTCAAAAAACCTAAAAACGCCTCAAACCCCTTGTTTTGCTGGGCCTCGCAAAAGTTGGCACGCACCCTGCTATATGCTTAGTACAAAAACAATAACAAGCAAATGTACAAAACAATAAAAATAAGACGAATCGACTCACGCATAACAAAAACAACACGGCGGAGGCGCAGCTAACTGATTCTTTTGGAGAGGCGTTGCATTTGGGGCTTGCCCCGCAACCAGGCCGAGAACAACAAAAACTGCCCTAAGGCAGAGCCTGAACTGGTTGGATCGTAGATCAGCAACACAGCGACCAAAGCAATCCGTTTGCTCTTGGCTCCCGATTGGGAGTGTCATGAAGGTGAAGCTTCATGGCGAGGGCGATCAACAAAAACAAGAAGCCCGAAACCAATAATAAAAATAGAGCACGCAACTACTTCTGGGGGAGCTTCGGCTCCCCTTGTAGTTTCCGCGATTTGGCGCTTGCCACCCTTCTTTTAAGCTTCTGGCTCAAGCCTTGCAGCTAGTTCCTACACCATCACCTGACTAAATGCTAGAATCCCGGCCCATCATGCGGTCATTCTTCGTTATGGCCGAACATTCCTTCAAACAGTGCATCCCATGCTGAAGAAGTTGTTCCAGTCATTCCGTTCTCCCTTGCGTCGTACGCAACACAAACGCAGCACGCCTGAAGTGCTTAATAGCAGCCAGCATTCGCTGCAGCGCGCCCAGTTCAGCCGTTATGCGGTGAACATCGTCGAACGTTTGCAGAACGCCGGCTACCAGGCTTACCTGGTTGGCGGTTGCGTGCGCGACATGTTGCTCAACATCACTCCCAAGGATTTCGACGTCGCCACCAGCGCCACGCCGGAACAAGTGCGTGCCGAATTCCGCAATGCGCGAATCATCGGTCGGCGTTTCAAGTTGGTGCATATCCACTTTGGTCGCGAGATCATCGAGGTCGCGACCTTCCGCGCCAATCACCCGCAAAACGATGAAGAAGAAGACACTAACCAGTCTTCCCGCAATGAAAGCGGACGCATCCTGCGGGACAACGTCTACGGCACCCTGGAAGAGGACGCGCAACGCCGCGACTTCACCATTAATGCCTTGTATTACGATCCGGTGAGCGAGCGCATCCTCGATTACGCCAATGGCGTACACGACATCCGCAACAACCTGCTGCGCCTGATCGGCGACCCGGCGCAACGCTACCAGGAAGACCCGGTGCGCATGCTGCGGGCCGTGCGTTTCGCCGCCAAGCTGAACTTCGGTATCGAGAAGCACACTGCCGCGCCGATTCGCGATCTGGCACCGATGCTGCGGGAAATCCCGTCGGCCCGGCTGTTCGAAGAGGTGCTCAAGCTGTTCCTCTCCGGTTACGCCGCCGATACGTTCGAAATGCTGGTGGACCTGCAGTTGTTCGACCCGCTGTTCCCTGCGAGCGCCGAAGCACTGGAGCACAACCCTACCTACACCCACACGCTGATCAGCGAAGCCTTGATCAACACCGACCTGCGCATCAAGCAGAACAAACCGGTAACCCCGGCGTTCCTGTTTGCCGCCCTGTTGTGGCCAGCACTTCCAAAACGCGTCATGCGCCTGCAAGACCGTGGCATGCCAGCAATTCCTGCCATGCAGGAGGCCGCTCACGAGCTGATCGCCGAGCAATGCCAGCGCATCGCCATCCCGAAACGCTTCACCATGCCGATCCGCGAGATCTGGGACATGCAGGAGCGCCTGCCACGCCGCAGCGGTAAACGCGCCGATCTGCTGCTGGACAACCCGCGCTTCCGTGCCGGCTACGACTTCCTGCTGCTGCGTGAAAGCGCCGGTGAGCAGACCGACGGCCTGGGCGAATGGTGGACCGACTACCAGGACGCCAACGACAGCCAACGCCGCGAGATGATCAAAGAGCTCAGCAGCAAAGGCGAAGCCACTGGCGACGGCCCGAAAAAGCGTCGCCGCAGCAGCGGCAGCAAGCGCAAACGCAGCGCTGGTGACGCTTCGAGCGCGTCTGGCGAGTAAGCACGTGGACCGTATCTACATCGGCATGGGCAGCAACCTGGCCGCCCCTGAACAACAGTTGCGCCATGCCGTCGAGGCCTTGGCGCAATTGCCGAACACCACGCTGGCGGGCGTCTCCGCCTTCTATCAAAGTGATTCCCTGCTCCCGGGCCAACCGCGCTACACCAATGCGGTCGCGGCCCTGGACAGCGCCCTTGCGCCTCTGGAACTGCTTGATGCGCTGCAAGCCATCGAGAACGACCAGGGCCGCGAGCGCCTTGAACGCTGGGGCCCGCGCACGCTGGACCTGGATATCCTGGTATTTGGCGACCGGCTGATCGATGAGCCGCGCCTGACGGTGCCGCACTATCAAATGCACCTGCGGGCGTTTGTGCTTTATCCGCTGGCAGAACTGGCCCCCGCCAGCCTGCGACTGGCTGATGGTCGCCTGCTCAGCGACCTATTGGATGCCTGCCCGTTTGTCGGCCTGGAACGCCTGCCTCCTACACCTACCACGTCAGCCTTTACTGCTGAATCGCATCAGTAACAGCGGTAACACCCCTGCCGTAACAATGCGGTAACACATGCAATTGACTTCCAGAGTCCTCCTCACGACTATAGGCGTCCCGCTGCCGCCTACCCGGCGCTAAAGGGCGCAATCCAGGCCTTATAAGCACTGCTCCTTAAGAAAGTGCGCCTGTATAAACGAAGACTCACGCGCGTTACTCGCAGTTTCCAAGCGCCTGAATGAGGACCCTTTTCATGCCAAACGTTACCCTGAGCACCTTGCAGAGCCTCAAACTCAAAGGTGAAAAGATCACCATGCTGACCTGCTACGACGCCACTTTTGCCCAGGCCAGCTGCCAGGCAGGAGTTGAAGTGTTGCTGGTGGGGGACTCCCTGGGCATGGTTCTACAAGGGAATGACAGCACCCTGCCCGTCACCAACGATGAAATCGCTTACCACACGGCGTGCGTCAAACGCGGTAACGAGGGCGCCTTCATCATCGCCGACCTGCCCTTCATGGCCGATGCCACCATCGAACAGACGCTGACCAACAGCGCTCAACTGATGCGTGCCGGTGCACACATGGTCAAGGTTGAAGGTGCGGCCTGGCTCGCCGAGTCGATTCGCCTGTTGGCTGAACGTGGCGTGCCGGTTTGTGCACACATGGGCCTGACGCCGCAGTCGGTAAATATTCTCGGCGGCTACAAGGTACAAGGCCGCGGTGAAGCTCAGGCGCGCCAGATGCGGGCCGATGCCATCGCACTGGAGCAAGCCGGTGCCTGTATGATTCTGCTGGAGTGCGTGCCAAGCGAGTTGGCAGCGGAAATCACCCAGGCCGTTAAAGTACCGGTGATCGGTATCGGCGCAGGTGCTGACACCGACGGCCAGGTATTGGTCGTGCATGACATGCTGGGGCTGTCCCTCACCGGTCGCGTACCCAAGTTCGTGAAAAACTTCATGACTGGCCAGGACAGCATTCAATCGGCCCTCGCCGCCTACGTCAGCGAAGTCAAAGCCGTGACGTTCCCGGGCGCCGAACACGGATTCTCTGCATGAACACCGTCAAGACCGTGCGCGAACTGCGCGCCGCCGTCGCCCATGCCCGCAGCGCCGGCAAACGCATCGGCTTTGTGCCCACCATGGGCAACCTGCACAGCGGCCATGCCACGCTGGTAACCAAGGCCGCACAACAAGCGGACTTCGTGGTGGCGAGCATTTTCGTCAACCCGCTGCAATTCGGCGCTGGCGAAGACCTGGACAAGTACCCGCGCACCCTGGCAGCCGACCAGGAGAAACTCCTGCAAGCCGGCTGCAACCTGCTGTTCGCCCCCACCGTCGACGAGATGTACCCCGACGGCATGGCCGGCCAGACGCGCGTCAGCGTGCCGCAACTGTCCGAAGGCCTGTGCGGCGCCAGCCGTCCGGGGCACTTTGAAGGTGTGGCCACAGTGGTCAGCAAGCTGTTCAACATGGTCCAGCCAGACCTCGCGATATTCGGCCAGAAGGACTACCAGCAACTGGCGGTCATTCGCGCCATGGTCCATGACCTGAACATGCCGATCCAGATTATCGGCGAGCCCACCGTGCGCGCCGACGATGGCCTGGCGCTGTCATCGCGCAACGGTTACCTCACCGAAGATCAACGCGCCATCGCCCCGGTGCTGTACCGCAGCCTCAGCCAGATTGCCGCTGCGATTGAAGGCGGCGACCGCGATTTCGCCAAACTGCGCGCCGCCCAGGTTCAGCAGATTGAAGCCGCAGGCTTTCGCATGGATTACCTGGAGGTTCGCCAGGGCCTGCACCTGCGTCCGGCAACTGCTGAAGACCGGGATGTGGTGATTCTGGTCGCCGCCTACCTGGGCGCGACCCGGCTGATCGACAACCTGCATTTGCACCTGAACTGACCCTCCAACACGTCCCGCCTGTTGCACTGCCTGATCGGCCGGTATAAAAAAGTACCGGCCACAGCGCAGACAAAGCCAAGACAGATCGACACGCTAGGTTTAATGTATTCGCCCTACGCTATTCGTTGGCGTCGACCGGAGCCTGTCATCTTCATAAAGACAGGACATTCCCGGCTTTAAAGTGTCCTAAAAGCAGTCCCAGCAATAAAAAGGAAACCCGCAGCGATGGCGTACTACCGCACTCCTCATGACGTTACCGCTCTGCCCGCCTGGCAAGCGCTCAATCAACATCGCCAAGCCATGCAGGATTTCAGCATGCGCGAAGCCTTTAATGCCGATCCCCAGCGCTTTACCCAGTTCACCTTGAGCAGCTGCGGACTTTTCCTCGATTACTCGAAAAACCTGATCACCAGCGAAACCCGCGACCTGCTGGTAGGCCTGGCCAAGGAAGTCGACCTTCAAGGCGCAATCAAGTCGCTGTTCAACGGCGAGCCGGTCAACTCTTCCGAAGGCCGCCCGGCGCTGCACACCGCGCTGCGCCGCCCAGTGGGTGACAAGCTGTCGGTCAACGGCGTGAACATCATGCCGGACGTGCACAAGGTGCTGAACCAGATCACTGACCTGGTCGGCCGCATCCACGACGGCCTGTGGCGTGGCTACACCGAGAAGCCGATCACTGACGTGGTGAACATCGGTATCGGTGGTTCGTTCCTCGGCCCGGAGCTGGTGTCTGAAGCACTCTTGTCCTACGCCCATAAAGGCGTGCGCTGCCATTACCTGGCGAACATCGACGGCAGCGAGTTCCACGAGCTGACCATGAAGCTGCGCGCCGAAACCACGCTGTTCATCGTCTCGTCCAAATCCTTCAACACCCTCGAAACCCTGAAAAACGCCCAGGCCGCCCGCGCCTGGTACCTGGCCCAGGGTGGCTCGGAAGCCGAGCTGTATCGCCACTTCATCGCCGTATCGAGCAACAACGCGGCAGCCGTGGCCTTCGGCATCCGCGAAGAGAACATCTTCCCGATGTGGGACTGGGTTGGCGGTCGTTACTCGCTGTGGTCGGCCATTGGTTTGCCTATCGCGCTGGCCATCGGCATGTCCAACTTCAAGGAACTGCTGTCCGGTGCCTACACCATGGACCAGCACTTCCAGACCGCGCCGTTCGAGGCGAACATGCCGGTGCTGCTGGGCCTGCTGGGCGTGTGGTACGGCAACTTCTGGGGCGCGCAGAGCCACGCGATCCTGCCGTACGACCACTACCTGCGTAACATCACCAAGCACTTGCAACAGCTGGACATGGAATCCAACGGCAAGAGCGTGCGCCAGGACGGTACGCCGGTTTCCACCGACACCGGCCCGGTTATCTGGGGCGGCGTAGGCTGCAACGGTCAGCACGCTTACCACCAGTTGCTGCACCAGGGCACCCAACTGATCCCGGCCGACTTTATCGTGCCGATCGTCAGCTTCAACCCGGTCTCCGACCACCATCAGTGGCTGTACGCCAACTGCCTGTCCCAGAGCCAGGCACTGATGCTCGGCAAGACCCGCAGCGAAGCCGAAGCCGAGCTGCGCGACAAAGGCATGGCCGAAGCCGAAGTGCAGAAGCTGGCGCCGCACAAGGTGATCCCGGGCAACCGTCCGAGCAACACCCTGGTGGTTGAACGCATCAGCCCTCGCCGCCTCGGCGCGCTGGTGGCCATGTATGAGCACAAAGTGTTCGTGCAGAGCGTCATCTGGGGCATCAACGCCTTCGATCAATGGGGTGTGGAGCTGGGCAAAGAGCTGGGCAAGGGCGTCTACAACCGCCTGACCGGCACTGAAGAACAGCCTGCGGACGATGCGTCCACCCAAGGGTTGATCAACTACTTCCGCGGTCGTCACCGCGGTTGAGGTAATGCCTGCAAGGCCAACGTCTGTTTGGACGTTGGCCTTGAACCCGCCTGCCACAGGGTGCATCTTTATTGCTTGTCGCAAAAACAAGAATAAGGATCCCTCATGTTCGATATCAGCACGTTCCCCACCGCCGATGCCGTGCGCCGGGCTGCGCAACTCAGTCAAGAGGACTACCAGCGCCTCTACCGCCAATCCGTCGAGCAACCCGACACTTTCTGGGCCGAGCAAGCCAAGCGCTTTCTCGACTGGACCACGCCTTGGCAGACCGTCCAGAAATCCGACATCAAGACCGGCGCCGCCCAATGGTTTGCCGGCGGCCAACTGAACGTCAGCTACAACTGCATCGACCGTCACCTGGCGCACCGCGCCGACCAGCCGGCCTTCATCTGGGAAGGCGATGATCCTGCAAAGTCTTCCAAAATCACCTACCGCCAACTCCACCAAAACGTCAGCCGCCTGGCCAATGTGCTGAAAAGCCGTGGCGTGAAGAAAGGCGACCGGGTGTGCATCTACATGCCGATGATTCCCGAGGCTGCCTACGCGATGCTGGCGTGCACGCGGATTGGCGCGGTGCATTCGGTGGTATTTGGTGGTTTTTCGCCAGATGCCCTGCGAGACCGCATTCTCGACGCTGACTGCCGCACGGTGATCACCGCCGATGAAGGCGTGCGCGGCGGCAAGCCGGTGGCGCTGAAACAGAACGTCGACAAGGCCCTGGCCAGTTGCCCGGGCGTCAGCACGGTACTGGTGGTGCAGCGCACCGGCGCGGCGGTCAATTGGACGCAAGGGCGCGACCTCAAGTATCAACAGGCGCTGGACGCAGTCAGCGACGACTGCCCGCCCGAGCCGATGGACGCCGAAGACCCACTGTTTATCCTCTACACCTCCGGCAGCACCGGCAAACCCAAAGGCGTGCTGCACACCACCGGCGGCTACCTGCTGCAAGCGGCGATGACCTTCAAGTACGTACTCGACTACCGCGACGGCGAAGTGTTCTGGTGCACCGCCGATGTCGGTTGGGTCACCGGCCACAGCTATATCGTCTACGGGCCGCTGGCCAATGGCGCCACCTCACTGATGTTCGAAGGCGTGCCGAGCTACCCGGATAGCTCCCGGTTCTGGCAGGTGATCGACAAGCATCAGGTCAACATCTTCTACACCGCGCCCACCGCCTTGCGCGCGCTGATGCGTGAAGGCCACGGCCCACTGGAAAATACTTCCCGCGCCAGCCTGCGCCTGCTCGGCAGCGTCGGCGAGCCGATCAACCCGGAAGCCTGGGACTGGTACTTCAACGCCGTCGGCGAACAACGCTGCCCAATTGTCGACACTTGGTGGCAGACCGAAACCGGCGGCATCATGCTCAGCCCGCTGGTCAGCGCCCAGCGCATCAAACCCGGCTGTGCCACACAGCCGATGTTTGGCGTGGTGCCGGTGCTGCTCGATGAGCAAGGCAAGGAAATCAGCGGCGCCGGCAGCGGTGTGCTAGCGATCAAATCCAGCTGGCCGGGGCAGATCCGCAGTGTGTACGGCGACCCGCAGCGGATGATCGACACCTATTTCAAACCTTACCCCGGCTACTACTTCACCGGCGACGGCGCACGGCGTGACGAGGACGGCGATTACTGGATCACCGGGCGCATCGACGATGTGATCAACGTTTCCGGGCACCGTATCGGCACCGCCGAGGTGGAAAGCGCCCTGGTGCTACATGACCAGGTCGCCGAGGCCGCAGTGGTGGGCTACCCCCACGACGTTAAAGGCCAGGGCATCTATGCGTTCGTCACGCCAATGAATGGCGTCGAGCCCAGCGATGCATTGAAAAAGCATCTGCTGGACCTGGTGAGCAAGGAAATCGGCAGCTTCGCCAAGCCCGAGTTGATTCAATGGGCGCCGGCCTTGCCGAAAACCCGCTCAGGCAAGATCATGCGTCGGATTTTGCGCAAGATTGCCTGCAACGAGCTGGACAGCCTGGGGGATACTTCCACCCTCGCCGACCCGAGCGTGGTGGATGGCCTGATCGACAAGCGCCTCAACCGATAGGAACCCATGGAATTCATTCGCAGCCGCATCGAAAACCAGCTGATGAGCCTTACCGGCTTGTCGTTGGGCCAACTCGACCTGGAAAACCCCAAGGGCGATCCAGGTCTCTTTGGGCCGAACTCGGTGAGCTGGAAGGTCCATGGCGACTTCAGCAGCATGTTGATCGGCGGAATCAGCGCGCTGATGTTGCAGGCGTTGCACCCGCTGGCATTGGCCGGCGTGTGGGACCACTCGAATTTTCGGCAGGACATGCTGGGTCGTCTGCGGCGTACCTCGCAGTTTATTTCCGGCACCACGTTTGGTTCACGGCGTGATGCCGAATGGTTGATCGAGAAAGTGCGCACCATTCACCTGCAAGTGGTGGGTCATGCGCCTGATGGCCGAGCGTATGCCGCCAGCGATCCGGAATTGTTGACCTGGGTGCATGTGGCAGAGGTCAGTAACTTTCTCGCCGCCCACCTGCGTTATCGCAACCCGAATTTATCGCCCAGGGATCAAGACCGGTACTACAGCGAAATAGCCTTGGTGGCCGAGCAATTGGGCGCGCGCCATGTGCCGCGTTCCCGGCAGGAAATTTCCGATTACCTTGAGCGCATTCGCCCGCAGCTGTTGTGTGATGGACGCAGCCATGAAGTCCTGCGCCTGCTGCTTAATGCGCCTTCTCCGAGCACCTTGGCCAAACCGTTTGGCTCACTGATGATGCAGGCCGGCATCGACCTGCTGCCGGACTGGGCCAGCGACATGCTCGGGCAGAAGCAAAGCCCGATCCAACGCCAACTGATACGCGCCGGGGTCAAGCGCAGCGCACCGTTGCTACGTTGGGCCATGCGCAATGGTTCGGTGCAGCGGGCCCACAGGCGAATGGGCCTGCTGGAGCCATAACTGTTAAACTCCCGCGCCCCAATTACTCTGCAAGGCGCGCACTATGTCTTCCTTGAATCAGGCGCTGCGCGCCGCCCTCGATCATCGCCAAGACTTGCTCGCCGAGTTGCATGCACAAGGCACCGATTGCTATCGCCTGTTCCACGGCAGCCAGGAAGGCGCCGGCGGCCTGACGATCGACCGCTACGGCCCACAACTGCTGGTGCAGAGCTTTCACCAATCGCTGGAAAGTGATGACCTGTTGCAACTGCATCAGGCGATTAACCAATACCTGGGCCTTGAACTGCTGCTGGTTTACAACGACCGCTCACGGGGCAACTCGCGCATCGACCGTGAAGACACGGTGTACCGCGCCGAACCTTCGGCCCTGGAAGATTTGATCGGCCATGAATGGGGCCTCAACTACTGCGTGCGCGGGCGGCATGCCGGTCAGGATCCGCTGTTATTCCTGGACCTGCGCAACACCCGTGGTTGGGTCAAGGCACACAGCACCGGCAAAAGCGTGCTGAACCTGTTTGCCTATACCTGCGGCGTAGGCCTGAGCGCCGCTGCCGGTGGCGCACGTGAGTTGTGCAACCTGGACTTTGCCGAGGGCAACCTGGCGGTCGGGCGCGAAAACGGTCAACTCAACCCGCAATTGCCGACGATGGAATTCGTACAGTCCGACTATTTCCCTGCAATCCGTCAACTGGCCGGCCTGCCCATCAGCCAGCGGCGCGGGCAGAAACTGCCGAGTTATCCACGCCTGGACCAACGCCAATACGACCTGGTTCTGCTCGACCCGCCAGCGTGGGCCAAGAGCGCCTTCGGCACCGTCGACCTGCTGCGCGACTATCAGAGCCTGCTCAAGCCTGCGCTGCTGGCCACTGCCGATGACGGCGTGCTGATCTGCTGCAACAACCTGGCAAAAGTCAGCATGGACGACTGGCGCGACCAAGTCCTGCGCTGCGCCGAAAAGGCCGGCCGCCCGGTGCGCGACTGGCAGATCATGACTCCCGGCGCAGACTTCCCGTCGCAAGACCAGCAACCACCGCTGAAGACGCTGATCCTGCAACTGTAAGACTTGTCCGAAAAGGGCCAGAGCGCAGTAATAAAGGCCCGGTTCTTCGGAACCGTAAACCCGTGCCATACTCCAAGGCACTCTTGATTGACATAGATGGCGTCACATATGCCCAAAGGATTGATTCGCGCCGCTGGCGCCTTGCTGACTGCCCTTGCCCTGTACAGTTTGCTGGGCTTCCTTATTCTCCCCGGCATTGCCCTTCGCGTGGCCAACCAACAGTTGGCCAATTACGCCACGGTGCCAGCGCGTATCGAGCGCATCGAGCTCAACCCGTTCAGCCTCGAACTGACAGTGTGGGGACTGAACATCGGTGAGCCTGGCAAGGAGCAAGTGGGCTTTGAACGCCTCTATGCCAACCTGCAGATCGACAGCCTGTGGACCCGCGCCCTGCACCTGGCTGATGTACAACTCGACAAGCCGAAGACCGAGCTGCTGTTCGACAAATCCGGCCAGCTCAACTTGGCGCAATTGTTCAAATTGCCCGCCAGCGAACCGACTCCATCCGATCCGAACGCCAAACCGTTTCCGCTGCGCATCGACAACATCAAGCTGGCGGGCGGTTATGTGCACTTCCAGGATTTGCGCCCGAGCGAGCCGATCGAGTTTCTCTACGACAAACTGGATTTCGAGCTGAAAAACCTCAGCACGTTGCCCGATGACAACGCCGCCATGACCTTGGTGGCAGCTGGTCCTGAAGGCGGGCAGATCGACTGGACCGGCAACTTCAGCCTCATCCCGATTGCCTCCGAAGGCAAACTCAAGGTTACCGACGGCAAGATGAAAGTCTGGTGGCCGTATGTGCGTGACACGGTGCCGCTGGTTCTGGAAGACGGCCTCCTCAACTTCAGCACCGACTATAAGCTGAGCCTGGCCAAGGAAACCGAGCTGAACCTGACCAACGTCGCCCTGAGTGTCGCGCCGTTTGCGATCAAGGCACCGGATGGCCGGCCGTTGGCCCGCCTGGAGCGCCTGGACGTCAGCGAGGCCACGGTAGACTTGGCCAAGCAGCAAGTGATCGTCGGCAAGATCCGCAGCAACAAACTCGAAACCTGGGCGGCGCTTGAAGCCGACGGCCAGTTGGATTGGCAGAAGCTGTTCGCCAGCCAGCCGAGCAAGCCTGCAACGGCCCCCGAACCGGCCGCCGCACCTGCCACCGCCGACTCGCCAAAACCTGCGCCGGCAGCGCCGAGCAAGCCATGGCAAGTGCTGCTCAAGGACGTGCAACTGCGCAACTATCAAGTGCATTTGGCTGACCGTTCGGCCAAACCGGCAGTCGCCTTGGAAGTAGGCCCGCTGAACCTTGACCTGCAGGATTTCGACAGCCTCAACCAGAGCCCGTTTACCCTCAAGCTCGATACCGGCGTGGGCAAACAAGGCAAGCTCCAGGCGACCGGCCAAGTCAACCTGAGCCCTGTCAGCGCCAAGCTGAAAGTGGATACCAAAGACATCGACCTGCGCGTCGCCCAGTCCTATATCAGCCCGTTTATCCGCCTGGAGCTGCGTAGCGGCATGCTTGGCAGCAACCTCGATGTGAACCTGAAAAGCACCGCCCCTCTGGCGTTCCAGGTGACTGGCCGGGCACAGGTCGACCAGCTGCACACCCTGGACACCATGAAGACCCGCGACTTCCTGAAGTGGCAGCGCTTGGTGCTGGAAGGCGTGAATTACCAACACGGTGACAGCCTGTCGATCGACAAGGTCAACCTGTTGCAGCCCTACGCGCGCTTCATGATCAACGATGACCGCACCACCAACATCGATGACCTGCTGATTCCGCAACCGGCCAACAGCGCCAGCCAGTCCGCGGCGAAACCTGCGGCGAGTAAAGAAAAGCCGTTGGGCATTCATATTGGTCAAATTGCGATCAACGACGGTTCGGCCAACTTCGCCGACTTCAGCCTGACCCCGAACTTCGCCACGGCCATTCAACAGCTCAACGGTCAGATCGGCACCATCGACAGTCGCCAGGCCAAACCGGCGAGTGTCGACATCAAGGGCAAGGTCGACCGTTATGCGCCAGTGACCATCAAGGGCAGCGTGAACCCGTTTGACCCGATGGCTGCGCTGGACATCGCCACCAGCTTCAAACGTGTCGAACTAACCACCCTGACGCCGTACTCGGGCAAATTCGCCGGGTTCCGCATCCGCAAGGGCCGGCTCAACCTGGACCTGCATTACGTCATCACCAAGGGCCAGTTGAAGGCCGAGAACAAGGTGGTGGTTGAGCAACTGCAACTGGGTGAGAAGGTCGACAGTGCCGACGCCGTGGACCTGCCGATTCGCCTGGCCATTGCCCTGCTCAAAGACAGCGACGGCAAGATCTCGATCGAACTGCCGGTGACCGGCGACTTGAACAACCCGCAATTCAGCGTGATGCCGATTGTCTGGCAGACCCTGCGTAACCTGGTGGTACGCGCGGCCACGGCGCCGTTCAAGTTTATTGGCGGGCTGATTACCGGCGGGGGTTCGGAAGACCTCGGTAATGTGTCCTTCGCCGCAGGCTCCAGCGATTTGAGCAAAGACACCGAGTCGGCACTTGATACCTTGGCCAAGGCACTCAAGGAGCGCCCCTCCCTGCGCCTGGAAATCGAAGGCACCGCTGCTGCCAGCAGTGATGGTCCGCTGTTGGCGGCCCAGCGGCTGGAACGCGAATACCAGTACAACTACTACAAGATCCTCCAGCGCCGTGGCGATAAAGTCCCGGCCCAGGCATCGCTGCTTGAAGTCCCCGAAAAGGAAAAGGCGCCGCTGCTGGAAGGCATCTATCGCACCCGCCTGAAGCTACAGCCGCCGCCCGAGTGGAAAGACCTGAGCAACGACGACCGCACCGCCAAGCTGCGGGACGGTGTGATCAAGTTCTGGAGTGGCAGTGACGTGTTGCTACGCCAACTGGGCCAGGACCGCGCCAGCGCGATCAAGGACTACCTGGTGGACAAGGGCAAACTGGAAGATGACCGGGTTTACTTTATCGATGCCAACCTGGGTGAAGCCGAGAAGGATGGCCGGGTCGTGACACCGATGCATCTGGATGCCGAGTAACCCAAACGCTCCTACAGTTCCCCTGCACAATAGAACAGGCCCCGGCATAAATGCCGGGGCCTGTAATGACCACATCCGTGTGGCCGGTCGCATGAACCTGTGAGGTGCATTGAGCGTATGTCTGGACTCGCTCGTGGCCGCCTGCGCCTAGTTCAGGCGATTCGTTAAGCGTTACTCTGCTTTCAGGCCGTCGGCCGATACAGCTTTAACGCCTTTGATTTTCTTGGTGATGTTCACCGCGGTGGTTTTCTGCGCGTCAGTCACAGCGACAGTCGACGACAGGGACACTACACCTTTGTTGGTTTCGACTTTGATGTCGGTGCCAGGAATGCCTTTCTCGGTTACCAGGTCAGCTTTCACTTTGGTGGTGATCCAGGTATCGGAAGTCGTCTCTTTGGCGCCAGCAGCTGCGCTTTTGGTTTTGTCGACGTTGTCGGCTTTAGTTACGCCGCCTGCCATCAGGCCGTCAGCCGAAACTGCGGTTACACCTTTGATTTTCTTGGTGATTGCTACAGCAGTGGCTTTCTGCGAGTCGGAGATTGCAACTGTCGAGGACAGGGAAACCACGCCTTTGTTGGTTTCAACCTTGATGTCCGAACCAGGAATGCCTTTCTCGGTCAGCAGGTCGGATTTAACTTTGGTGGTGATCCAGGTATCCGAAACGCTTTCTTTAGCCTGGGTGGCTTCACCAGCCGCCAGTGTCATTGGAGCTTGGGAAGTCTGAGCAAAGGCCACGTTAGCACCCATGGCCAGGGTCAGAGCGGTAGCAGTAGCGAGAGCGAACTTCTTCATACGAGTAACTCCTGTTTTATTAAAAATCTGCAGTGTGTGAACCTTGATGCTGCAGCGTTAACAGGATTATTGCAGGCAGTGTGCCAAGTCCTGAACCAAAACTAAATCCTTAAAAAACAGATACTTATGAAATTGGCCGATTTTCGGAATCGTGCAACTTGCATGAAGTCGATCGTGCCTGCATGCAAGTTGCGGCTTTGGGATTTTAGTAAGCACCTGATTTTCCGGCACTTTCCTGCAGACATAAAAAAAGGACTCCGAAGAGTCCTTTTTTCAGCTTGCAGCGACGGGGTGATTAAACGCCCGAAGCCTTGGCTGCTGCTACGTCCTTGATGGACAGCTTGATACGGCCGCGGTTGTCCACGTCCAGTACCAGCACTTCCACTTCCTGGCCTTCTTTCAGGATGTCGGTCACTTTCTCAACGCGAGCATCGCTCAGCATGGAGATGTGAACCAGACCGTCCTTGCCTGGCAGGATGTTGACGAATGCGCCGAAGTCGACGATGCGCTCAACCTTACCGACGTAGATCTTGCCGATCTCGGCTTCAGCGGTGATGCCCAGAACGCGCTGACGTGCAGCTTCAGCAGCTTCCTTGGTTTCGCCGAAGATCTTGATCGAGCCGTCGTCTTCGATGTCGATCGAAGCCTTCGTCTCTTCACAGATCGCACGAATGGTCGCGCCGCCTTTACCGATAACATCACGGATTTTGTCGGTGTCGATTTTCATCGCGATCATGGTCGGAGCATTTTCCGACAGTTCAGTGCGGGACTGACCAATGATCTGGTTCATCTGACCGAGGATGTTCAGGCGCGCTTCCAGGGCTTGGCCCAGAGCGATTTCCATGATTTCTTCGGTGATGCCCTTGATCTTGATGTCCATCTGCAGCGCGGTAACACCTTTGGCGGTACCGGCTACTTTGAAGTCCATGTCGCCCAGGTGGTCTTCGTCGCCCAGGATGTCGGTCAGGATGGCGAACTTCTCGCCTTCTTTAACCAGGCCCATGGCGATACCGGCAACCGGTGCCTTCATTGGAACGCCAGCGTCCATCAGAGCCAGGGAAGCACCGCAGACCGAAGCCATGGAGCTGGAACCGTTGGACTCGGTGATTTCCGACACTACACGAATGGTGTACGGGAACACGTCGGCGGCAGGCAGCATGGCTGCAATCGAACGACGGGCCAGACGGCCGTGACCGATTTCGCGACGACCAGCGCCACCCATGCGACCACACTCACCTACCGAGAACGGAGGGAAGTTGTAGTGCAACATGAACGGGTCTTTTTTCTCGCCTTCCAGGGTGTCCAGCAGCTGTGCGTCACGGGCAGTACCCAGCGTCGCGACTACCAGGGCCTGGGTTTCACCACGGGTGAAGAGGGCCGAACCGTGGGTTTTTGGCAGAACGCCGACTTCGATGTTCAGCGGACGTACGGTGCGAGTGTCACGACCGTCGATACGTGGCTTGCCGTTAACGATGTTTTCGCGAACGGTGCGGTATTCGATTTCGCCGAATGCTGCTTTGACTTCGCTGGAAGAAGGCTGGCCTTCTTCACCGGACAGCTTGGCAACAACCTGGTCCTTCAGCTCACCCAGGCGAGCGTAACGGTCGGCCTTGATGGTGATGGTGTAGGCGTCGGAGATCGCAGCGCCGAACTCGGAGCGGATAGCGCCCAGCAGTGCGGTGGCTTCTGGTTGAGGAGCCCAGGTCCAGGTTGGCTTGGCAGCTTCAGCGGCCAGTTCTTTAACAGCGTTGATCACAACCTGGAACTCGTCGTGAGCAAACAGTACCGCGCCCAGCATCTGGTCTTCGGTCAGCTCTTTGGCTTCCGATTCAACCATCAACACGGCTTCCGAAGTACCGGCAACGACCATGTCCAGGCTCGAAGCTTTCTGTTGTTCGTAAGTCGGGTTCAGCAGGTAGCCGGTGCTTTCGTGGAACGCAACACGGGCAACGCCGATCGGGCCATCGAAAGGAATACCGGAGATGGCCAGGGCAGCCGAGGTGCCGATCATCGCAGCGATGTCCGGATCGGTCTTCTTGCTGGTGGAAACGACGGTGCAGACAACCTGCACTTCGTTCATGAAGCCTTCTGGGAACAGCGGACGGATCGGACGGTCGATCAGTCGGGAAGTCAGGGTTTCTTTCTCGGAAGGACGGCCTTCACGCTTGAAGAAACCACCAGGGATCTTACCGGCAGCGTAAGTCTTTTCCTGGTAGTGAACGGAAAGAGGGAAAAAACCTTTGCTTGGGTCAGCGGTCTTGGCGCCAACAACGGTCACCAATACGGTGACGTCGTCGTCAACGGTAACCAGAACTGCGCCGGAGGCTTGACGGGCGATACGGCCTGTCTCGAGGGTAACGGTCGACTGACCGAATTGGAATTTTTTGATAACCGGGTTCACGGTGTCCTACCTTCTTTGTGGCTCTTGGGGAACTTGTCTTCTTGCGAAATTCTTGGGCAATGTCGGGAATCGGCCCAACGCCTGTCCAGGGTAAAACGTGCATCCAGATAAAACTTGAGGCTGGAAGCCTGCCATGGGCCAGCGGGAAACCCACTGACACACGACAGCCAACCAACCTCTAGCGCAATCGCTTATTAGCGACGCAGACCCAGGCGACCGATCAGAGTCTGATAACGACCCAGATCCTTGCCTTTCAGGTAGTCCAGCAGCTTACGACGCTGGTTTACCATGCGGATCAGACCACGACGGGAGTGGTGATCTTTACCGTTGGCCTTGAAGTGACCTTGCAGCTTGTTGATGTTGTGGGTCAGCAGTGCAACTTGCACTTCTGGCGAACCAGTGTCACCAACAGCTTGCTGGTAGTCAGCTACGATTTGAGCTTTTTCTTGAACGTCGAGAGCCATGAGGCAATCCTTTTTTCAGGAAACCATCCAAAGGACGGTTTCAACAGGCCAGGGACAAATCCCTGTATCTAAAAATGAGTAGTGACCGTGCCTGTTAACAGCCACCCTCGTTCGGTCATTCTGACCGAATCAGTCGACGCGGCGCGATGCGCCCGTCTTCGCTCACTTCACCGATACCGATAAAGCGACCGTTGTGATCTTGTACCCGCACCATGCCGAACTTCGGGGCATCCGGTGCACGTACCGGCTGGCCGTTAAGCCAGTAGAACGCGCTGTGCTCCGAGAAGTGCAGCAATGGCCAATCCAGCAAACCGCTGTCCGATGGCATCAGGAAGCGATCAACCGCTTCGTTGCCGCCTTCGGCGTGTACCGCTTCCAGCTCTTCCAGCGTGACCGTCTGGGCCAGGGTGAAAGGGCCGGCCTGGGTGCGTCGCAGTTCTGCAACGTATGCGCCACAGCCTAGTTGCTCACCGATATCTTCCACGAGGGTACGGATATAGGTGCCTTTGCTGCAGTCCACCGCCAACCGGGCAGTGTCGCCTTCAGCGGCGAGCAATTCCAAGCGCGCAATAGTAACAGAACGCGGTTCGCGCTCCACCACTTCACCTGCACGTGCCAGCTTGTAAAGAGGCTGGCCATCACGCTTGAGAGCCGAGTACATCGGCGGTATCTGACTGATTTGCCCACGAAAAGCAGGTAAGGCAGCCTCGATATCAGCACGACCAACGGTCACCTCGCGAACCTGCAAAACATCACCTTCGGCGTCTGCCGTGGTGGTGGTCTTGCCGAGTTGCATCAGGGTTTCGTAACCCTTGTCGGAATCAAGCAGGTATTGCGAAAACTTGGTGGCCTCGCCGAAGCACAACGGCAACACGCCGGTGGCCAAGGGGTCGAGGCTGCCGGTGTGCCCTGCCTTCTCGGCATTGAGCAGCCAGCGAACCTTCTGCAACGCCGCATTGGAGGTAAAGCCAATGGGCTTGTCGAGCAGAATGATACCGCTGACGTTACGACGGATACGTTTGACCTGAGCCACCGATTACTCCTTGGCGTCTTCAGGCGTGGCGGATTCCGGGTGCTGATTGTCTTCAGCCACGGCCCGCTCGATCAGTGCCGACAGGTGCGCACCACGCACGACGCTTTCGTCGTAGTGGAAGTGCAACTGTGGAACGCTGCGCAGCTTCATTTCGCGGGCCAACTGCATGCGCAGGAAGCCTGCGGCAGAGTTGAGCACCTTGATGCTTTGCGCGATTTCTTCGCTGCTGTCCTGGCCCATCACGGTGATGAAGATCTTGGCGTGACCAACGTCACGGCTGACTTCAACGGCGGTGATGGTGACCAGGCCAACACGTGGGTCTTTTACTTCACGACGGATCAGCTGTGCCAGCTCACGCTGCATCTGATCGCCGATACGTTGGGTACGGCTGTATTCTTTTGCCATGTCTTGTTACCTGTTACTGCCACACGGTGAAACCCGTGGGGTCTGAAAGCGGCAAACGCCCGGCCTGACAAAAGCCAGACCGGGCGTTGCGTTTAGAGTCCGGACACAGCGCCAGGCATTTGCATGCCCGGGCGCCGCGTGGCCCTTGAAGTGCGCGAGTTAGAGGCTGCGAGCAACCTGAACCTTCTCGTAGACTTCGATCTTGTCGCCAGCCTTGACGTCGTTGTAGCTCTTGACGCCGATACCGCATTCCATGCCGGCACGTACTTCGGAAGCGTCATCCTTGAAGCGGCGCAGGGATTCCAGCTCGCCTTCGAAGATAACGATGTCTTCACGCAGTACACGGATTGGACGGTTACGGTGCACAACACCTTCGATAACCATGCAACCGGCGATCGCGCCGAATTTCGGCGAGCGGAACACATCACGCACCTCGGCCACACCCAGGATGTTCTCCCGGACGTCGCTGCCAAGCATGCCGGTGAGGGCTTTCTTGACGTCTTCGATGATGTCGTAGATGACGTTGTAGTAACGCATGTCCAGGCCTTCCTGCTCGACGATCTTCCGTGCGCCAGCATCGGCACGCACGTTGAAGCCAAACAGTACAGCGTTGGAAGCCAGTGCCAGGTTGGCGTCGGATTCGGTGATACCACCGACACCGCCACCCACAACACGCACTTGCACTTCGTCGTTACCCAGGCCGTTCAAGGCGCCGTTCAACGCTTCGAGGGAACCACGAACGTCAGATTTGAGGACGATGTTAAGCGTCTTCTTCTCTGCCTGGCCCATGTTCTCGAAGATGTTTTCCAGCTTGCCGGCGTGAGCACGGGCCAGCTTGACTTCGCGGAACTTGCCTTGACGGAACAGAGCCACTTCACGGGCTTTCTTCTCGTCCGACAGCACGCTCATCTCGTCGCCAGCGTCCGGGGTACCGTCCAGGCCGAGGATCTCGACAGGGATGGAAGGACCGGCTTCCTTGATTGGCTTGCCGTTCTCGTCGAGCATGGCACGTACACGGCCATAGTTCGAACCGACCAGCACCATGTCACCTTGGCGCAGGGTACCGTCTTGAACCAGAACGGTTGCAACCGGGCCACGACCTTTGTCGAGACGCGATTCAACCACAACACCACGACCCGGGGCCGATGGAGTTGCTTTCAGTTCCAGAACTTCGGCTTGCAGCAGAACAGCTTCAAGCAGTTCGTCTACACCGGTACCGACTTTCGCCGAAACCGAAACGAATGGCGTATCACCGCCCCACTCTTCGGAAGTCACGCCGTGAACCGACAGCTCGCTACGGATACGATCGAGATCGGCGCCCGGCTTGTCGATTTTGTTCACTGCAACTACCAGTGGAACACCAGCGGCTTTAGCGTGCTGGACAGCTTCAATGGTCTGCGGCATTACGCCGTCGTCCGCTGCAACTACCAGGATCACGATGTCAGTCGCCTTGGCACCACGGGCACGCATGGCGGTAAACGCGGCGTGACCAGGGGTGTCGAGGAAGGTGACCATGCCGCGTTCGGTTTCAACGTGGTATGCACCGATGTGCTGGGTGATGCCGCCGGCTTCGCCTGCAGCTACCTTGGCACGACGGATATAGTCGAGCAGCGAGGTCTTACCATGGTCAACGTGGCCCATTACGGTCACGACTGGCGCACGGGAGAAGGTCTCGCCTTCAAACTTCAGGGACTCGGCCAGGGAATCTTCCAGGGCGGTGTCGCTGACCAGGGTCACTTTGTGGCCCAGCTCTTCAGCTACCAGCTGAGCAGTTTCCTGATCCAGTACCTGGTTGATGGTCGCTGGAGTACCCAGTTTGAACATGAACTTGATGATTTCAGCAGCCTTGACCGACATCTGATTGGCGAGGTCGCCAACAGTGATGGTCTCGCCGATCTGCACATCACGCACGACAGGGCCGGTTGGGCTCTGGAAACCGTGGGCGTTGCGTTTTTTCAGCTTGGCCTTGCCGCGACCACCGCGACGGAAGCTGTCGCTTTCTTCGTCGGTAGTACGTGGAGCAACACGTGGCGCTGGCGCCTTCTCTTTGACCGAAGCACGATGTGGAGCGTTTTTGCGCTCGCCATCGCCACTGCCACGACGATTGTTATCGTCGGCCCGTGGTTTGTCCGGGCGACGAGGTTCTTCGCGTTTGCGAGCGTCGGCTGCAGGAGCAGGCGCGGCGGCAACCGGAGCGGCCTCACGAACAGCTTCTACAGGCGCGCTAGGCGCAGCAACGGCCTCAGTGTTAGCAGGTTGCGCAGCAGCAGGCTGGCGACGCGCTTCTTCTTCGGCGCGACGCTTGGCTTCTTCTTCAGCCTTCTGACGAGCAGCATTTTCTACTGCGCGACGTTCTTCCAGTTCGCGTTTGCGCTCGGCTTCGATTTCTTCCGGGCTGCGCTGTACGAAGACTTTCTTCTTGCGTACTTCAACGCTGATGCTCTTGCTACCAGCAACACGCAGGGTGCTGGTGGTTTTGCGCTGCAATGTAATCTTGCGCGGTTCTTCCACTTTCGCCTTGTGGCTGCTTTTCAAGTGAGTCAGCAAAGACTGCTTCTCACTATCGCTCACACCTTCGTCGGCGGCGGTGTGCGGCAGACCTGCCTCACGCATCTGCTGCAACAGGCGCTCTACCGGTGTTTTGACCTCATCGGCCAGTTGTTTCACCGTGACTTGCGTCATGCACTTCTCTCCTCAGGCCGCGCCTAATTACTCGAACCAATGGGCTCGGGCGGCCATGATCAACTTGCCGGCACGATCATCGTCAATGCCGTCGATGTCGAGCAGGTCGTCAATAGACTGCTCGGCCAGGTCTTCGCGGGTAATTACGCCGCGCACCGCCAGTTCCATCGCCAAATCCTTGTCCATACCCTCAAGCGAGAGCAGGTCTTCGGCCGGATGGGCGTCTGCCAGCTTTTCCTCAGTAGCGATGGCTTTAGTCAACAAACGATCCTTGGCCCGAGCGCGAAGCTCGTTGACGGTGTCTTCGTCAAAGCCGTCGATGTTGAGCATTTCTTCCAACGGTACGTAGGCAATCTCTTCCAGGCTGGTGAAGCCTTCATCTACCAGCACCTGTGCCAGGTCTTCGTCGACTTCCAGCTCGTCGATAAAGTTGCGCAGGATGTCACCGGTTTCTGCTTGCTGCTTAGCCTGGATGTCCGATTCGGTCATCACGTTCAGGGTCCAGCCGGTCAACTGGCTGGCCAAACGTACGTTCTGACCACCGCGACCGATGGCCTGAGCCAGATTGTCTGCGCCAACGGCGATGTCCATTGCATGGGCATCCTCGTCAACGATAATTGCCGCCACTTCAGCAGGCGACATTGCGTTGATCACGAACTGCGCCGGGTTATCGTCCCACAGGACGATGTCCACACGCTCACCGCCCAATTCGCCCGACACTGCCTGGACGCGCGAACCGCGCATACCAATGCAAGCACCTTGCGGGTCGATGCGTTTGTCCTTGGAGCGGACCGCGATCTTGGCGCGCGAACCCGGATCGCGGGACGCAGCCATGACTTCGATCAGGCCTTCGGCAATTTCCGGCACTTCGATGCGGAACAACTCGATCAACATTTCCGGCGCGGTACGCGACAGGATCAGTTGAGGGCCGCGGTTCTCGGTGCGGATTTCCTTGAGCAGCGCACGCAAGCGCACGCCAACCCGGAAAGTTTCGCGGGAAATGATGTCTTCTCGGGCCAGCAACGCTTCAGCGTTATTACCCAGGTCGACGATCACGTTGTCGCGGGTGACTTTTTTCACGGTGCCGGAGATGATTTCCCCAAGGCGCTCGCGATAGGCGTCAACGACTTGCGCGCGCTCAGCTTCGCGGACCTTCTGCACGATGACTTGCTTGGCAGTCTGTGCAGCGATGCGGCCGAACTCGATGGACTCGATCTTTTCTTCGACGACATCACCGACCTGGGCGCCCGGGTGCGTTTCAGCAACCTTGCTCGGCCAGGTTTCGATAGCAGGATCATCAAGATCGGCTTCTTCGACGACCGTCCAGCGACGGAAAGTCTCGTAGGCACCGGTGTGGCGGTTGATTTCCACACGCAGATCAACTTCGTCTTCAAAACGCTTTTTGGTAGCAGTGGCCAGGGCCAGCTCCAGCGCTTCAAAAATCACGTTTGCCGGTACGCCCTTTTCATTGGATACCGACTCAACAACCAGCAGTACTTCTTTGCTCATCGTACGCCTCGCCTTTCGCAAGCCATTGGATCCGCGGGATCCGCGTCTCAGTCAAAACTGGGAATAATGTTGGCCTTGTCGATCATATCGATCGGCAACAGGAACTCATGGTCTTCTACATGCACCACGACGTCCTGCTCTTCTACACCGCGCAGAAGGCCCTGAAAGTTGCGTCGCCCTTCAAAGGGAGAACGCAGCTTGATCTTCACTTGTTCACCGGCAAATTTTGCAAACTGATCAATAGTGAACAGTGGGCGTTCCATGCCAGGCGAGGAAACTTCGAGGGTATATTCAACAGCGATAGGATCTTCAACATCCAGGACGCCACTGATCTGACGGCTGACAATGGCACAATCGTCCACCAGCACGCCGCCCTCTTTATCGATATAAACGCGCAACATTGAGTGGCGACCTTGAGCCGAAAACTCAATACCCCAGCATTCATAGCCTAGGGCCACGATCACCGGGGCCAACAAGGCCTGCAACTCTTCTAGCTTGCTCGACACCTGAACCCCCTCGTGCATGTATGTGCATGCTGTGCAAAATAAAAAAATGGGCGAAACGCCCATCCTTGAAACGCCGTCGAACAGCGGCGTTGAAAGTGTCCAGCTAACAAAAAGCCCCTTAAAAGGGGCTCCGCTAAAACTGGTTGCGGGGGCCGGATTTGAACCGACGACCTTCGGGTTATGAGCCCGACGAGCTACCAGACTGCTCCACCCCGCGACAAAGCTGGGGCGGAAGTATACGACCGATCCCTTACAGGGTCAATGTAACCTTCCACCTACAAGAAAGCCCGCAACAGCGGGCTCTCCTGATAATTGGTACCGAGAAGGGGACTCGAACCCCTACACCCTATGGGCACAACCACCTCAAGGTTGCGTGTCTACCAATTCCACCACCTCGGCAATACAGCGCTTACAACCTTCTTACTTCTGCTCTTGAGCTGGAGGTACGTCAGTCGCTGGAGTAGCCGACTTTTGCTCTTGAAGCACCGGGACATCATCAGAAGCCGGTTTTGCTTTTGGCACTTCCAACACTGCTGGGTTTGGGAGACCTACTTGAGTCAGCACATGAGCTTTCTCTTTAGCAAAGTAACCTAACCCCAAGCTGGTTATGAAGAAACCGGCGGCAAGTATAGCAGTAAACTTACTAAGAAAGGTAGAGGAACCTTGGCTTCCGAACACAGTATTTGAAGCACCTGCCCCGAAAGACGCACCAGCGTCCGCACCTTTACCCTGCTGCAGCAAAACCAGAGCAACTACGCCCAGTGCACCCAGCAGATGAAAAACAACGATGACTGTTTCCAGCATTTTTTCAGTTTCCCGCGGCGCGACAAATCGCACCGAACTCATCTGCATTCAGGGAAGCTCCACCAATGAGCCCCCCATCGATATCCGGCATGCCGAACAGTTCGACCGCATTGGCCGCCTTCACGCTGCCGCCGTATAGAAGCCGCACACCTCGTGCGACCTCAGAATTCTCTGCCGCCAACTGCGCGCGGATGGCTGCGTGCACATCCTGAGCCTGTTGCGGCGAAGCAGTCAGCCCGGTACCAATGGCCCAGACCGGCTCGTAAGCGATTACTGCATTTGCAAAGGCACCGACTCCCAGCTCCTCGATGATGCTGCCCAGCTGACGCCCGACAACTTCAAGAGTTTTACCGGACTCACGCTGCTCAAGGGTCTCCCCTATGCACAACACCGGAATCAAGCCACAAGCCTGTGCCGCCGCGAATTTGCGATTGAGTGTCCCATCACGCTCGCCCATGATCTGGCGGCGCTCGGAGTGCCCAACAAGCACCAGGGAACAACCCGCATCAACCAGCTGACTCGGTGCAATCTCACCGGTCAACGCACCTTGCATGGATTCCACCGCAGAGTTCTGCGCGCCGACCTGAATCGACTTACCCTTCAAGCCATCAATCACTTGATTGATATACAAGCAAGGCGGGAATACCGCGACATCAACACCGCTAGGCAAGGCCAAATGACGAAGGCCGTTGATCAGCTCAGCGACACTGGCGCGGGTACCGTGCATCTTCCAGTTACCAGCTACCATAGTGCGACGCATGCTGTACCTCGTCGGTCAAAGTGGGCGCAGATGTTACCCAACCACATCATCACTGGCAAGCCGAATTCAGGCGCAAACTTCAGTTACCAGTTTTGCCAGCTCTTCGGCATAGCCGCGAACCTGTGTTTCGTCCTCGCCTTCGACCATTACACGCACCAAAGGCTCGGTGCCCGACTTGCGCAGCAAGACCCGGCCACGACCCGCCATGGCGGCAGTCACGCGCTCGCTGGCCTCTTTGACGGCCGGATGCTCGATAGGGTTGTCACCGCCCGCGAAGCGCACGTTAAGCAGCACTTGCGGGCACTTGCGCAGCGCCTGCCGCGCCTGGGCCAGGCTTTCTTCGCGACGACGCAATGCCAGCAGCACCTGCAGCGCCGCGATGATCGCATCCCCGGTGGTCGTGTGCTGGAAGCAGACGACATGCCCGGAGTTCTCGCCACCCACCAGCCAATTGCGCTCCAGCAGCTCAGCGATCACGTAGCGGTCACCGACATTGGCGCGCACAAACGGAATACCCAGATCTGCCAGGGCCAGCTCCAGGCCGAGATTGCTCATCAGGGTACCGACGACACCGCCTTGCAGCTTGTTACGCTCGTGTAAGTCGCGGGCAATGATGAACAACAGGTCATCGCCATCAACAATTGCACCCGTATGGTCGACCATCAATACCCGGTCACCATCGCCATCGAACGCGATACCCAGGTCAGCATGTTCGGCCAGGACCGCCGCCTGCAACTGCCCCATATGGGTCGAGCCGCAGTTGTCATTGATGTTCAAGCCGTTAGGCTGGGCCGACAGCACGGTAACGTCTGCACCAAGCTCCTTGAACACACTCGGCGCCACTTTGTAGGTCGCACCGTGGGCGCAGTCGATGACGACTTTCAGACCGGCAAAATTGGTGCTGCTCGGCACGCTGCTTTTGCAAAACTCGATGTAACGGCCAGAAGCGTCGTTAATCCGCGAAACCTTGCCCAGCTTGCTCGACTCGACGACGGTCATCGGCGCATCCAGCAGTTCTTCGATCATGTGCTCGATCTCGTCCGGCAGCTTGGTGCCCTGGCCCGAGAAGAACTTGATGCCGTTGTCATCGTGAGGGTTGTGCGAAGCGCTGATCACGATACCGGCTTCAGCGTGAAAGGTACGCGTCAGGTAAGCGATCGCTGGCGTAGGCATCGGCCCCAACAGCATCACATCAGCGCCGGCAGCAGACAGACCCGCCTCCAGCGCAGACTCAAACATGTAACCCGAGATCCGCGTGTCCTTGCCTACCAGGATGCGGCAGGCGCCCATGCTGCGGAACGCCATACCGGCGGCCCAGCCCAGCTTGAGCATGAAATCTGGAGTAATCGGGAATTCGCCGACCCGACCGCGGATGCCATCGGTGCCAAAATATTTTTTAGTCATAAGTGCTCCATCATTCTTATTCGGCTGCTTCAACCGCTGCGATCATCCGCACTACATCTACCGTCTCGGCCACGTCATGGACACGCAAGATACGCGCACCCTTGACCACGGCAAGTGCCGCGAGCGCCAGGCCGCCATGCAGCCGCTCACCCACCGGACGATTCAACGCCAGACCTATCATGCTCTTGCGCGAAACCCCAACCAACAGGGGACGACCAAGGGCATGCAGGGATTCCATATGTTTGAACAGGCTTAAATTGTGCTGCAGGGTCTTGGCAAAGCCAAATCCCGGATCGAGGATGATCCGCTCGGGGGCAATCCCCACCACGGCGCATTGGGCCATGCGCTCGGCAAGAAAGCCTTTCACCTCACCAACCAGGTTGTCGTAATGCGGGTCGTCCTGCATCGTGCCCGGCTCACCAAGCATATGCATCAGGCAAACCGGCAGGCCCGTGGCAGCGGCCGCATCCAGGGCGCCATCGCGCTGCAGGGAACGCACATCGTTGATCAACCCAGCGCCAAGACGCGCGGTTTCGCGCATAACGGCGGGCGTCGAGGTATCGACAGAGATGATGACATCCAGCTCTCGATGGATGCGCTCGACAATCGGTGCAACCCGCTCCAGCTCCTCCAGGGGAGAAACTGCGCGCGCCCCAGGACGGGTCGATTCACCACCGACATCAATCAGGGTCGCACCGGCAGCCACCATAGCTTGCGCATGGCGCAACGCAGCATCAAGCTGACTGAAGCGACCACCATCGGAAAAGGAATCAGGGGTTACGTTAAGAATGCCCATAACGTGTGTATGGGCCAAATCAAGAACCCGGCTGCCGCAAGGCAACCGGGTCGAGGACAACGCAGAAGTCATTTCAAACCTTAATGGTCAGCAGCCGGGCCGCCGATCGGGGCTTCAGGGCGTTCGTTCTGCACTACTGGCGGTGTGCCCG
This sequence comes from Pseudomonas sp. K2I15, assembly GCF_002204795.1. Classification (GTDB taxonomy): domain Bacteria; phylum Pseudomonadota; class Gammaproteobacteria; order Pseudomonadales; family Pseudomonadaceae; genus Aquipseudomonas. The sequence goes on from NZ_NIXO01000011.1 coordinate 51,524, forward strand.
AAGTGCCCGAACCGCCTTCCCAATCGCGAGGCTCGCGAGGCGTACGACCGGCCATGATGTCGTCGATCTGCTCGGCATCAATGGTCTCGTACTTCATCAGGGCATCAGCCATGGCGTCGAGTTTGTCACGGTTGTCGGTAAGGATCTGCTTGGCCGTGCCGTAGCACTGGTCAATGATGCTGCGCACTTCTGAGTCGATAAGCTTGGCTGTCTCACCGGAGAAGCTGGCAGCTTGACCGCCACCACCGCGACCCAGGAATACTTCACCTTCTTCCTCGGCATACATCAAAGGACCGAGTTTTTCAGACAGGCCCCACTTGGTCACCATGTTCCGTGCGATCTGGCTGGCACGCATGATGTCGTTTGAGGCACCGGTAGTAACGCCGTCGAAACCCAAGGTCATCTCTTCAGCGATCCGGCCGCCATACAGCGAGCAGATCTGACTGATCAAGGCACGCTTGGAGAGGCTGTAGCGATCCTCTTCCGGCAGGAACATGGTGACGCCCAGCGCCCGGCCACGAGGAATGATCGACACTTTGTAGACCGGGTCATGCTCAGGCACAACGCGACCAACAATGGCGTGACCAGCTTCGTGATAAGCGGTGTTCTGCTTCTCTTTCTCGGACATGACCATGGATTTGCGCTCGGCGCCCATCATGATCTTGTCTTTCGCCAGTTCGAACTCTTTCATTTCGACGATGCGCTTGCCGGTACGGGCCGCGAACAGCGAGGCCTCGTTTACCAGGTTGGCAAGGTCAGCACCGGAGAAGCCCGGAGTACCACGGGCAATCACGGCTGGAGCCACGTCGTCGCCCATTGGCACTTTGCGCATGTGCACTTTCAGGATCTGCTCACGGCCACGGATGTCCGGCAGACCGACCACAACCTGACGGTCAAAACGGCCCGGACGCAGCAGCGCAGGGTCGAGTACGTCCGGACGGTTGGTCGCCGCGATCACGATGATGCCGTCGTTCATTTCAAAGCCGTCCATCTCAACCAGCAACTGGTTAAGGGTTTGCTCACGCTCATCATGACCGCCGCCCATGCCGGCGCCACGATGGCGACCAACGGCATCGATCTCATCGATGAAGATGATGCATGGCGCGTGCTTCTTGGCCTGCTCGAACATATCGCGAACACGGCTGGCACCGACACCGACGAACATTTCGACGAAATCGGAACCGGAAATGGTGAAGAAAGGTACTTTGGCTTCGCCGGCAATGGCCTTGGCCAACAGGGTTTTACCGGTACCTGGCGGGCCTACCATCAGCACACCGCGAGGAATACGGCCGCCAAGGCGCTGGAACTTACCTGGGTCGCGCAGGAACTCAACCAGTTCGCCCACTTCTTCCTTGGCTTCGTCGCAACCGGCAACGTCAGCCAGGGTGGTTTTCACCTGATCTTCGGAGAGCAGGCGTGCCTTGCTCTTGCCGAAGCTCATCGGCCCGCCCTTACCTCCCGCACCACCTTGCATCTGGCGCATGAAGAACATGAACACGGCGATAATCACCAGGATCGGGAAACTGGCCACCAGGAGTTGGGTCCAGATGCTCTGCTGCTCAGGCTGCTTGCCTTCAACGACCACGTGGTTATCCACCAGGTCGCCGATCAGGCCATTGTCCTGGATTGCCGGACGGATGGTCTTGAAGCTGTCGCCATCGTTGCGCTTGCCGGTAATCACGTAGCCGTCAACTGCTACGCGCTCGACCTTGCCATCCTTAACTTGCTGGATGAAGTCGGAATAGTTGAGGGTCTGCGGCTCGTTAGGGCTGGAGAAGTTGTTCATCACCGTCACGAGGACAGCCGCGATGATCAACCACAGGATCAGATTCTTTGCCATATCGTTCAATTAACTACCCTCTGAAGCAAGCTCCGCTACTGGCGCGTGCTTCGCATGATATTCACCGGCCTAACTTACTACATTACCTACAACTCTGGCAGGCGCCGTCTGTAACCCTTTGTGAAACTTTGACTACACAATATTCGTAAAGCTTCGTGACGAAAGCGACATAAAAAAACCTATCGCCTCCGTCAAATTTCTCAAAAACGCTCTTCACTGGCAGCGCCTTCAATGCCACGGAAACCGCGACCCAGCAAATACTGCTCACGAGACCTGTCCCGGGAAGAGTCAGGCTTGCGTGTCTGTACCTTGTCGAACAGCTTGCGGATGTTCTTGTGATACTCGTCGAAGCCTTCACCCTGGAAGACCTTGACCAGAAAATCACCACCTGGACGTAGTACACGCCCTGCCAGATCCAGTGCCAATTCGCAGAGGAACATGGCCCGCGGCATATCAACAGCGGGTAATCCACTCATATTGGGGGCCATATCGGAAATCACAAGGTCTACCTGCGAATTTCCGACGGCCTCAAGGATCTGTGCCAGCACTTCATCCTGGGTAAAATCGCCGTGAACAAAGGTCACGTCCGGGATGCTGTCCATTTCCAGGATATCGGATGCGATCAAACGACCTTGCCCACCAATCAGACGACTGGTCACCTGGGACCAGCCACCCGGGGCGGCACCAAGGTCGATAACGCTCATGCCAGGACGGATCAACTTGTCCTTTTCCTGGATCTCCAGCAGCTTGTAGCTGGCCCGGGAGCGGTAGCCATCCTTTTGCGCCATTTTGACGTAAGGGTCGTTGAAATGCTCTTGCAGCCACTTAAGGCTAGTTTTGGAACGGGCCACGGGCCACCTCGAAAATAAAACGGGTCATGATTAACTGGGCGGTCCCGGACTCGCTCGGGTAAACTGGCCGCCGCTTTTTACAAGATCAGACGCAGGGGTCAGATTATGCCGCTCACTCAAGAGCAGAAGAAACAGTACAAATCCATTGGCCACCATCTGAAACCAGTTTTGACTGTGGCTGACAACGGTTTGACTGAAGGTGTGTTAGCCGAACTTGAACGCGCATTGGGCGATCACGAGCTGATCAAGATCAAGGTCAGCATCCTTGATCGCGAGGCGCGCCTGGCAGCCATTGCAGAACTGTGCAAGGCTGGCAAAGCGGACCTGGTTCAGGTCATCGGCAAGATGGCGCTGCTGTATCGCAAGAACTTCAGCGTCAACAAGCAACTGTCGAACGTACACCGCTTCAAGTGAAACAAGGGTCACGGGCGTGCTTCGCGCGCCCTGCCACTCCATCCTGGCGCCGGCTGTACAACCAGCACTAACCCGGTAAACCCTAGCACAAGATAGCTGAACAGCTGCCAGCGCAACGCTTCCGGCAGAAAGATGCGCACTACGCAAAACATTGCGCACGCATACAGTGCCATCAACAGCAGTTGCCCGCGAATATCCCGCCACAAACTCCCCAAGCCTTCGGCCTTGATCAGCACCAGCGCCTGAAGCGTCACGCACGCTGCTGCAAAACCCACCAGCAACGCACTTAATAATCCGCTGACCTCATCGATCAGCAACGGTGCCAGGCCAATCAGGCCCAGCGCCGGTAGAACACCAATATGTAACAACCATAGGCCGCCAACCCAAAGCATCTGGGCGAACTGCCAAAGCATGGCGCCCGCATGAAGCGGGCGCCGTCTTTCAGATGTGACGAACTTCGACAATCTCGTACTCGATCACGCCACCAGGCGTCTTGACGGCCACCACATCACCCTCTTCCTTGGCAATCAAGGCGCGGGCCAGCGGCGAGCCGACGGAGATCTTGCCGAGTTTGAAGTCGGCCTCGTCTTCACCCACGATGTGGTAAACCACGCTTTCGTCAGTCTCGACGTTGGCGATTTCCACGGTGGTGCCGAAAATCACCTTGCCGGTCTTCGGAATGGTCGTAACGTCGATGATCACCGCATTCTGCATACGGCCTTCGATGTCACGGATCCGCGCCTCGACCATACCCTGCTGCTCGCGGGCAGCATGGTATTCAGCGTTTTCCTTCAGGTCACCCAATTCCCGGGCCGTACCGATGTCCTGGCTCAGCTTCGGACGGACGACCTTGGTCAGGTGAGCGTGCTCTTCTTCCAGGGCTTTTGCGCCCTGGACGGTCATTGGGTATTTGATCATGCCTTCAATCCTGCGTGTAGATCCTGCAAGCGGCGCACGGTTTTTTCAGGACCGAACTTGAGCGCTTCGCAGATAGCTTCGCCAGCAGCAATGGTGGTGGTGCAGTAGATCTTGTGCTGCAAGGCGTTACGACGAATGGAGTAGGAGTCCGCGATCGACTGGCGACCTTCGGTGGTGTTGATGATCAGGGTGACTTCGTCATTCTTGATCATGTCGACCACGTGTGGACGGCCTTCCGTCACCTTGTTCACGCGACGTACTTTCAGGCCGGCAGCCTCGATCAGCTTGGCGGTCCCGGCAGTAGCCACGACATTGAAGCCCAAGTTGATCAGATCACGGGCCACGCCTGCAACCAGTGGTTTGTCATCATCACGCACGCTGATAAACGCAGTACCGCCGGTCGGCAGCACTTCGCTGGCACCCATCTGGGCTTTGGCGAATGCTTCACCGAAGGTATCGCCCACACCCATCACTTCACCGGTGGACTTCATCTCTGGGCCCAGGATCGGGTCCACGCCAGGGAATTTGGCGAACGGGAACACCGCCTCTTTCACGCTGTAGAAGTTCGGAATGATTTCCTTGGTGAAGCCGATTTCCTTCAAGGTCTTACCGGCCATCACACGGGCCGCAATCATCGCCAGGGAAACACCGATGCACTTGGAAACAAAAGGCACCGTACGCGAAGCGCGCGGGTTGACTTCGATGACGTAGATGTCTTCGCCTTGCAGCGCCAGCTGTACGTTCATCAGGCCGACCACACCCAACTCCAAGGCCATTTTCTTGACCTGTTCGCGCATCTCGTCCTGGATGTGCGCAGGCAGCGAGTAAGGCGGCAGCGAGCAAGCGGAGTCACCGGAGTGAACACCAGCCTGTTCGATGTGCTGCATGATCGCGCCGATCACTACGTCAGTGCCGTCGCAGACCGCATCCACGTCCATTTCGATGGCGCAGTTGAGGAAGTGGTCCAGCAGCACCGGGCTGTCGTTGGACACTTTCACTGCATCACGCAGGTAACGCTTGAGTTCTTCTTCTTCGTAGACGATTTCCATCGCCCGGCCGCCCAATACGTAGGACGGACGCACCACCAGCGGGTAGCCGATCTTGCTGGCTGCGCGGATAGCTTCGTCTTCGCTGCGCACGGTGGCGTTTGGCGGCTGACGCAGGTTCAGGCGTTCAACCATCTGCTGGAAGCGCTCACGGTCTTCGGCACGGTCGATAGCGTCAGGGCTGGTACCGATGATCGGCACGCCAGCGGCTTCGAGTGCGCGAGCCAGTTTCAACGGGGTTTGGCCGCCGTACTGGACGATCACGCCTTTGGGCTTCTCGACGCGACAGATTTCCAGTACGTCTTCCAGCGTTACCGGCTCGAAGTACAGACGGTCGGAAGTGTCGTAGTCAGTGGAAACAGTTTCAGGGTTGCAGTTGACCATAATGGTCTCGTACCCGTCTTCGCGCAGGGCGAGGGCGGCGTGTACGCAGCAATAATCGAATTCGATGCCTTGGCCGATTCGGTTTGGACCGCCACCCAGGATCATGATTTTGTCACGGCCCGACGGCGCGGCTTCGCACTCTTCCTCGTAGGTGGAGTACATATACGCGGTGTCTGTTGCGAACTCGGCCGCACAGGTATCAACGCGCTTGTAGACCGGGAAGATATCCAGCTTGTGGCGATGCGTGCGCAGGTTCTTCTCGGTCACACCCAGCAGCTTGGCCAGGCGCATGTCGGAGAAGCCTTTGCGCTTGAGGCGGAACATCAGGTCGCGGTCGATAGAGGACAGACCGAGGGTCTTGACCTTCTCTTCTTCCTTGATCAGATCTTCGATCTGCACCAGGAACCACGGGTCGATCATGTTCATGCCGAAGATGTCTTCGACGGTCATGCCGGCGCGGAAGGCGTCAGCCACGTACCAGATGCGCTCGGCGCCCGGCACGGTCAGCTCGCGCTTGAGCACGCTCATGCTTTCCGGGTTGCTCAGGTCGAGTTTCTCGTCCAGGCCGCAAACACCCACTTCCAGGCCGCGCAGGGCTTTCTGGAGGGATTCCTGGAAGGTCCGGCCGATGGCCATGACTTCACCGACCGACTTCATCTGAGTGGTCAGGCGGGCGTCGGCTTTCGGGAATTTCTCGAAAGCGAAGCGTGGCAGCTTGGTGACGACGTAGTCGATCGACGGCTCGAAGGACGCAGGCGTTGCGCCGCCAGTGATTTCGTTCTGCAACTCGTCCAATGTGTAACCGATCGCCAGCTTGGCAGCGATGCGCGCAATCGGGAAGCCGGTAGCTTTCGATGCCAGTGCCGAAGAACGCGATACCCGCGGGTTCATCTCGATCACAACCATGCGGCCAGTGTCCGGGCAGATGCCGAACTGGACGTTGGAGCCACCGGTTTCCACGCCGATCTCACGCAGCACCGCCAACGAGGCGTTACGCATGATCTGGTATTCCTTGTCCGTCAGGGTCTGTGCTGGCGCAACAGTGATCGAGTCACCAGTGTGCACGCCCATCGGGTCGAAGTTTTCGATCGAGCAAACGATGATGCAGTTGTCCTTCTTATCGCGGACAACCTCCATCTCATATTCTTTCCAGCCGATCAGGGATTCGTCGATCAGCAGCTCTTTGGTCGGAGACAGGTCCAGGCCACGAGCGCAGATTTCTTCGAACTCTTCACGGTTGTAAGCGATACCGCCGCCGGTGCCGCCCATGGTGAAGGAAGGACGGATGATGCACGGGAAGCCCAGCTTTTCGAGGACTACGTTGGCCTCTTCCATGCTGTGGGCGATACCGGAACGCGGGCAGTCAAGGCCGATGGACTTCATCGCCTTGTCGAAACGCGAACGGTCTTCAGCCTTGTCGATGGTGTCGGCATTGGCGCCGATCATCTCTACGCCGAACTTCTCCAGGACGCCTTCGCGCTCCAGGTCCAGTGCACAGTTCAGGGCGGTCTGGCCACCCATGGTTGGCAGCAGCGCGTCCGGACGCTCTTTCTCGATGATCTTGGCAACGGTCTGCCACTTGATCGGCTCGATGTAGGTGGCGTCGGCCATGTCCGGGTCGGTCATGATGGTGGCCGGGTTGGAGTTCACCAGGATGACGCGGTAGCCCTCTTCGCGCAGGGCTTTACAGGCCTGGGCGCCGGAGTAGTCGAATTCGCAAGCCTGGCCGATCACGATCGGGCCAGCGCCGAGAATCAGGATGCTTTTTATGTCTGTACGTTTTGGCATGGGTTTGTCACTCAAATCCGCAGGTCAGTCGGCAAGCCGTCTTGAACAATCTTTGAAGAGCCTGAGGGGGCCGCCGGTTTCCCGGGCCACCCTCAGGCCACTCACTTAGCGTCGCTTGGCCATCTCATTGATGAACCGGTCGAACAGCGGCGCTACGTCGTTCGGGCCCGGGCTTGCTTCAGGGTGGCCCTGGAAGCTGAACGCGCTCTTGTCGGTGCGCTCGATGCCTTGCAGGGAACCGTCGAACAGCGACTTGTGGATCGCCCGGACGTTGCCCGGCAGGGTCGCTTCATCCACCGCGAAACCGTGGTTCTGGCTGGTGATCATCACGACGCCAGTGTCCAGGTCCTGCACCGGGTGGTTGGCACCGTGGTGGCCGTGACCCATTTTCAGGGTCTTGGCGCCGGAGGCCAGGGCCAGCAGTTGGTGACCGAGGCAGATACCGAATACCGGGATCTCGGTTTCCAGCACTTCCTTGATCGCCTTGATGGCGTAGTCGCAAGGCTCCGGGTCACCCGGGCCGTTGGACAGGAACACGCCGTCCGGCTGCAGGGCCAGTACGTCGCTGGCCGGGGTTTGCGCCGGCACCACGGTCACGCGGCAACCGCGCGCCACCAGCATGCGCAGGATGTTGTGCTTGATACCGTAGTCGTAGGCCACGACGTGGTAAGGCAGCTCGCAAGCTTCGATGGTCGCGTGGCTGTCGGTCTTCAAGTCCCAGACAGTGGAGCGCCACTCGTACTGTTCCTTGGTGCTGACGACTTTCGCCAGGTCCATGCCTTTCAGGCCAGGGAAACCTTGGGCTGCTGCAATCGCTGCTGCTTCGGAGATGTTGTCACCGGCCATGATGCAACCGTTCTGCGAACCTTTTTCACGCAGGATGCGTGTCAGGCGACGCGTATCGATACCGGCGATCGCCACAACGTTGTTGGCTTTCAGGTAATCGGACAAGGACATCGTGTTACGCCAGTTGCTCGCAACCAGTGGCAGGTCACGAATTACCAGACCCGCCGACCAGACACGATCCGACTCGGCGTCTTCCGGTGTAGTACCGGTGTTACCAATGTGCGGATAGGTCAGGGTAACGATCTGTTGGGCGTAGGAAGGATCGGTAAGGATTTCCTGATAGCCGGTCATGGCGGTGTTGAACACCACCTCTCCAACGGTCTGACCGTCGGCTCCAATGGCTTCGCCGCGAAAAATGCTGCCATCAGCAAGGGCGAGTATGGCTGGCTTAGTCAAGAAGACCTCCCGTAAATAAAGCCTGAAAGGGCGATCGCAGGTTGTAAAAAAGCGGAGTGACGTATGGACACGTCACCCCGCTTCTTCACTGAATTATTCTGCGCGCTTTTAGTGGACACACTAAAGCTGTAGCTTACAGAAAAAGGCTTTTTTGGTCCACCGCTAATGAGCCTTAAAGGCAGGGGAATGCGACAGGACGTCGCTTAGCGGGTAAAAACGGGGCCTTAGGATAATCCTGAGGCCCCGTTTTAGCTACTTCTTAATGCAGATCCAGCACGTCGCGCATGTCGTACAAGGCCGGCGTGCGACCGTCCAACCACAGCGCCGCACGCACAGCACCCTTGGCGAACGTCATGCGACTCGACGCCTTATGGGTAATCTCAAGACGCTCACCCTCGGTTGCGAACAGCACCGTGTGGTCACCCACCACGTCACCGCCGCGAACGGTGGCAAAACCAATGGTGTCGTGAGCACGAGCGCCAGTGTGACCTTCGCGGCCATACACCGCCACTTTCGACAGGTCCCGCCCAAGAGCATCGGCAATCGCCTCACCCATGCGCAGCGCCGTACCGGACGGCGCATCGATCTTGTGCCGGTGATGCGTCTCGATGATCTCGATGTCAGCCTCATCGCCCATCACGCGCGCCGCCATGTCGAGCAGCTTCAGCGACAGATTGACGCCAACACTGAAGTTAGCCGCGAACACGATAGGAATATCCTTGCCCGCCTCCACCAGCAGCTGCTTTTGCTCGGCACTCAGGCCGGTCGTGCCGATCACCATGGCCTTGCCCGCCTTGCGGCAGAACGCCAGGTTTTTCAGCATCACGTCCGGCAGGGTAAAGTCGATCAGCACGTCGAACTCGTCGGCGACCTGCTCCAGGTTGCCGGACAACGAAACGCCAATCCGCCCCAGGGACGCCAACTCACCCGCGTCCGCACCAATCAAGGTGCTGCCGGGACGAACAATCGCCGCCGTCAGCCCGGAGGCTGGCGAGCGCGCCTGTACGGCCTCGACCAGGTTTTTGCCCATGCGCCCGGCAGCGCCCATCACCGCGATACGTCGCATACTCACTTCCTTACAGATCGCCGAAGAAGCGCTTCACGCCTTCGAACCAGCCGGTGGTTTTTGGCGAATGCGTGTCGTCGCCAGCCAGGGAGCTGCGGAACTCTTCCAGCAGTTCGCGCTGACGTCGGCCCAGGTTCACCGGCGTTTCTATCGCCACACGGCACATCAAGTCGCCAGCACCACCACCACGCACTGGCGCAACGCCCTTGCCGCGGATACGGAACTGCTTGCCAGTCTGCGTGCCCTCAGGAATCTTCAGCTTGACCCGACCGTCCAGCGTCGGGATTTCAAGCTCGCCACCCAAGGCCGCATCAACAAAGCTGATCGGCACTTCACAGAACAGATGCTTGCCATCGCGCTGGAAGATCGAGTGCTCGCGCACATTGATCACTACGTACAGGTCGCCCGTCGGGCCGCCCTGAGTGCCCGCCTCGCCTTCGCCCGACAGACGAATGCGGTCGCCGGTATCAACACCCGCCGGCACTTTCACCGAGAGGGTCTTGTACTCTTCGACACGCCCTTCGCCGTGGCACGAGTCGCACGGGTCGGAAATGATCTTGCCCTGGCCATGGCAGCGTGGGCAGGTTTGCTGCACCGAGAAAAAGCCTTGCTGCATGCGCACCTGGCCGATACCGCCGCACGTCGGGCAAGTGATCGGCGAGGAGCCTTTCTTGGCGCCCGAACCGTCACACGGCTTGCAGTTGACCAGCGTCGGAACACGGATATTGACGCTGGTGCCACGCACCGCTTCTTCCAGGTTCAGCTCCAGGGTGTAGCGCAGGTCGCTGCCACGCTGGGCACCGCCACGCTGACCACCGCGGCCGCCACCAAAGAAGTCGCTGAACACGTCGCCGAAAATATCGGAGAAGTTCTGGCCGCCAAAACCGGCACCGCCGCCCATGCTTGGGTCGACACCGGCATGACCGTACTGATCGTAAGCTGCACGCTTGTTCGGATCACACAGGCATTCGTAGGCCTCGTTGGCCTCTTTGAACAGGTCTTCGGATTCTTTGTTATCCGGATTACGGTCCGGGTGGTGCTTCATCGCCAGGCGACGGTAAGCCTTTTTCAGGTCCGCCTCGCTGGAGCCGCGCTCCACACCCAACACTTCGTAATAGTCACGCTTTGCCATAAGTCTTTGCACTCTTAAGGACGTCCGGCAAAACCCTCCTGAGCCTTGCCAAACTCGTTGAGCCCCAATACAGGCCCGGACCCAACTCACGTCAATTCAACGATCCTGGTCGTTACTGCTTTCAGCCGGCAACCGGCCAAAAACGCGGTGACTGTCGTCCGGAAAGCAGGAGCATTCCCGATCACACCGCCAGCATCCGAGCGTTGTCGCATGCTGTAAAAATTCGCGTACCCCAGACACGCCAACGCGGGAGCAAGCTCCCGCGCGGCGACATCCTACCAGTCACCGCTTGTGAGCGGTCAACCGGGCGACCAAGTTACTTGTGGTCTTTAACTTCTTCGAACTCGGCATCGACAACATCGTCGTGCTTGGCTTCAGGCTCTGCCTGGTGTGCAGCACCATCAGCCGGCTGGCCTTGTTCGGCGTACATTTTCTGAGCCACTGGCGCAGAGACTTTCGACAGCTCTTCAACCTTGGCTTCGATAGCGGCCTTGTCGTCGCCTTTAACAGCGGCTTCCAGGGCAACTACGGCTGCTTCGATTGCAGTTTTCTCTTCGGCAGTCACTTTGTCGCCAGCGTCAGCGACCATTTTGCGCGTCGAGTGAACCAGTGCATCACCCTGGTTGCGGGCTGCGGCCAGCTCTTCGAACTTGCGGTCTTCGTCAGCGTTGGCTTCAGCATCACGGATCATCTGCTGAATTTCTTCCTCGGACAGACCCGAGTTAGCCTTGATCACGATCGATTGAGTCTTGCCGGTGGCCTTGTCTTTGGCGCCTACGTGCAGGATGCCGTTGGCGTCGATGTCGAAGGTCACTTCAATTTGTGGCACGCCACGTGGTGCTGGTGGAATCTCGGCCAGGTCGAACTTGCCCAGAGACTTGTTCTGACCGGCTTGCTTACGCTCACCTTGCAGCACGTGAATGGTCACGGCGCCCTGGTTGTCGTCGGCAGTCGAGAACACTTGCGATTTCTTGGTAGGAATCGTGGTGTTTTTCTCGATCAGCGCAGTCATCACGCCGCCCATGGTTTCGATACCCAAGGTCAGCGGGCTAACGTCCAGCAGCAGAACGTCTTTCACGTCGCCGGCCAACACCGCGCCCTGGATGGCAGCACCCATGGCAACCGCTTCGTCCGGGTTCACGTCTTTACGCGCTTCTTTACCGAAGAATTCGGTAACCAGCTTCTGAACCAGTGGCATACGGGTTTGACCGCCGACCAGGATCACGTCGTTGATCGCGCCAACGTCGATACCCGAGTCTTTCAGCGCAATGCGGCAAGGCTCGATGGTGCGTTGAACCAGGTCTTCTACCAGCGACTCCAGCTTGGCGCGGGAGATCTTCACGTTCAAGTGCTTAGGACCGGTAGCGTCTGCAGTGATGTACGGCAGGTTCACGTCGGTCGAATTGCTAGAAGACAGTTCGATCTTGGCTTTCTCAGCGGCTTCTTTCAGGCGCTGCATGGCCAGCGGGTCACCCTTGAGGTTCATGCCGCTTTCTTTCTTGAATTCCTCGACGAGGTAGTCGATCAGGCGAATGTCAAAGTCTTCACCGCCCAGGAACGTGTCACCGTTGGTGGCCAACACTTCGAACTGGTGCTCGCCATCAACTTCAGCGATTTCGATCACGGAAACGTCGAAGGTACCGCCACCCAGGTCGTAAACGATCACGGTGTGGTCGCCTTTGGCCTTGTCCATACCGTAGGCCAGAGCGGCCGCGGTTGGTTCGTTGATGATACGTTTTACGTCCAGGCCAGCAATACGGCCGGCGTCTTTGGTCGCCTGGCGCTGGCTGTCGTTGAAGTAGGCCGGAACGGTGATCACCGCTTCAGTCACAGCTTCACCGAGGTAGTCTTCGGCGGTTTTCTTCATCTTTTTCAAGATTTCAGCCGAGATTTGTGGCGGCGACATTTTCTGACCGTTCACTTCAACCCAGGCGTCACCGTTGTCAGCCTTGGCGATTTTGTACGGGACCATCTTGATGTCTTTCTGTACGACTTCTTCGTCGAACTTACGACCGATCAGACGCTTCACCGCGTACAGGGTGTTATGCGGATTGGTCACAGCTTGACGCTTGGCGGACTGGCCCACCAGGATTTCGCCGTCGTTGGCATAAGCCACGATGGACGGGGTGGTACGTGCGCCTTCAGCGTTTTCAATAACTTTGGATACGCCGTTTTCCAGCACGGAGACGCAGGAGTTGGTAGTCCCCAGGTCGATACCGATAATTTTGCCCATGATTTACTCTCCCGAAACTTAGATTTTGTTGCCGCAGCAGTGGTGGCTAACTGCGGCAGTGCTTAAACGCTTGACTTATAGATGGGGCCGTTACGAGTTATTTCAAGCCTGCTCATCAATCGAAGGTGCAACCGGTGCAGGAGCCTTGCTCACCACAACCATTGCCGGGCGCAGCAGACGACCATTGAGCTGATAGCCCTTCTGGAACACCTTCAACACGCTGTTTGGCTCAAGGTCAGCGTTTTCCTGCATCGCCATTGCCTGGTGATGCTCCGCATTGAACGGCTCACCGCCTTGCGGATCGATGGCTTCCAGCTGATAACGCTTCAGGGTGTCCTGGAACATTTTCAGGGTCAGTTCGATCCCTTCGCGCATCGGGCGGATGTTTTCGTCGTCCGGGTTGGACAGCTCAAGGCCACGCTCCAGGCTGTCGATGATCGGCAACAGATCAGCGGCAAATTTTTCCAGGGCGAATTTGTGAGCTTTTTCTACATCCTGCTCGGCGCGGCGGCGGACGTTCTGCAGATCGGCGGCAACACGCAACGATTGATCCTGTGCGCCTGCCAATTGCTCTTCGAGCACTTGCACACGAGCGGCCAGGTCTTCACCTGCTGCCTGGTTGGCGTCTGGATTTTGCGTATCCTGCGTCTGTTCGTCAGCCATAGATTTCTCCTTTCAAAATCATGCGCGAACTCGACTCGCGCTTCTGTTCCGGTATATGGGGCCACAATTTTCAGGTTCAAGGGTTGAGGCGTTACCAAAAGTCTTTCACCTGACTTGGATCAATTTTCCCTCCTCATTCCGTACCGCACTAAGAATAGCTACCGATCAAGCAAATCGAGCTAAGCAGCAGGATTGTCAGCCCCAAACAAAACACTGTATAAATAACCAGACCTAACGCCTGGGAGCGGCCGTCATGCTGGTTCATCTGTCCGTACATAATTACGCCATCGTGGAACATCTCGATCTTGAACTGGATCGCGGGATGAGCGTAATCACAGGCGAAACCGGCGCCGGCAAGTCGATCATGCTCGACGCCCTGGGCCTGACCCTGGGCGACCGTGCCGACAGCGGCGTGGTTCGCCCGGGCGCCGACAAGGCCGACATTCTCGCCACCTTTGACCTGGCCGACATCCCCGAAGCCGAGGCCTGGCTTGCCGAGCGCGACCTTAATAATGAAGGCCCGTGCATCCTGCGCCGGGTGATCACCGCCGAAGGGCGCTCCCGCGGCTATATCAACGGCACGCCCTGCCCGCTCGGCGACTTGAAAGCCCTGGGCGAGCTGCTAATCGATATCCACAGCCAGCATGAACACCAGTCCCTGCTAAAAACCGATACCCATCGCCGCCTCCTCGACGAATACGCCAGCGCCACCGACCTTGCCCGCCAGGTGCAATTGGCTGCGCAACGCTGGCGCCAAACCCGCCAGGAACTGGAGCGCCTCTCCAACTCCGGCGACGAGCAGCGTGCCCGCCACCAATTGCTCAGCTATCAATTGGAAGAACTGGAAAGCCTCGGGCTCGGTGAGACCGAACTGGAGCAACTGGAACAAGAACACAAGAACCTGACCAACGCCGAAACCCTGCTGGGCATTTGCCGGCAAGTGGTGGAGCAGTGCAGCGAAAGTGATTCCGGCAATGTGCTCAACGCCCTGACTGCCAGCCTCAACCGGCTGTCCAGCGTGAATAGCGCTTCAGGCTCGTTGAATGAAGCCACCACGCTGCTGACCAGCGCACAAATACAGGTAGAAGAAGCCGTCGGCGAGCTGAACCGCTTCCTCGATCACTTCGATGCAGACCCGGCCCGCCTGCAGGATATAGAAGAGCGTCTGGACACCATCTACACCCTGGCGCGCAAACACCGGATCCAGCCAACCGAAGTCGCGACCATGCAGCAAAAGCTGCTGGATGAAATCGAAACCCTGAATGCCAACGATGAATCCATCGAGCGGCTAGGCGAAGAACTGGCGTCCTTTGCTCGTCATTATCAGGAGAAAGCCCGAGAGCTGAGCGACCTGCGCCACCAGGCAGCGACCGGCCTGGCCAGCGCAGTGGAGCAGGAAATCCAACGCCTGGGCATGCCCGGCGGGCGCTTCACCATCGAACTGCACACCAACACCAGCAACGAGCTGCTGCCCAACGGCCTTGAACAGGTAGAACTGCTGGTCAGTGCAAACCCGGGCCAGCCACTCAAGGCACTGGCTAAAGTGGCATCCGGCGGCGAGCTGTCGCGGATCAGCCTGGCGATCCAGGTGATCACTGCCCAGACGTCACGCGTGCCAACACTGGTATTCGATGAAGTGGACGTCGGCATCGGCGGCCCGACAGCCGAGATCGTCGGCCAGCTGTTGCGCCGGCTGGGTGATCGCGGCCAAGTACTGACCGTCACCCACTTGCCACAAGTGGCCGCCCAAGGGCATCAACATTTGTTCGTGCACAAGGTGCGGGGCAGCGATGCCACCCATACCGCCGTGTCCAAGCTGAACAAGACCGAACGGGTAGAAGAAGTGGCGCGGATGCTTGGCGGCATCGACCTGACCAAGGAGTCCTTGGCGCACGCGAAAAAAATGGTGGTAACCGTGAAGGTCTGAGGCACGGCTTACCGAGCATTTTCTTTCTATAGAAAGCACGAAGGCGACCCTAGGGTCGCCTTCGATCGTTTCGCAGAGCGAGTCTGCGTAGCTTTCTTACTTTTTCTTACGTATGTACAGAACCAAATTGTGATCCACCAATTCGACTCCGTGCTCGTCGGCGATTGCCTTCTGGAGCTTCTCGATTTCCGGGCTGACGAACTCGACCACTTCGCCAGTTTCCACATCGACCATGTGGTCGTGGTGGCCGCTGTCAGCCAGTTCGAATACTGCATGACCGCCGTCGAAATTATGACGAACCACCAGTCCTGCTGCTTCAAACTGGGTCAGTACACGGTAAACCGTGGCCAGGCCAACGTCCTCGTTAGACTCCATCAGTGCCTTGTATACATCCTCGGCACTCATGTGGCGCTGCTCAGCAGAATCGAGCATTTGTAGAATCTTGACTCGTGGCAGAGTCACTTTAAGACCGGCTTTGCGTAGTTCGCTATTTTCAACCATGGTTAGCTTTCTCGCGGATGCTGCTTCGCAGCTTCTCTTAATACGGGTATGATCGGCGTTTACGTTGTCCCAGCCAAGATAGTGGAAGTCGCCCACCGATGCAAAACACCAAGCTCTTGCTAACCAGTTTCACCTTTGTGGGACTGCTCGCACTCGCCGGTTGTTCATTCCCCGGGGTTTACAAAATCGACATCCAGCAGGGCAATGTCGTCACGCAGGACATGATAGACCAGTTACGCCCGGGAATGACCCGACGGCAAGTACGGTTTATCATGGGCAATCCCCTGCTGACCGACACATTCCATGCCGATCGCTGGGATTATCTCTATAGCATCCAACCTGGTGGCGGTGAACGCCAGCAGGAGCGGGTCAGTGTCATCTTCAATGGCAATGACCAGCTCGCCAGCCTGTCGGGGGACTTCAAACCGGGCGTAAGCCGCGATGAAGCCTTGCTGGGCAAGGACAACGGCACCGCCGCGCCTGCGCCTGCGCAGAACGAGGAAAAGCCCAAGTCCGAGGTACCGGCCAAGCCAGGCTCTTTGCTGGACCAAATCCAGAAAGGCGTCGACGGCGTACAAACCGTTCCGGTGCCAAGCCCAGAACCTTTGTAACGTTCGATAAAAAGCCCGGCATGCCGGGCTTTTTGTTGCCTGCCGCTTCGCAAGCTATGAATTCTGCTGTTTTGCCTTGGCAGCCTTGGCCGCACGCAAGCGACGTATCTCCATCGGGTCTGCCAGCAATGGCCGATAGATCTCGATTCGGTCTCCGGCCTGAACAATACGAACATCTGCGTCCGCCACCACCTTGCCGAAGATCCCCAACGGGCAACTCTCCAGATTCAGTTCCGGAAATTGCGCGGCCATTCCCGAGCCCAACACCGCAGTCCTGAGACTTGAGCCCGACGCTACTGCCAGGCTCATCAACACCTGGCGATCCACCGCGGCGTACACCACCTCGATCTCAACCAATGGCTCAGCCATGTATTTGCTTGGCGCGCTGGCAGAACGCGTCCACCAGGGTATTGGCCGCCTGATTGAACAGCGGGCCCAAGGTAGCGCGCACGATCGGGCCGGCATAGTCGAACGACAGGTCAAGGCTGATCTTGCAGGCCTTCTCGTTCAACGCCTTGAACACCCACACACCATGCAACTGAGTGAATGGGCCTTCTTCGAGATTCATCTCGATGGACTGCCCGGGCACCAGCGTGTTGCGAGTGACAAAGTGCTGGCTCAAGCCGCCCTTCGCTACCCCCACGCTGGCGACCATATGCCCGTCACTGCTCTCCAACACCTCGGCAGTCGAGCACCAAGGCAGGAACTCCGGGTAACGCGCCACGTCGTTGACCAGGTCATAGAGCGCCTGTGCCGGGTAAGGCAGCAGGGCCGAACGTTGAATATGCGTCGTCATGTGAGCGTTAGTTCCACAGCTGAGCGGCAAACATCGCGAAAGGACAACAGGATTCGCGAAAGAAAAAATCAAAAACCAGGCTGCATTGTCCGGGATTCATCCAACACGCTCAAGCACGCAGGTTGACCGTAGCCGACGCGCTCGCAACTCCCTATAATGCCGCCCCTATGGCTAAACAAAAGAAACACCCAACAGGGACCATCGCGCAAAATAAAAAGGCGCGACACGATTACTTCATCGAACATCGTTTCGAGGCTGGTCTGGTCCTGGCCGGCTGGGAAGTAAAAAGTCTGCGTGCCAGCAAGCTGCAACTGGTCGACAGTTACGTGCTGCTCAAAGACGGTGAGGCCTGGCTGCTTGGCAGTCATATCACGCCGCTGATGACCGCCAGCACCCACGTGATCGCCGACCCGGTGCGCACGCGCAAGCTGTTGCTCAATGCCCGCGAACTGGAAAAACTCCAAGCCGCCGTGCAGCAAAAGGGCTACGCCTGCATCTGCCTGTCGTGGTACTGGAGCAAGCACCTGGTCAAGTGCGAGATCGCACTGGGCAAGGGCAAGAAGGAATACGACAAGCGTGACACCGAGCGCGAGCGCGATTCCAACCGCGAATTGCAGCGTGCCGTGCGCAACAAGGGCAAGGAAGACTGATTTTCTTGTGACTTGATGTGGCCGAGGGAGCCCGCTCCCTCAGCCACAACAATCGCTACATCCCCTTGCGCCGCTCCGCCCTGGCCATGCGCTGAACCTCCTGACGCACCTCCTCCAGCACTTCCTGCACATACAGCAGGTGACGTGTTGAAACTTCCCGCGCCTGCTCGGCACGCCCCTCGATAATCGCCAGGTATAGATCACGGTGCTGATTGATCAGCATGTCCCGGGTCTCGGTACGCTGCTGATACATCCCGCCAATATTGGTCACCACGTTGCGCTTGAGCAGGTCGAACAGGCCGCGAATGGTGTGCAGCAATACCGCGTTATGGCTTGCCTCGGCGATGGCCAGGTGAAACCTGGCATCCGCAGCGCCCTCTTCCGCCCGGCTCACTTCATCTGGCCGCGTATAGCAATCCTGCAACTCCTCGAAAGCGGCGGTCAGCCGCTCGCGGTCTACCTCAGTGGCGCGCAAGGCTGCGTAATACGCACACGAGGCTTCCAGGGTCTGACGAAACTCCAGCAGATCACGCTGAGCCTCGGGGTTATTTTCCAGCAGATGCAGCAGCGGATCGCTGAAGGTTGAACCCAGCGACTCCACCACATAATTGCCACCACCCTGACGGCTGACCAGCAAACCTTTGGCCGCCAACTTCTGGATCGCCTCACGCAACGACGGACGCGACACCCCGAACTGCTCGGCCAGTGCGCGCTCGGCCGGCAAACGCTCGCCCGACTTCAGCGTGCCCTCAAGGATCATGCCCTCAAGCTGCTCGACGATATCGTCAGACAAACGGCGCTGACGCACCTGATCAAACGCCATAACTCACTCTCCATCATCCCGACCACTCGCCGGGGCCCCTATTCTGGCCTATCGACGCGCATCCGGCACCTATCAGAACGCCCTCGTTCTAGCCGATCAGCACCCACTCACGCCGACCTACGACCAAAGATTCACAAGCGGCAAATTGACACATCCCCCTGAAGGCTTTTAACCTAGCCAACGGCGATTGTAAATTGGTAATACCAATTATCCAAATCGTCCAAGCAGTGCCTGACCAACAACAATTAGGGGCCACCCCATATGCAAACCTGGCAACAGCTCTACAGCCCGCTCGGCAGCCTCGGCCTGTCCGCACTGGCCGCCGTTATTCCCATCGTATTTTTCTTCCTGGCCCTGGCCGTGTTCCGCCTCAAGGGCCACGTTGCTGGCAGCATCACCTTGGCACTGTCGATCCTGGTGGCGATTTTTGCCTTCCAGATGCCGGTCGACATGGCGCTCGCCGCCGCCGGTTATGGCTTTGCCTACGGCCTGTGGCCCATCGCCTGGATCATCGTTGCCGCCGTATTCCTCTACAAACTGACGGTCAAGAGCGGCCAGTTCGAAATTATCCGCAGCTCCGTGCTGTCGATTACCGACGACCAGCGCCTGCAAGTGCTGCTGATCGGCTTCTGCTTCGGTGCCTTCCTGGAAGGTGCCGCCGGTTTCGGCGCACCCGTGGCGATTACTGCCGCACTGCTGGTAGGCCTGGGCTTCAACCCGCTATACGCCGCAGGCCTGTGCCTGATTGCCAACACCGCACCCGTAGCATTCGGTGCATTGGGGATTCCAATCATCGTGGCCGGCCAGGTTACCGGCATCGACGCATTCAAGATCGGCGCCATGGCTGGCCGCCAGTTGCCGCTGCTCTCGCTGTTCGTGCCGTTCTGGCTGGTGTTCATGATGGACGGCCTGCGGGGCGTCAAAGAAACCTGGCCAGCCGCACTGGTCGCGGGCCTGAGCTTTGCCGTCACGCAGTTCTTCACCTCGAACTTCATCGGCCCGGAACTGCCGGATATCACCTCGGCCCTGGTCAGCCTGATCTCCCTGACCCTCTTCCTCAAAGTCTGGCAGCCCAAACGCAGTGCCGGCGCGCAAGTCGCGGGCGCAACCTCCAGCACAACCGTCACCGCAAGCGTTGGTGGTTTTGGCCTGCCTCGCAACACCTTGGCTTCGCCTTACAGCCTGGGGCAAATTTTCAAGGCCTGGTCGCCGTTCCTGATCTTGACCGTGCTGGTCACCATCTGGACCCTCAAACCCTTCAAGGCGATGTTCGCCGCGGGTGGCGCGATGTACAGCTCAGTGTTCAACTTTGCGATCCCGCACTTGGACCAACTGGTGATTAAGGTTGCACCAATCGTTGCCAACCCAACGGCTATCCCTGCGGTGTTCAAGCTTGATCCGATTTCCGCAACCGGCACGGCGATTTTCTTCTCCGCCCTGGTATCCATGCTGGTGCTGAAGATCAATTTCAAAACTGGTCTGACCACATTGAAAGAAACCTTCTATGAACTGCGCTGGCCGATTCTGTCGATCGGCATGGTGCTGGCCTTTGCCTTCGTCACCAACTACTCCGGCATGTCATCGACCATGGCCTTGGTGCTGGCGGCTACCGGCGCGGCGTTCCCGTTTTTCTCGCCATTTCTCGGCTGGCTCGGGGTATTCCTGACGGGCTCCGATACGTCATCCAACGCGCTGTTCAGCTCACTGCAAGCCACTACCGCACACCAGATCGGCGTCAACGACATCTTGTTGGTGGCCGCGAACACTAGCGGCGGCGTGACCGGCAAGATGATATCGCCGCAGTCGATCGCCGTGGCGTGCGCAGCGACAGGCCTGGTGGGCAAGGAATCCGACCTGTTCCGCTTCACCCTCAAGCACAGCCTGTTCTTCGCGACGATTGTCGGGTTGATCACCCTGGCCCAGGCCTACTGGTTTACCGGCATGCTGGTGCACTGAGACCTGCGTGTAATAGGGTAAGAACCGACGCCGGGCAGCGATTCCGGCGTCAGCTATTTCTGGAGGACCGATGAGCCTGCCTGCTGCTTTTCTGAGCGACGCCGCACAACTGATCCCGAAAAATCGTCGCTTCGACGATCCACTTTCCACCCTCGCCTTCGGCACCGACGCGAGTTTTTACCGACTGATCCCACAGTTAGTGGTCCGCGTTGAATCGGAAGATGAAGTAGTGGCCCTGCTGCAACTAGCCCAACGTGACCGCGTACCGGTGACCTTTCGTGCAGCGGGCACCAGCCTCTCCGGGCAGGCCATCAGCGACTCGGTGCTGATCGTGCTGGGGGACAATTGGAACGGGCGCGAGATTCGCGGCCAGGGCACACAAATCCGCCTGCAGCCCGGTGTGATTGGCGCACAGGCCAACGCCTGGCTGGCACCATTCGGGCGCAAGATCGGGCCGGACCCGGCGTCGATCAATGCCTGCAAGATTGGCGGCATTGTCGCCAACAATGCCAGTGGCATGTGCTGTGGCACGGCCCAGAATACCTATCACACCCTGGCGGGCATTCGCCTGGTGCTGGCCGATGGCAGCCGTCTGGACACAGAAGATCCGGCCAGCGTTTCGGCCTTTCGCCAACATCACGGCGACCTGCTTGAACGCCTGGCGACACTGGGTCGCGAAACGCGGGCCAACGCTGAACTCGCCGCAAAAATCCGCCACAAATACCGTCTGAAAAATACCACCGGCTTGTCACTCAACGCCCTGGTGGATTTTGACGAGCCACTGGATATCCTCAGCCATCTGTTGGTTGGCTCCGAAGGCACCCTGGGCTTTATCAGCGCAGTGACCTACGACACGGTGATCGATCACCCGAACAAAGCCTCGGCCCTGATCGTGTTCCCCGATGTGGAAGCCTGCTGCAACGCCGTGACCGTACTCAAAACCCAACCTGTTTCAGCGGTCGAACTGCTGGACCGCCGCAGCATGCGCTCGGTGCAGGACAAACCCGGCATGCCGGCTTTCGTACAGCATCTGTCGGAAAACGCCTGCGCCCTGTTGATCGAATCCCGCGCGGCATCGCCCTCGCTGCTGCATGAGCAACTGGCGCTGATCATGGCTTCCCTGGCCAGCTTCCCGGTGGAGAAACAGGTCGACTTCACCGAAGACCCGATTGAAAACGCCCGCCTGTGGGCGATCCGCAAAGACACATTCCCCGCCGTGGGTGCCGTGCGTAAAACCGGCACCACCGTGATCATCGAAGACGTGACCTTCCCGGTGGAGCAACTGGCCATCGGGGTTAATCGCCTGATCGAGCTGTTCGACAAACATCACTACGACGAAGCGATCCTTTTCGGACACGCCCTGGAAGGCAATCTGCACTTTGTGTTCACCCAAGGCTTCAACAGTGCGCAAGAAGTGGCGCGCTACCAGGCGTTCATGGACGACGTCGCCCAGTTGGTGGCCGTAGAGTTTGGCGGTTCGTTAAAAGCAGAGCACGGCACCGGTCGCAACATGGCGCCCTTCGTCGAGCTGGAATGGGGCAGCGATGCCTACCAGTTGATGTGGCAGCTCAAGCGCCTGCTCGACCCCAACGGCATTCTCAACCCCGACGTGGTGCTCAGTGACGACCCACAAATCCACCTCAAACACCTCAAGCCGCTGCCCGCCGCGGACGAGCTTGTGGATAAGTGCATCGAGTGCGGCTTCTGCGAGCCGGTTTGCCCGGCGAAAGGGCTGACCCTGAGCCCACGCCAGCGCATTGTGATCTGGCGTGATATCCAGGCCAAAAAGCGCGCCGGTATCGACACCACTGAACTGGAAGAGGCCTATCAATACCAAGGCATCGACACCTGCGCGGCAACCGGGCTTTGCGCCCAACGCTGCCCGGTAGGAATCAATACCGGCGACCTGGTGAAAAAGCTGCGCAGCCGCGACGCCGACCGTACGAAAACAGCCGAATGGCTATCGACGCATTTCGCCACCGCCTTGCAAGGGGCGCGCTTCACGTTGCACGTGGCCAACGGTGCGCGCATGTTCCTGGGCGCACCGCGACTGGCGAAGCTCTCGGCCACGGTGACCCGGCTGTCCAAGGGGCAAATCCCCCAGTGGACCAACGCCATGCCGCAACCGGAAAAAGCCATACGCTTCAGCCCCGCCGTGAGCGATGAGCGACCTCGCGTGGTGTACCTCGCCGCCTGCGTATCACGCGCAATGGGCCCGGCAGCCGGCGACAATGAACAGATGTCGCTGTACGACAAAACCCGTGGTTTGCTGGAAAAAGCCGGTTACCAGGTAGTCTTCCCCGACAATCAGGACAACCTCTGCTGCGGCCAGCCTTTCGCGTCCAAAGGCTACGCCGAACAAGCCGAACACAAACGCGAGGAACTGATCGGCGCCCTGCTCCACGCCAGCCGTGGCGGCCTCGACCCGATCTACTGCGACACCAGCCCGTGCACCCTGCGCCTGGTCCAGGACCTGTCCGAAACACGCCTCGACCTCTACGACCCGGTACGTTTTATCCGCTCCCACCTGATGGACCGGCTCGACTTCACACCCCAGGAAGCCCCGATCGCCGTGCACGTCACCTGCAGCACCCAACATTTGGGAGAAAGCCAGGCGCTGATCGACCTGGCCAGGCGTTGCAGCAAAAACGTGGTGATCCCCGAAGGCATTCACTGCTGTGGTTTTGCCGGCGACAAGGGCTTCACCACGCCAGAGCTGAATGCCCACTCACTGCGCAGCCTCAAAGACGCCGTGCAGTATTGCAGCGAAGGCATCTCCACCAGCCGTACGTGTGAGATTGGCCTGACGCAACATGGCGGGATTGATTACCACGGCCTGGTGTACCTGGTGGACCGAGTGACCCAGGCGCGCGCCCATTAGAGCCGCCCTGTTTGGGTGCAAAACCTAATGACTTCGGGGTTTTTCGACGAATCCAGCAACAAAACAGAACCCCTGCGCGCCGACGTAGTCATCTGCATAAGCCTCGACAAACGAGGCTCATCAGTGACCTCGCTAGCTGTACGGAAAACCGGCAGCATCGAGCCTTATTTGCACAAGGAGATACCCATGAAGCGTTCCGCTCTTGCTGGTTTGTTCATTACCGCTGCGATGCTGGCGTCCCCCGCGTTTGCTGCGGACAATCTGTGCGAAGCCAATCTCTCCAGAATCAAAAGCGGCGAACAACTCACCGCAGCCACAAGCCGTGGAGATGATGGCGACATCAAAGGCGATATTCAACGAGCCGAAGCCGCCCACGCAGCAGGCAACGACGGGCTATGCATCGAAATCACCACCAAGACCATTCAAGACCTGCAGAACACTGAAAAAGGCGGCAATCAGTAACTCGCTGACCGCCCAAGGCCAACCTTGGGGTTGGCCTTCTGTGACCGATTGGCGTACACTGCAAAGGCTTGTCACTCACTAAGAAACAACGAGTTACAAGCACGGGGCCGTTTAGGATTCGACGCCGGTCGCGAAACTTTAGGTGCATGCCGAGTTGGTAACAGAACTCGTAAATCCACTGTTGCAACTTCTTATAGTTGCCAATGACGAAACCTACGGCCAGGAATTCTCTCTCGCTGCGTAAGCAGCTTTAGATCCTGAGCTTCTGGTACCTTCGGGTCCAGCAATCACCAGGGGATGTCTGTAAACCCAAAGTGATTGTCATATAGAACAGAATCGCCGTGCAGTACGTTGTGGACGAATCGGCTAAAACTTACACAACTCGCCCAAAGCACCCTGCCCTTCGGGTCGCTGAGGGTTAACTTAATAGATACGGCTACGCATGTAGTACCGACAGCGGAGTACTGGCGGACGGGGGTTCAAATCCCCCCGGCTCCACCACTTCATCATCTAAAGACGTCCACGGACGTCTTTTTTTGTGCCTGAAATCCAGTGAATACGGGTTTTCAGCGCTTATGGCCTGGGGCTCACGCGAGCTCGGAGGACCGTGCCAGTGCTTGCGTGTCGATATATTCGCGGATGTTTTTCACTTTGCCATTTCGAACAGTCATGGCGAAGACAAAATGGTCCTCGAACGTCCTGTTCGTGGCCTTAACTTTCCCCGTGGCGAACCCGACCATCAGAACCCGGTCTCCCTGCGCTACAAATTCGGGGGGCTGCGGGAATGAAGTTTCGATTTCGCAAGCCTTCTGAAGCAAATCCACCAATCCCTGGTGCCCGCGGTGCGTGCCGGCCAGCGGCCAGTCCTCGCCCGGAATGATCCACTCGATATCTTCGGCAGACAACGCCAGCAGACCTGGCCTGTCGCCGCGGCCCATGGCTGCAAAAAAATTCTTCACAGTCTGGACATTTTCTTGTGTGCTCATCGAAATCTCTCCATTTCCTTTACCCAGGATCGTGCCCGATATCATCGGACACGTTGTGGACCCGCTGGTGAGGACGTGGTGTCGGTGATTCAGCCGATATCGACATTCATTGCGATGTCCCAAGTGCCGGCACCGTTTTTGGCCAGACCTATCATCATCAGACCGAGCCACTCGAGCGTCTGGGCCATCTGCAGGCCGCCGACATCCAACGGACGCAGTCCGAGACTCTCGAGGAAGGTCGAGACGCGCGCCTTGGCGTGCGCATCGTCCGCCGCGATGAACGCGTCGAGGCGTTTATCCTTGGCAAGTACGTGGCCGAAGAGGGTATTGAACGCCTTGACGACATGCGCGCTGGCGGGGGCGCCCTTGGCGATCTCCTGCGCGCCGGAACTGCCGTGGGGGGTGACGAGGCCCGAGAGGTCGGGGGCGACCGGGTTGGTGATATCGATGATCACCTTACCGTCGAGCGCTTTCCCAAAGTCGGCCAGTACCGCCACCGCATTGGTGTACGGTACGGCGAGAATGACGATGTCACCCGCCGGAATGGCGCCGTAAGTCCCTGTGATCGCTCCGGATGCGAGCTTGTCGGCAAGCGCCTGCGCCTTGGCGGGATCGCGGCTGACAACTTCGACGGTGTGGCCGGCCTTGGCGATACGGCCGGCAATAGCCGTGGCCATGCCTCCTGAACCGATGATGCTGATAGTGCTCATGTGCAGTCTCCGTTCTGAAATCAGGTAATTTCAATCGTTTCTGGACGGGTTACGCCGTCGCGGCGTGGCCACCTGCCAGGCGCAGTGCGACCCGGCGGTGTGCCGTCACCTCATCAGTCGGCCGGGAAGTAATGACCGCTATCCAGATCGGCGAAGAGTCCGGGCTGGGTTGGTTCCCAGCCAAGAACCCGACGCGTGATGGCGTTCGATGTCGGGGTGTCCAGCGTGACCAGATTCGCAAGGAACCCGAAGTAGCCAGGCAGCATCAGCACGTCTGCGGGAATAGACACGGCCGGAAGATTCAACCGGCTGGCAATGGCTTCGGCGATCTGGCGGTACGGGACAGCCACGTCGGCGATTGCATGCCAGCTTCTGCCCGCGGCGCCTTTCTCCAGCGCCAGGCGAAACACGGTGGCAAGGTCACGTGCGTGCACGGCCCCCCAACGGTTGGCACCGTCTCCGGGGTAGCCGACGACACCCTTTTCCTTAGCCAGCCCGATAAGCAACGGAAGGAAGCCGGCGTTATCGGTGGAGCTGTGCATGATCTCGGGGATCCGCACGATCGAAGACCGTATGCCCTTTTCGGCCAGACCGATCACCGTGGTTTCCACAATGTTCCGAACCCGCAGGGTGTTCTTGTACGGATCGCCGCCGGGAAGGGGCGGATCCTCCTCGGTGGCCGGCCGGCCCAGGCCCTCCCACCCGGGCGAGCCGACGCTTCCAGACACGACCAACGGCTTTGCGCTGCCGGCCAGTGCTTCGCCATAGGCGAGCATGATCTCAAGCTCCGCAGCCGCAACGGCGTTGATCCCGCCAGTTGGAATCAGGTCCTGCCGATGCGCCAGGTGAATCACGCCGTCCGAGGCTGCGGCCGCTTCCTTTAACCCGTCGAGATCCTCGAGATTGCCGCGATGTACCTTGGCGCCGAGCGCAGCAGCCTGCGCCGCGGCCGTGTCGGACCGAGCCAGGGCAGTGACCTGATGGCCGGCGGCGATAAGATCGCAGATGATGTACGGACCGGAATGGCCGGTGCCGCCAGTAACAAAAACGTGCATATGCGTGCTCCTCGTGGGTAATGGGGTGCAAAAAAAGGGGCCAGGGGGCTGTGCCGGGCGCGTTTGCGATCCGGCGCCCCGCCGTCAGCTCAGGTCAGTCGGTGCAAAGTAATGGCCGTTGTCCAGGTCCTCGATCAGACCGGGCTGAACCGGGTCCCAGCCAAGAGCCTGGCGGGTGATGGCGTTCGACGCGGGGAGGTCTAGCGTGGCCACTGCCGCCAGGAACCCAAAGTAGCCCGGCAGCATCAGTTCGTCCGCGGGGATGCTCACGGCGGGTATTCCAAGGCGAGCGGCTATAGCCTCGGCGATCTCGCGGAACGGGATTCCTTCGTCGCCGATCGCGTGCCAGGTTTTGCCTGCGGCCCCCTTCTCGAGCGCCAGGCGGAACAGAGAGGCAAGATCGCGGACGTGCACGGCGGGCCAGCGGTTCTTGCCGTCTCCCGGATAGCCGGCGAAGCCCTTTGCTTTGGCGAGCATGATCAGCTGCAGGCGACCGGTCGCACTGTGTAAGAGAGTGGGAATCCGCACGACCGACGATCTAACACCTCGCCCAGCGAGGCCCACCACGGCCGTTTCCACGATATTGCGGGCCAACAGAGTGCCTGAATCGATCGGGCCGCCAGGTAAAGCAGGATCATCCTCGGTCGCCGGTCGGCCCAGACTGACCGGTGCGCCGATAGGCGCCGCCCTGCCCACGTTCATGGGCGTGCCGATACTGCCTGCAACGACCAGTGGTTTATCCGTGCCCGCCAGCGCCTCGCCGAACGCGAGGACGGTCGCGAGTTCCGATTCGACTAAGGCGGCGATCCCGCCGGACGGAAGCAGTTCAGCCCTGTATCCGAGGTGGATGACGCCGTCGGACTCGACCGCCGCCGCCTTGAGCCCTTCGAGGTCGGCAAGATCTCCACGACGCACCTTGGCGCCAAGCGCATACGCCGCAGCCGCGGACGCGTCTGACCTTGCCAGAGCGACGACCTCGTGGCCGGCTGCGATGAGGTCGGGGATGACGTACGAACCGACGTGGCCGGTGCCGCCAGTGACGAAAACGAGCATGTTATTGGCCCTTCTGAGCAGTGTGATACGAGACGTTCTGCTGCGCGTGCGCTCAGTCAAAAAGACTAACGCCATCGCGAAATCGGCGTTTTTGACCGAGTGAGTCATGAGGCCCGGCTCCGATCTGCTCGGCCCGCGCCCGCGCCTTGGCGGCGTTGCGACTTATCAACTCGACGGCCTTGGCGGCAAGGCCGCCGATCGCTGCGGCCATGTCGCCTGAGCCGATAATGCTGATAGTGCTCATGCGCTGTTTCCTTGCAGATATGGGGTTGATCATTCTCAGGCGGTGGTGCGACCCGACGAACTCACTCAACGTAGGATCCATGCTGTTCCGATCACTTGCAAAAAGCAAGCAATCCATGGAGATTTTACTTGCGACATGCAAGCGATGCTAAGATCCAGCCATGAAGACAACGCTTAAAGAAGACTTTCGATCCCACTGCGCGGTGAACTACGGCGTGGAGATTTTCGGCGACCGATGGTCGCTCTTGATCATTCGCGACATCGTTTTTGTTGGAAAGAAGACGTATGGCGACTTCCTGAAATCGGAAGAGGGAATCGCAACCAATGTTCTTGCTTCCCGACTTGCCTTTCTTGAGGAGCAAGGCGTTCTGTCGAAGGCGCCCAGCCCCGACGACAGGCGCAAGGACTTTTACACGTTGACCGAGAAGGGACTGGACCTCATTCCAATTGTGATCAGCATTGTGCTGTGGAGCGCGAAGCATGATTCGAAGTCGTACGTGCGGCGCCGCGAGGATTTTGTTGCTCGATTAAGCCAAAACCCCATGCAGGTGAGCGAGGAAGTAAAGGCACTGGTCCGCAATGGCGGGTGCATCTTTCCTGAGGGCGGGGGATGAACAAGGCGGCAAACGCGCCCTGTCACGGCGCACACACTGGATGCACACACCACCGGCAGGACGCTTGAAGGAGGACGAGCCTCTGCACCGCCACAGCCAAGGCAACGTCAAGTGGCGCCAGGTCCAAGACCATTTGGGTTTACCGGGTCATACGACGCGCCTGACCATCGAATGGAGTACCTGGGCGTAGGGCGTCAGAGTTGAGCAAGACCGCCGTCAACGGCGACCTCGCTGGCGGTCATGAAGCTACTGTCCGGCGACGCGAGAAAGGCGGCCACGGCCCCGATCTCCGCCGGATCGGCCATGCGCTGAAGCGGAGTCATCGCGGCATAGACCTTCTGGCCCTCCTCGCCCAGCGCTTCCTTAGCCAGCTCGGTCGCAGTCGCCCCGGGCGACAGCACGTTTACCCGGATGCCGGTGCCCTTCAGGTCCTCCGCCCAGGTCCGCGCCAGGTTGCGCACTGCTGCCTTGCTCGCGCTGTAGGCGCTCATTCCCGGGGCGCCCGTAGTGCCGGCGCTCGATCCGGTCAGGATGATCGAACCACCCAGGCCCATCAGCGGCAGCGCCTTCTGGACCGTGAAGATCGTCCCCTTCACATTGGTGTCGAAGGTTTCGTCAATGTGCTCGGCAGTGATCTTGCCGAGCGCAAGTGGACTTCCCGCGCCGGCATTGGCGAAGACGATGTCGAGGGTTCCACGCTCGGCCTTCACCGCCGCGTAGAGTCGGTCGAGGTCGGCCTCATCCGAGACCGAGCCCTTCACCGCACGGGCATTGGGCCCCAAGTCAGCCACAGCAGCGTCGAGGGCTTCCTGGCGGCGGCCGAAGATGAAGACAAAGGCGCCCTCCTCAATGAAGCGCTTTGCAGCAGCGCGGCCGATGCCGGTAGCGCCACCGGTGATCACTGCGGTCTTCCCATTCAGTCTGGTCATGTCATGCATCCTCATTGAAGTTGTGCGCAAGCAGCGGGCGGCTTGCTTGAGGGCGAGTATGCAGAGCTGATAACCTAAGGACTAGTATGCACATTTTGGTAAGTATGGAAAAAATGACGATATCTTCTGAAATCTGCGATACCGGATGCGGGCTGAACGCCACGCTGCGTATCATCTCGGGCAAGTGGAAACCGCTGGTCATTTTTTTCCTGCGCGGCGGCCCGAAACGCTACGGCGAACTCAAACGCTTGATCCCGGGCGTCAGCGACAAGGTGCTGATCCAGTCATTGAAGGATCTGGAAGCCGATCGTGTGCTGACGCGGACCGACTACAAGGAAGTGCCGCCCCGCGTGGACTACACCCTGACCCCGCTCGGCCGCAGCCTGGCTGACGCGATCATCCCGCTGTGCACCTGGGGAACCGAGAATGCAGCGCAAATGGCCAGCATCTTCGCCAAGCGCGACACTCTGCCCTAGCAGGATATTGAAGAACTGCTGAGTCGCAGGACCCTGCGCGTTCTTGGGAGGGTGGCAGGTCGAATACAACCGGCCAGGCAGGCAAAGGAAGGTATTCCCCTGTATTCCAATCAAGATTGAAAACTAACATTAGTCATAATGGGCCTTCGGATTTTTCCTGCAAGACACCGCGCCCTGTATGAACTGGCGCGAGCCACGCCACGAAGTTAGCCTTCACGGGTTGCTGCTCATCAGCGACCGGCTTTGACAGGCCGAAAAGTGTAACCTTTCACTCCCCTTGATAAGTCGGCATGCTTCGCGCATTCCGCGTCCTTCATGGCGGCTGTGCGTGGGGCATCTTCGGGTGCACCGGGTTCCTACACTTCCGGTCTGTCAACCCGCGTACAGCTGCCACCCAATCCTGTTTGACAGCAGGGGAATGGCAGCTCCCGTCACCAGTGTAGGAGCGTCACCATGAAAAAGATCACTCCCAATCCGCCAAGCCTCGACCAATCGGCAACTCAAATCTTCACCATCGCTCAAAATATTGACCCCGAGACTCTGCTCGTACAGGCCTGCGAAACCCTCGCCTCGCTGAACGCTCTCACTACTGATCTGGCTTTCGAGTTTGATGGAGCCTTTCGCCATAAGCTTTTGGCCACCCAGCAATTGAGCGTCTTGGGTGAATTACTGGTGACGCGCGCACTGGACATTCTTGTTCCTACAGCAGATAAAGTGACCGCATAGAACGGAAGCTACCTGAGTCCTGTATTCGGCAGGGCTCAGGCCAAGCGCAAGCCCAATACCCATGCTCACGACCCTCCAGACACTGATCATCAGCGATCGCCAACGCTGGCATCTACTCCACATCGTCCGCGCCCTGGCCCTCCCCGACTGCTGGATCGGCGCCGGCTTCGTACGTAACGCCGTATGGGATCACCTGCACGGTCGCCCACTATCGCCACTGACCGGTGACGTCGATGTACTGTGGTTCGACGCCACCTGCACCGACCCCGACGAAGACCGCCGGCTCGTAGCCCTATTAAGCGCAGCAGAACCCGCCATCGACTGGTCAGTAAAAAACCAGGCCCGCATGCACCTGCGAAACGGCGACGCGCCCTATCGGGACGTTAGCGATGCAATGCGCTACTGGCCGGAGACCGCCACCGCAGTAGCCGTCAGAAGAACCGCAGAGGACGTGTGCGAAGTTTCAGCCCCTCTCGGCCTGGAAGACCTATTCAATCTCCAACTCAAACCCACACACCGCTTTGCCATAGACAAACACGCCATCTACCAGCAACGCATCACCTCCAAACACTGGCTAACCCACTGGCCACTGCTGAAACAACCCTGACCCTACAAAAACCTCTCACTCATTCACGAATTATTAAGAATCACCCTCGTATACTCACCGATCGCCCGGACTGCTCCCCCGAACGGTCCCCTGCCCCGGTAGCCAGAATCCATGACGCGTTCCGCTCCTCTGCTGCTCCTGCTTGCTGCGCTGTTGTTTTTCTTTGCCCTTGGCAACCACGAGTTGCAAGGCTCGACCGAGGCCCGTGTGGCCGGGATCGCCATGGCCATGCACCTGGATAACGACTGGGTGGTGCCGCGATTGTTTCGTGAACCGTTCCTGGAAAAACCGCCGCTGAGCCTGTGGCTCGACGCCGGGGCGATTCGCCTGTTTGGCGGCACCACCTGGGCGGTGCGCCTGGCGTCGGCGTTTGCCGGGCTATTCAGTGTGATGCTGCTGTACGGGATGCTGCGCAAGTTTGGCCGGCCCAAGACGCTGGCGTTTGTCGCGGCGTTGATGCTGGCGACCATGGCCAGTTACTGGAGCAATGTGCGCGGCGTGGGTGAAGACTCGCTGCTCACCCTCGGGGTCACCATGGCCCTGCTGGCGTTCTATCAGGCCAACCGCCCCGAGTCGGAGCGCGACAGTTCCAACCTGGGCACCTGGTTGCTGTTTACCTTGGGGATGGTGATCGCCACCTTGAGCAAAGGCGTGCTGGGCCTGGCCATGCCGGGCATCGTGATCTTCGTCTATTTGGCCAGCACCAGCCTGATGGATAAACAATTCAAGCTGGGCGACTGGCTCAAACCCGGGCTGTTCACGCTGTTGGCCCTTGTGCCGCTGATGATCTGGCTGGGCTTCCTGTACCAGCGCGACGGGCTGCAAGCGGTCCGTGAAGTGTTGCTGACCAACAGCGTCGGGCGCTTCAGCGGCTCGTTTGTCGAAGCCGGCCACTACGAGCCGTTCTATTACTACATCGCCAAACTGCCTGAAGCCTTTTTGCCCTGGAACATCCTGGTGTACCTGGGGCTGTGGCACTTTCGCAAAAGCCTGGTGCGTAACCGCTACCGGTTGTTTTTCAGCGTGTGGCTGGTGGCGCAGTTCACCCTGCTGACGTTCGCCTCCAGCAAACGCACGGTCTACCTGATGGCGTTGACTCCCGCCGCTGCAGTGCTGGCCGCCGAGTATGGCGGCGTGTTGCTGGGCTGGTTGAAAAGTCGTGGGCAGGTTTCCCACGTGGCCGAACACGTTTATGAAAATCGACGTGGCTTTGTGGGTGGCCTGTTCACCGTGCTGATTGTCTGCTACCTGACTGCCGCTTTCTGGTACGCGCCGAAGGCCGATAAGCGTGAATCGTTTGTGCCGGTGATCAGTGAGATCCAGGCCATGCAGGCGCAAGGCAAAGAGGTGGTGCTGTATCAGGCGAATGAACGAATCGCCGGCGCCGGGGTGTTTTACATGCAGGGCTATTTGACGATTCTGCAAACACCGGAGGAGCTCAAGAGCTACCTCGCCGCCAAGCCCGGCAACGTGGCATTGGTGGACAATACTGACCGGCTGAACGTACCGGTGACGGTGGTCAAGGAGATGGCGATCAATCGCCAGCCCTATTACTTCGTTGAGCAGTGATCAAAGAGGAGCGCTTGAACAAGCGCTCCTTCACGCCGTTACTGAGCGGTTTTCAGCTTGACCACATCACCGGACACCTTGGTGGTGTAACCGGTCAGGACCCAGGCCCAGAACCAGTTTTCCTGGATTTGGGTGTTGATCAGAGCGTCGCCGCCCTTGGCCTGGATGGCGGCTGTCTGGGCACGAACGAAACGATCGTTCTGCTTGATCGGGATGACACCGAACAACAGCATGCCGGTGGCCGTTGCTTCACTGTGGCCGATCACGGTGTATTGGCTGGAATCCAGTTGCTGGGTCTTCATCGCGGTACCGGTACAGCCACTGACAGCC
Source organism: Pseudomonas sp. K2I15 (assembly GCF_002204795.1). Taxonomy (GTDB): domain Bacteria; phylum Pseudomonadota; class Gammaproteobacteria; order Pseudomonadales; family Pseudomonadaceae; genus Aquipseudomonas. The sequence goes on from NZ_NIXO01000011.1 coordinate 85,006, forward strand.
AGGGCCAATAACAGGGAAGCAGCGATTTTACTGACGTGGTTCAAGGTAAAACTCCATGGGTATACGCTCGGGATTCAGTTCTCAAGCGGCGCATACTCTAACGACTTTTCCTACAGATGCGTACCGCTAGCACAGCGCCAGGTCATCGGCCAACTGAGCCCGGTAGTTGTCGCGACCGCAGACCGTTACGTCGCCAAATAACTAACTACCGCCCGCCACGCCACCTAACTGCGCACCCTCAGGGTTCATTGAATTCCTGAGGATGGGTCCATGACCTCCCCGCTTTCCCCTGAACAAATCAACGCTTACCTGGTGCAAATCGGCCAAACACTGAACGCCCTCCCGCCGGGGCCGCAGCGTGGTGAAAAAACGCCGGCCGAACTGCTGGAAATGCAAACACTCAACGCCTCGCTGATCGAGGATAACCGCCAGGTTTTGCAGAAGGCGCAGATTCACTACACGGTACCGGCCAACTGGATTCTCGGCGGGCCGCAGGGCCTGGCCAACCGCGAGCGGATCAGCACGGCGCTGCGCAACACCCTGGCAACCCTTGAAGTGGAGCGCCGCACCAGCGGCCACGTGCGAAAAAACTGGGTGCTGGAAAATCATCAGGTGGCGCTGGAGGCCGAGGCCAAATTGAAGGTCAAGGACCGCCTGCTAAGCCCCGCCGACGTGCAAAAAGTCATGAACATCGTCAGCGGCCCTGCGATCCGTCCGGGCATCCATGCCCTGACCTTCAGCTACCGGGAACACACCCTCGAGTTCGCCGGGGCCTTTGTGCTCACCAGCGCCCAGACACCCATCACCACGCTTACGGCAGAGGCCGGCGAGGTGCTGCTGTTCACGCCTTCCCGAGGCCTGGAAGCGTTCACCTCACTGGCATCGCTGGACGCTACCTTGCGTGAGCGAATGGGCCGTGCCGACTGGCGCCAGGAACTGCTGCAACACCTGCCACGCCGCTTCCAGCACCTGCGCACGGCGAGCATCTGGCCCCTCATCCCAAGCCCGATTGATTCCCTGCCGCTGAACGAGCACACCTACAACGCCCTGCTCGAAAAGCAACGCCAGGACATCGACTTCGCCCTGGGCCTGAATGGCAACCCGGCACCCACCCGCGTCGCCCAGATGCGCGCAGAGCTGGACCGGGTGGCCTGTTGCACCCTGCCGGACCTTACCGCGCGCCTGGAGCTTCGCGCCCAACAGGTGCTGGACAAGCTGCTGCGCGAGGCCGCACCCGACTGGTATCGCAGCGCGCCCGAAGCCCAGCGCCAAACCCTGGCCGAGCACCTGCAAACCTATGACGACGCCCGCCAGACGCTGCTGGCATGCCTTGGCCCTGCCGCGTCGCCCGAAGCCACGGCGCAGATTCAATTGCTCGAACGCCTGGATCAGGAGCTGGATATTCAGGAGCTGATCCCCGAGCTGCTGCACATCAACACAGAACGACCACTGATGTCCGGCGGCTCTTATGCGCAGCAAACCACCTTGCTGCAATTGGCCGTGCGCGGTTTGCATGTGGGCGATGAACAGCCAGGCTCGACGTTCCTAACCCACACCACACTGACCTATGCCCAGCAACCGCTGCCGCCCGCCTTCAAGGCGATCACCCCGGAATACCTCGCGCACCTGATCGGCACCTTGCAATCGAGCCAGAACTTCGCCATCGAGCAACAACAAGCCCTCAGCTCGGCACCGGTAGAACAAGCCATGCAGCACATGCTCGACACCCGCCTGCAAGCGCTGGCCTACAGTGCCCGGCTGCAAAACCACATTACGGCGCACGACTTTGAGCTGTTCGATAGCCTGCGCGACGGGCCCTCCGACACCATCAAAGCCTGCTGCGTGGCGCTGCATGAAGCGCCGCTAAAGGACTTGTGGGTGTTGCGCCAGACCGACGCTAAAGGCGCCGTCAAACGCCTGCTGCTGTGCGCCCCGCAAGCACCGAGGGCCGAACAGTTCATGGGGTTCGACAGTGAGCGGGCGTTGAAGGCGCACATCCTCGGCTGGAGCCAGGAAGCGGCGCTGTCCCACCCTTCGACCATGAAGACCTACCTGCTGGGGCAACTGGTCAGCCGCGCGCGCCTCACGTACAGCGCGATGTTGGCCGCCGTGGGGTTCAAGCCGGCGAGCGAGGAATACCGGATGATCACCCTGCGCCCGCCCACCACTTACCAGGCGTGCCTGCAGGAAATGAGCAGCACCTTGCTGTCGATGCAAACCGATGAATACCAGTACCGCATGCCGAGCTGGCTGGCCCGTGCGCCAGCGGCCGATCGGCAGCGGCTTGCCGACCTGCGGGAAGCCGCTGCCGGTGCGGCGCTAAGCTACGCGGCCAGCCCCGGCAGCCCGCCACAATTTCCCGACTTCGACAGCTACCTGCACCGGGCAGCACACACGGCGCTCAATACCTTGCTGGGCAATCCAACACCGGCGGTCGACCCTGACCGCATCGGCGTATTAACGCCGCGGGAACGGGTGTCCTACACCACGCTTTACCGCAACGGCTACGACAACAGTCCAGGTTTCATCAACCCGGACGCCAGCACTACCGCCGAGTTCAAGGGCCCAACCGGGGTCGACCTGAGCCGGCTGACGGCAGAAAAAGTCAGCAACTCGATCAAGGGCACCTGGATCGGTGATCGCTATATCGCCGAGGTGGAAAAAACCTTGCTCAACCCCCAGGCCGCGCACTACGCCTGGTACCGCAACCAGGCGCTGGAGATCAGCCAACTGCGGATGAAGGCCGACGCGCTGAGCGGCTGCCTCCAAGGGCATATCACCCGTGCGGACCTTGCCTGGCTGGAAAAAGCCATCAACACCCTGGGCGACAACAGCGAACCGGTACGCAGCCTTTATCGGCTGTATCCCTTGCAGATCAAAGGGCAAGTGATCGATGGTTGCTACCTGTTCCACCATGCCAGCGACCTGCCCTTGCTCTATACCCCGGACGCACCGGACGAGATCGCGTTCAGGCCGCAAAGGGAGTTCAACGAACGCCTGAAAAACCTCAACGGCATGGACACTTACTACTGCAAGCGCGTAGCCAGCCTGGAGCGCCTGGCGTTCGGGCCAGCAATCAAAGCCTTGGTCGCCAACTTGCCGGCGCAGCTCAAAGGGGTGTACTCAAAACCGGTATTTGATGAAGTACCGCGTACCGCGCTGCCGCTGAAGAACCTGCGTTATCACTTCTACGATAAACGCCTGCGGCACCTGCTCGACGAAGTAAAAAGCACCACCACCGGCCGCCTCGACATGATCATGGGCCTGGTTACCCTCATCGGCGAACTGACCATTGCGGTGCTTACCGCACCGTTTCCGCCGCTAAGCCTGGCGCTGGGCGCCCTGCTGGTATTCAAGGACTCGATGCTGGCCCTGCACGCCTATCAGCGCGGCGAGACAGGCGCCGCATTGGGTCACTACATCGGCGCCCTGCTCAATGCCGGCGGCGCATTATTGACTGACCTGCGCCCGGTGCTGCTGTCCGCCAGCAAGGTTGCCAGCAAACCACTGCGCCACATTGCCCGCCTGCCTGTGGAGCAACGAGCGATGGCACTGGTGGAGCAAGTGCAGCCGCAGCCGCCCGTGTTGCGCGGCATGCAACCGGTGGCGTTCGGCGGTGATGCCCTGTGGGCCCAGCCCGCCCCGGATGCAATAGGGCGGTTCCTGCTGTTTCGTTATGACGCCGCCAGCGAGCAATTGCTGTCCACCGGCAAGCTGGTGAATAAAAACACCCAGGGCCAGTGGGTCCGCTCGGGTATTGCCGGGGGCGCGCCAAAATATGAAGCACTGGAGACGCCCTATGAGCTACCGGAAAAATTCCGCAAGGACGTTGCCGGCGTGTTGCTGCCCGAAGACCGAACCCAAATGTTCTTGTTGGCGGCCGACATAGACTCGACCATGAACGCCAACACCGTCTGGGGCATGCGCCAAGCGTTGCACCCCGCCCTCGAATGGCACCTCAAGCAGGCCAAACAGCTGGCCAGGGATGCCGACACCTTTTTTGCCAACCTGCCGCCGCTGGTCAAGCGGGCCGATACGTTGAGCGTGGCCGAGAACATCGACTTGGGCCAATTGTTCCGGCAACTGCTCGACGACGCCCAGAGCCTGGTCATCGGTGAATCGAACTTTTCGATCGCCAGCAAACAGCTGCTGATCGACAACATGGCGCTATTGCGGGAGCTCAACGTAAAAACGCTCTACATCGAGCACCTGTGGCGCGATGTGCATCACCTGCAAACGCACTCGCGGTTTGCCAAGGGGCCGTCCAAGCAAGCGAAAAAACACCTCAAGGCCATCGACTACGCCAACTTCAGAGATCCCGAAGGCCAATACGGTTACTGGAAGCTGGTTGAGGCGGCTATTGCCCATCGCATCGAGGTCAAATCGCTGAATGCCTCGACCTGCTACGACCTGGAAAATGTCCTGGGCCTGGTGGATTCCCGACCCGCCATCGCGCGCCCCGCCTCACAGATAAATTATTACTCGCACACGGTGATCAACGCCGACCTCGAAAAAACCCCCGGCGAACGCTGGATCGCCCTGGTGGATCACAAACGCATGAGCACCTACCGCGGCATCCCGGGCCTGGCGGACCTGCAAAAGACCATCGCCTTGCGCGTCGACGATGCCTTCGGCCAACCGACCCGGGTGATCAACGACGTCGCCGGCAATATCCCCGGCGACCCCCTTGCCAAGGGCGACCTGAAGCTGTCGCTGCGCACCTCCGATCAAGTCCTTGAGCCGTCGCCACCGCCGCTCACTTCCGAGCCACCACTACCGGCCACGCACTTCGATGATTTTGATTTGCCGGAGATGCACCTGGGCCTTTATCAGCGTGAGATGACCCTGCCTGTGGGTCTGCGCGAGACGATTTTCAACACCGCCTACCCCGAACTGGCTGGCGCACGTCAGGCGGCGCAAAAGAGCTTTGACATGACCCGCCGGAAACTCCTGGCGGATGCCCGGCTGTTTTTCGACACCCAACCGCTGCCGTCGCGCGTGTCGGTGCCCGCGATCGAGGAATCCATCGAGGAGGCGTTGTTGATTGATCGTCTGTTGGAATCGGCTGAAGGCCTGGTCATCGGCGAATCCCACGGTGCGACGTCGAGCAAGGCGTTCCTCAGCAACCATATGGAGCATCTCACCGGCCAACCCAAGGTCAAGACGCTCTACCTCGAACAACTCACTACCGAACTGCATCAAGCCGACCTCGATATTGCCTATGGCACCGGCGTGCTGACGGATGAGTTGTGGGCCTATCTGCACGCCCTGGACAGCGGCCATGGCGTACCTGGCGGCAGCCCCTACAGCTTTGCCAGCCTGGTCGAGGTGGCGGTCAAGCATAAGGTGCGAATCCGCGCCCTCGACTGCATCGCAACCTTGCGCGTGGATGGCATGGCCGCCCACAGAACCCAAATGTTCAGCTACTTTGCAACCCAGGTCATTCGGGCCGATCAACTGCAATACGGCCCGCACAAATGGGTGGCGCTGGTGGGTGAAACACACGCCAACATCTACCGAGGCGTGCCGGGGATTGCCGAACTGAACAAGGGCATCAGCGTGCTGCTGGATGACGTGCCGCCGGGTTCTGGCAGCGGCTTCTTGCGGCAGTCCCCAAGCGTACCTGCACTGACACCCGAGCAGGAGTGGGGACTGGTGCGCTACGACTTCAAGAAAAGCGTTGAAGTCGCGGGTGCACCGCTGCCGTTATCCATGGCGCCAGCGTCTGCGCGCAACCTGGAGCAACGCCTGAAAAACTCAGGCGACTACTTGATCCAGCGTACCTCCAGCGGCGAGATGGAAATCGTCCATAGGGACCGCCACCGCGCACTGGTGCATACACCATTGCGTGTGGACACCGGCGGCCACTTTGTAAACCGCTGGAGCCTGGATGAGATGCGCTTCAAGACTCGCGAGCAACTGATCCAGTTTATTGAAACCAAAAAAGGCATGCGGCAAATCCACTAAACGCTCCCTTCCACCGCCTCTCTGCTCGCGGAGGGGCGGCCCACCGTTCGTCGCCCACACTTCATAAATCCTGATCACACGAAAAAACCGTTTCAGCTCTCGCCAGGGCTGCCGATATGTCCTGACTACCCATCGGCTGGTCGCTACTTCCAGCAACCGGATGTACCCGCAAATCTGTTCCTGGAGGAATGCGATGAATAGTTGGTTCGGCAACATCAGCGTCAACATGAAATTGGGCCTGGGCTTCGGCCTGGTACTGGTACTCACCTCGATCCTCGCGCTCACCGGCTGGACCAGCCTGGGCGGCCTGATCGACCGCAGCAACTGGATGAGCGACATCACCCAGCTCAACGCTTCGCTGACCAAACTGAGGATCGTGCGCCTGCAATATATGTTGGCCAACGGCGACGAAGCCGTGGCGCAAAACGTGCAAACCAGCCTCGACAGTTTTATGTCTCAGCAACAAAAGCTGCTGGACAGCTTCAAGAGCCCGGACAACCTCAAGCTGCTCAACGAGCAAAAAGCGATCATCACCGCCTACCAGCAGTCCTTGAACAAAATGCGTGAGGCCTACCGCAACGGTAACGCCGCGCGCCAGGTCATGGGCGACAAGGCTGACATCGCCAATGCGCAGATCAGCGCCCTGGATTCGAGCGTGCGGCAGATGTCCGACAGCCCCGAGCGCTTCGCCCAGTTCGAGGCCGTGATCAACGCCAAGGAACAGTTCCAGTTGGCCCGCTACGAAGTGCGCGGCTACACCGGCAACGTCAACGCCGAGACTGAAGCCCGTGCTGCCGCGCAGATCGAGAAAGCCATCGACGGTTTGAAAGGCCTGCATGCGGTGTTCGGTGCCAGCCAGCAGACCGCCCTGAGTTCACTGGAAACCGCCCTCGGTGCCTATCGCAGCGCAGTGCAGAACTACAAGGCCGCCAACGCCAACATCGTCTCCGCCCGGGCAGAAATGACCACCCAGGGCACAGACATCGTCACCATCAGCGACAAGCTGTACGACATCCAGCTGCAACGCCGCGACGCCGAAAGCGCCCAGGCACGCAGCCTGCAACTGATCAGCACGTTGCTGGCGTTGCTGGTGGGCATCGTGGCGGCCGTGATCATCACCCGCCAGATCACCCGCCCTCTGCGCGAGACCCTGGCCGTGGTGGAACGCATCGCTTCCGGCGACCTGAGCCACAACATCCAGGTGACGCGCCGCGACGAACTCGGCGTGTTGCAACAGGGCATCCAGCGCATGGGCACGACCCTGCGTGAACTGATCAGTGGCATCCGCGATGGCGTGACCCAGATCGCCAGCGCCGCCGAAGAGCTGTCGGCCGTTACCGAGCAGACCAGCGCCGGGGTCAACAGCCAGAAGATCGAGACCGATCAAGTGGCCACCGCCATGCACGAGATGACTGCCACCGTGCAGGAAGTCGCACGTAACGCAGAACAAGCGTCCCAAGCTGCCTCGGCCGCCGACGGCGAAGCCCGTGCCGGTGACAAAGTGGTGGCAGAAGCCATCGCCCAGATCGAACGTTTGGCTGCCGAAGTGGCGCGCTCCACCGACGCCATGACGCACCTGCAACAAGAGAGCAACAAGATCGGCAGCGTGATGGACGTGATCAAGGCCGTGGCCGAGCAGACCAACCTGTTGGCGCTCAACGCCGCCATCGAAGCTGCCCGTGCCGGTGAAGCCGGTCGCGGGTTTGCCGTGGTCGCCGACGAAGTGCGTGGCCTGGCCCAACGCACCCAGAAATCCACCGAAGAAATCGAAGGCCTGGTGGCCGGTTTGCAGAACGGCACCCAGCAAGTGGCCGCCGTGATGAACAACAGCCGCAGCCTCACCGACAGCAGCGTCGAACTGACGCGCAAGGCCGGTGTGTCACTGGAAAACATCACCCGTACGGTGTCGAATATCCAGTCGATGAACCAGCAGATTGCCGCCGCCGCCGAACAGCAGAGTGCCGTGGCTGAAGAAATCAGCCGCAGCATTGTGAATGTGCGCGACGTGTCGGAGCAGACGGCAGCGGCCAGTGATGAGACCGCCAAGTCGAGTGTGGAACTGGCGCGCCTGGGCGGCCAGTTGCAGCAGATGGTCAGCCATTTCCGGGTGTAAATCGCAGGCACAAAAAAGCCGCCCCGGTCGAAACCGGGGCGGCCCACTTCTCAGACCTTAACGGTCATCGAAGCTGTCCCGCAGGAATTTCCACACGTGATAAACACGCAGGGAGTTCACTACGAGGTCCCACGTACGTCGTGCAAACTTGGACATACTCGGCCCTCCATCAGTTGGGCCTACCTCCAGCGCACTTACCGGAACACGTGAGCCTTTGGATGCAGGTCAATGCTTCCAGTGAGGCGGCCGGGCTTTGGGGCCTCCCGCATGAATCCGGCACGGATTACTAGCCCGTGGCGTTCGGTCCATAAATTCGCGCGCGTACCCAGCCCACCTACAAACGACATACACAGAACGGGGGAGAGACTAACCAACATCCTGCTGGAAGGTGTGACCTGGGAAGATCAAATCACCTGTAAGGCTCCGGCAATTTATTGCCAATTTTTGCAGTCATCTTTGAATAGCGCAGGTCTCCAAAAACGAAAAATGCCGACCGTCGCCAAGCCTTGCGTGATGCCATAACCGACAGTAGTATCCGGTTAGCAGGTCAATGCTTCCAGTGAGGCGCAACCCCAGCCACTAACTGGGTTTGCAAAAAAACCGCCCTACTAAGGCGGTTTTTTATTGCCTGCGATTTATGCGCACGGCCTCAGCTACTGACTTACTCAACAAACACCAACCGGTTCCCCGACGGGTCGCTGATGCTCATCTCGCGACTGCCCCACGGCGTGTCTTCAATCCCGGGTTTGGCGTTGCGGTAATGCTTGGCCAGCAACTGCTGCTGGTACGCCTCCAACCCCTGGGCCTGAATCCGCACCGCCGCACCCGGCGAGCAATCGCCATGGTGCTCGGACAAGTGCAACACGCAATCCCCCAGCGACACCTGCAGGTACAACGGGAAATTGTCTTCGAACCGGTGCTGCCAATCGACCTTGAACCCCAGGAAATCGACGTAGAACTCCAGCGTCTTGGCCTCGTCGAAACTGCGCAAAATGGGGGTGACTTTTCCTAAGTGCATGGCGATTGCTCCGTGTTTGAGAGCCGCCACTATAGAGCGACAAAACCCTTTCGCAAATCCCCGCTGCGTGCCAGGAATCCTCCGGCCCGCTGCCCGTTGGCCTGCCCGTCGCTGTAGCTCAGCACGCCATTGACCCACACACCGTCAATCCCTTCCGCCGCGCGCTGCGGCTCCTTGAAGTCCGCCACATCCCGCACCCGCAACGGATCAAACAACACCAGGTCCGCCCAATGCCCTTCGCGAATTTCACCACGCTCGGCCAAGCCGAAACGCGCCGCCGACAAGCCGGTCATCTTGTGCACCGCGGTGTGCAGCGGGAACAACCCGAGGTCCCGGCTGAAATGCCCGAGCACCCGTGGAAACGCGCCCCACAAGCGCGGATGGGGAAACGGATCTTCCGGCAAACCGTCCGAGCCAATCATCGACAATGGATGCGCCAGGATGCGCTGCACATCGGTCTCATCCATCCCGTAATACACCGCTCCGGCGGGTTGCAGGCGACGGGCCGCGTCCATCAGCGGCACCGCCCACTCGGCGGCGATGTCCTGCAAATCCCGCCCGCCCATTTCCGGATGCGGCGTGGACCAGGTGATGGTGATACGAAACGCATCGGTGACTTGCTTAAGGTCCAGGGTCGAAGAGCTGGCCGCGTAGGGATAGCAATCGCAGCCCACTGGATGAGTCTTCGCCGCAAGTTCCAGTGAAGCCAACAACTGCGGACTGCGCCCCCAGTTACCGGCGCCCGCGCACTTGAGGTGAGAAATAATCACCGGTGCCTTGGCGTGACGACCAATCAAAAAAGCCTCGTCCATGGCCTCCAGCACCGGCTCGAATTCGCTGCGCAAATGGGTGGTGTACACCGCGCCAAACGCCGTGAGTTCTTCGCTCAGTTGCAGCACCTCATCGGTCTCGGCGTTGAACGCGCTGGCGTACGCAAGGCCGGTAGACAAACCCAGGGCGCCGTCTGCAAGACTCTCCTGCAACTGCACGCGCATCCCGGCGATTTCATCCGGCGTGGCGGTGCGGTGCAGGTCGTCCATATGGTTGCTGCGCAGCGCCGTGTGGCCGATCAGCGCCGCCACGTTGACCGCAGGGTGGGCACTTTCCACCGCCGCGCGGTAATCGGCAAAACGCGGGTAGGCGAAGGCCTCGCGCTTGCCCAACAGGTTCATCGGGTCTGGCGGATCGGCCCGCAGGCTGACCGGCGAGGCGCTGATGCCGCAGTTACCGACGATCACCGTGGTCACGCCCTGGCTGAGCTTGGGCAGCATCTGCGGGTGACGAATCACCACCGTGTCGTCGTGGGTGTGCACGTCGATAAACCCCGGCGCCAACACGCGCCCGGTGGCGTCGATTTCATGCTCGGCGCTGTCTTGGGACAAGTCGCCGATCTTCTCGATACGGCCCTCGCGCAACGCCACATCGGCGATATAGCCGGGGGTGTTGCGGCCATCAATGACCAGGGCCTGGCGGATCAGCGTGTGGTACTTCATCTCAGTCTCCAAGCGGCAGGCTGTCGGGGCCGCCGCGATAATCGTCCAGGGCCAGCTTGATCCGTCGCAGGCGTTCCTGGTTGTCGTCCGGCATGGCCAACGCCAGCTCGGTGGCGAGCACGTCGATGGCCAACAGCATTCCGTAGCGCGCCGCCGTGGGCTTGTAGATAAAACTGGTTTCGGCCGGTTGCAGCGCCAGCAGCACGTCGGCCAACTGCGCCAGCGGGGAATCCGGCAGGGTGATGGCGATGATTTTTGCGCCGTAATTGCGCGCCAGTGCCACCACGCCCAACATCTCCGGCGTGATGCCGGTCAGCGAGCAAACGATCAGCGCGTGTTCCGGGCCCAAGGTGGCGGCGGTCACGCGCATCATCACCGGGTCATGGCAGGCGGCGATCGAGTAGCCCAGGCGCACCAGGCGTACTTGCAACTCGTCGCTGCACAGGCTCGACGGCCCACCCATACCGAACGCGTGGATCATCCGCGCATTGCCCAGCAGGCTCACCGCATCGACAAAGCTGCCCTGGTTGAAACCGGACAAATGCCGACGCAACGTCGCCTCGATATCGCTGAGAATCTGCCGGTGAAACGCCGACTGCTCGGGCAGCCCGGCCGGGTCGAGGAAGCGGCTACCGACGCCGCTGGCCTGGGCCAGTTGCAGGCGCAGGTCACGCAAGTCGCGGCACCCGACGCTACGGGCAAAACGCGACAAGGTGGCGGTGCTGACCTCGGCCCGTTGGGACAACTCTTCCAGGCTGGCGGACGCTGCAAAGCCGACGTCGTCGAGCATCAGCTTGGCAATACGCCCTTCGCCGGCACTGAAGGAATCCTGGCGGGCGCGGATCTGGTAGAGGATGTCCATGAGGTCTCCGGTTACAGGATGCAGGACAGACCATAAGTCAGACCGAAGGCAACCACCGAAATCAGGGTCTCCAGCACGGTCCAGGTCTTGAAGGTCTGGATCACCGTCATATTGAAGTATTCCTTGATCAGCCAGAAGCCGCCGTCATTCACGTGGGAGAAGATTACCGAGCCCGCGCCGGTGGCCAGCACCAGCAATTCCGGGTGCGGATAACCCAGGCCCATGGCGACCGGCGCTACCACACCCGACGCGGTGGTCATGGCCACAGTCGCCGAGCCGGTAGCGATGCGCATCAGCGAGGCGAACAGCCAGCCCATTACCAATGGCGACAGGTTGAAGGCGTGCGCCAGGCCGAGGATTTCATTGGTGACGCCAGCGTCTACCAAAATCCGGTTCAAACCACCGCCCGCGCCCACCAGCAAGGTGATGCTCGCAGTCGGAGCGAGACATTCATTGGTGAACTTGAGGATCGATTCGCGGTTGAAACCCTGGGCCAGGCCGAGGGTCCAGAAACTCACCAGGGTCGCCACCAGCAGCGCGATCACCGAGTTGCCGATAAACAACAGGAACTGGTTGAACGCAGTGCCCGGCGTGGAAATCACGTTGGCCCAGCCGCCGATCATCATCAGCACCACCGGCAACAGGATGGTGCCCATGGTCAGCGCGAAACTCGGCAAACGGGTGCGCGGCTCGCGATCGATGAACTGGCGTTCCAGCGGGTTTTCCGCCGGCAGGTGGATGTGCGGCACGATGAACTTGGCGTACAGGGGGCCTGCAATGATCGCCGTCGGGATACCCACCAAAATCGCATACAGCACGGTCTGCCCAACGGAAGCGTTATAGGCCAGCACCGCCATCATCGCCGCCGGATGCGGCGGCACCAGCGCATGCACCACCGACAAACCGGCGACCATCGGCAAACCGACCATCAGGATCGACACGCCCACTCGCCGCGCCACGGTAAATGCGATCGGCACCAGCAACACAAAACCGACCTCGAAAAACAGCGGCAGCCCCACCAGGAACGCAATACACACCATCGCCCAGTGCGCATTGCGTTCGCCAAATCGATTGATCAGCGTACGTGCCACCTGCTCGGCACCGCCGGACTCGGCCATCATCTTGCCGAGCATGGTGCCCAGCGCGACCACCAGCGCAATATGCCCCAGCGTCTTGCCGACGCCCGCCTCGTAGGAGCCCATGATCGTGTCCGCCGGCATCCCGGCCAACAGCGCCAGGCCGATGGACACCAGGGTGATGACGATAAACGGGTTGAGCCGGTAACGCGCGATCAATACGATCAATGCAATGATGGCGATGGCGGCGTAGATCAACAGCCAATACCCCGGTGATGCGGCCATGCGGTACTCCTCGGAAAGGGTCACGTCGAATAGGTTGTGAAAGTCATAAATCATTACCGAGGTGTATTTTCAATTTTTATGAAAGTAATTTTCGCCCACGGATAAGCGTTGTCGCGCAGGGGTATGCCCAGGGCAAGCGGATGAAAATTCGGGGGCGTACTTACATGAAGATTGCCGGGGCTGGAAACTCAACTGCGCAGGCCGAGTCTTAGACTGCACACCGACTCATGACCAGGAAACCCCAGAATGAATCGTAAACACCTGCTTGCTCCCTTCGCCGCCAGCGCACTGCTGCTGGCCTTGTGCGGGCCGGCATCGGCCGACGAAAACCCGGCACTGAAAAAATGCATGGACGGCGCCAACACCACCGCCGACATGGTCGATTGCAATACCAAGGAAACCAAGGTGCAGGACGCGCGCCTGAACACCGCTTACAAAACCGCGATGACGGCGATGGAAGGCAGCCGCAAGCAGCAATTGCAGGACGTGCAGCGCCAGTGGATCAAGTTTCGCGATGCCAATTGCGGCTTCATCGGCTCGGCAACCGGCGGCACCATTGATCAGGTCAACGGCTCCGGCTGCCTGCTGGACATGACCCAGACCCGTGCCCAGGAATTGGAAAACCTGGTCGGACCATGATTTCAGACGCTTCACCGGCCTCTGTAGGAGCGAGCTTGCTCGCGAAGGACGTTAACGATGACGCTGGGCACCTGACACCCCGCGGCGCTCTCGAGTTTTTCGCGAGCAAGCTCGCTCCTACAAGGGCCCTGCGTCAGTCGTGCTGTACCCGGGCGCGCTTGAGTAGTTTGCGGCAGCGTTCGGACAGGTGCAGCACCCGCAAGTGCTTGCCGGCTTTGGCGTAGCGCTCGCGCAGGGTCATCAATGCGGCAATCGCTGAATAATCGACAAAGCTCAAGTGACGACAATCCAGCGTCACCTGGGCCGGGTCGTTGGCCGGGTCGAACCGGTTCAGAAACGGCGTGGTCGAGGCGAAGAACAGCGTGCCGTGCACTCGATAGAGTTTGCTGCCGTCGGCTTCCATGTGTTCGTCGGCGTACAACTCACGCGCCTGTTGCCAGGCGAAGTTCAGCGCCGCAATCACAATCCCGCACAGCACCGCCGTCGCCAGGTCGGTGAACACGGTAATCACCGTCACGGCCATGATCACCAGCACGTCGTTGAGCGGCACCTTGTTGATCACCCGCAAGGACGCCCAGGCGAAGGTTTGCTGGGACACCACAAACATCACCCCCACCAGCGCCGCCAGCGGAATGCGCTCGATCAGCGGTGACAGAAACAGAATGAACAACAGGATCATCACCCCGGCAAACACCCCGGAGAAGCGCCCGCGCCCGCCGGAGCTGAGGTTGATCACGGTTTGCCCGATCATCGCGCAGCCGCCCATGCCGCCGAACAATCCCGAGACCATATTCGCCGTGCCCAGGGCCACGCTTTCGCGGTCGGGGTAGCCACGGGTTTCGGTGATTTCGTCGGTGAGGTTGAGGGTCAGCAGGGTTTCCAGCAGGCCGACCATGGCCATCAGGATCGCGTAAGGCGCGATGATGTGCAGGGTTTCGAGGGTCCAGGGAATCTGCGGCAACGCGAAGGTCGGCAGGCCGCCGGCGATGTGGGCCATATCGCCCAGGGTGCGGGTTGGCAGGCCGAGCAGGTACACCGCCAGGCCCACGCCGAGGATTGCGACAAGCGCTGGCGGCACGGCGCGGGTCAGGCGCGGCAGCAGGTAGACAATGGCCATGGTTGCTGCGACCAAACCGGTCATCACGTACAACGGCGTGCCGCTGAGCCAGGTGTCGCCGCTCTTGAAGTGCTCCAACTGCGCCAGGGCAATGATGATCGCCAGGCCGTTGACGAACCCGAGCATCACCGGGTGCGGCACCATGCGCACCAGCTTGCCCAGGCGCAACAGGCCGAAGGCAACCATGATCAAGCCGCCCAGTAACACCGTGGCCAGCAGGTACTGCACACCGTGTTGCACCACCAGCGCGACGATCACCACGGCCATCGAGCCGGCGGCACCGGAAACCATGCCGGGCCGGCCGCCGAACAGCGCGGTGAGGGTGCAGATGATGAACGCGCCGTAGAGGCCCATCAACGGGTTGAGGTGAGCCACCAGGGCGAAGGCGATGCATTCGGGCAGCAAGGCAAAAGACGTGGTGAGTCCGGCCAGGGCGTCGGCGCGCAGACGGGTGAGGTTCATTGAAGTACCGGGGAGTTGCGGGGATAAGGCTGGGGATGGTACGGAAATGAGCGAGGTGGGGCTAGTGTTGGGTAAGACAGTGGGACCGAGTCGCCCCTTTCGCGAGCAAGCCCGCTCCCACATTTGACCGAGTGCCTCTGACACCGTGCGGTCTAGTGTGGGAGCGGGCTTGCTCGCGAAGGCCTCAACTCGGTTTCAAGCGAACATCACACCATCTCGCTGCGAATCCACTCCACAACCGAGGTCCGCTTCGGCGCCCAACCCAGCAGTTCCCGGGCATGCTTGCCACGCACCCGGCTGTTGGAGCCCAAACCGTAGTTGGCCATTTCATAACCCCACTCGGCCTCGGCATCCGCCAATGGCCAATCCTGTGGTTTACCCAGCTTCAGCGCTTCAGTAATCGCGGTGGTCATGTCGACAAACGCCGCTTCGCCACTCTCCACAAAGTAGAAAGTGCCCGGCACATTCTTTTCCAGCGCCAGCAGGTACAGCGCAACCACGTCTTCGATGTGCACGTTGGACCAGATGTTCTGACCGGTGCCTACATGACGCACCACACCGCTTTTGCGCGCCTGCTTGAGCAAACGCGGCAATTGCACACTGTCGCGCTTAACGCCCAGGCTATGACCGTAGATCAGGGTGTTGCAGATCACCGCCGAGTTCACGCCGTCTTGGGCGGCAGCGAGAATCAGGTTGTCGATGGCCACGCGAGCAGCCTTGTCGACGGTCGGCTCCGGCAGGTTGTCTTCGAAGTAGATGACATCGCTCGACTTACCGCCCGACGCATCGCCCACGATGCTCGAACCGCTGGTGTGCAGGAACGGCTTGTTGGAACCGCGCAAGGCGGCCAGCAAGGTTTCGACGGCACCGCGATGGTCGCTGCTGGCGGCGTTGATCACCGCGTCAGCTTTCTTCGCCTGTTCGGTCAACAGCGCACTGTCATCCAACGTGCCAATCACCGGCGTGATGCCCAGTGCAGTCATTTGCGCGGCCTGTTCAGTGCTGCGCACCAGGCCGGTGACTTTATGGCCGGCCTTGACCAGGCCCGTGGCGATGGAGCCGCCGATAAAACCGGCAGCGCCGGTAATGAATACGTTCATGGAGGTGTCTCCCTGCGTGAGTAATTGATGGCGTCAGTATTGCGGACCTATCCATGCCGAATAAGTCCGTATTGCCCAATTCAATCTTGCGCAGGGGTCACGAATCAGCTGGCGTAGCTGGCCAGCTTGCCCTGGATAAAGTCCAGGAAGCACTGGATGCGCAAGGCCAATTGCGAGTTGCGGTAGTACACGGCGTTGATCGGCTGGCGATAACCGCTGTTGAATTCCGCCAGCACCGGTATCAGGCGCCCGGTCTTGATGTCCTGGGCGGTCATGAAATCCGACAAACAGGTGATGCCCTGCCCTTCCAGCGCCAACTGGCGCAAGGTTTCACCGCTGGAGGCGGCGACGCCCGGCTGGATCTGCCAGCGATCGCCGTGCACATGGCGCAGTGGCCAGTGGTTGAGCGTTTCGGTCTGGGTGAAGCCAAGCAACGTGTGTTCGGCCAGTTCAGCAACCGTTGTCGGCGTGCCGTGCTGTTCCAGGTAAGCCGGGCTGGCGAGGATATGCAGCGGGCTGCAACCCAGTGAGCGGGCGTGCAGGGTCGAGTCGGCCAGGGCACCGATGCGGATCGCGATGTCGGTGCTCTGCTCCAGCAGGTCGATGATCAGGTCGTTGCTGTTCAGCTCCAGCTGGATGTCCGGGTACAAACCACGAAACTCGGCGATGTACGGCACGATCGCATGCAGCATGAACGGCGACGCCGCGTTGATCCGCAAGCGCCCCGACGGGGTTTGCTGGCGCGACGACAGGCGCTCTTCCAGGTCGTCCATTTGCTCGAGGATCACCTTGGCCCGCTCGAAGAAATACTTGCCCTCTTCGGTCAGGTCCATGCGCCGTGTGGTGCGGTTGATCAGCGTGGTGTCGAGCTTGGCTTCCAGCCGCGACAAGGTGCGGCTGACCGCCGACGGCGTCTGCCCGACCTGTTCGGCGGCGGCGGAAATCGACCCGCATTCAATCACGCAGACAAAGATCTGTAGCTCATCGGATCGGGCTTTCAACGTGAATCCTCTTTATAGCGGCTGCACGGATACTAGCCGCATTACCGACTCAGGTTAAACACCTGTGCCAGATGCTGCTCATAACGCACCACGTCGGCTTCGATGGCCGGGCGCTTCATCACGTCCACGCACAGGAAGGTCGGCAGGCCGGTCATGCCGAGGAACTCGTTGGCCTTGTGGAACGGAAAATACACCGCGTCCACGCCCTTGGCTTCGAAGAAGTCGGCAGGGTCGTCGAAGGCTTGCAGCGGTGCGTTCCAGGTCAGGGACAGCATGTATTGCTTGCCCTGGATCAGGCCGCCGCTGCCGTACTTTTGCGAGGCATCGGAGCGGGTGCGGCCGTCGCTGGCGTACAGGCTGCCGTGGCCTTCGGTGAAGACTTCGTCGATGTACTTCTTGACGATCCACGGGGCGCCCATCCACCAGCCGGGCATCTGGTAGATGATCACGTCGGCCCAGAGGAATTTGGCGACTTCTTCGGCCACGTCGTAGCCGGCATCGATGTGGGTTTCCTTGACGTCGATGCCGCCACGGTCGAGCACGGCCAGTGCGGCCTCATGCAAGGTGCTGTTGTAGCGTCCTTCGGAATGGGCGAATTTTTTACCGCCGTTGAGCAAGAGAACTTTCTTCATGGGTGTACCTAAAGAGTAAAAATGTCTGAAGGCACAGTAACGAGGCCAGCGCTTTGGAATAAGCGTCGACGAGGCAAAATACATTTAACCAAAAAGCACGAATCATCATTTGATTCTTAACCGCTGATCAGCAGATGACCACCCAACGCAGCCATGCCGATAAAAAACACGCGCTTGAACAGCACCGCACTGATGCGCTGGCGCAGGGCCTGGCCCAGCCACATCCCGAGCAGCGCTGGTACCAGCGCCAGCAACGAGGCGTTCAATTCGCCACCGCCCAGGCTGCCGCGCCAGAACAGTCCGGCCGCCAGTGCCAGAGTCGACACGGTGAACGACAGCCCCAACGCCTGGACCAGTTGATCGCGGTTCAAGCCCAACGCTTGCAGATACGGCACCGCCGGGATCACGAACACCCCGGTGGCCGAGGTGATGACCCCGGTCAGCACGCCGCATAACGGGCCCAGCCAGCGCTCGTTGGCCTGGCTGACCTTGAAGGTCGGCAGCAACAAACCGCTCAAGGCATACACCAGCAACGCCCCGCCCAACGCCCGCACCACCCAATGCCCGCCGTCCATGCCCAGCCACAACGAGCCCAGGCCGGTGCCGAGGAAAATCAGCAGCAGCATCGGCCACAGGCGTTTGATCAAGGCACTCAAATGGCCGCCAAACGCCAGTTGCCAGAGGTTGGTGACGGTGGACGGAATGATCAGCAGCACCGCAGCCTGCGCCGGCAGCATAGCCAGGCCGAGCATGCCCATGGCGACGGTGGGCAGGCCAAGACCGATCACGCCCTTGACTGTACCGGCCAGCAAGAAGGTACCGATCACCAGCAATGTCAGGGCCGGCCCGAGGTTTTGGTAGAACGCGAGAAAAGTATTCATGGGCTGATTTTGCGGGTTTGGCGTGGGTTTTGAAATTCGCCATATACTGAGATTGCCTCTTGTTTTGTTTGAGGCAGATGGCCTCTTCGCGAGCAAGCCCGCTCCCACATTTCGATCTGTGAACCCATTCAAAATGTGGGAGCGGGCTTGCTCGCGAAGAGGCCCTTCCAGACACTGAGACCCCCAGCCCATGCACTTTGACCTGATCGACCTGCGCCTGTACCTGCACATCCTCGACACCGGCAATATCACCGCCGGCGCCCGCCGCAGCCATTTGTCCCTGGCCGCGGCCAGTGCACGGATTCGGGCGATGGAAGCCTCGCTGGGCATCGAGTTCCTGGAACGTGGCCGCCGTGGCGTAACCCCGACAGCAGCGGGCAAAGCCCTGGCCCGTCACGCCCGCCTATTGCTGCAGCAAGCCGA
Source organism: Pseudomonas sp. K2I15 (assembly GCF_002204795.1). Lineage (GTDB taxonomy): Bacteria > Pseudomonadota > Gammaproteobacteria > Pseudomonadales > Pseudomonadaceae > Aquipseudomonas. The sequence goes on from NZ_NIXO01000011.1 coordinate 104,075, forward strand.
GCACCTGCAGCAAGACCTCGCCGAATACGCCAACGGCGTCAAAGGCCAGGTGCGCCTGCTGTGCAACACCACTGCCCTGAGCGAATACCTGCCGGAACTGCTGGCGGATTTTCTGCGCGAGCACCCCAACCTCGACATCGACCTGCAGGAACTGCCGAGCCTGCGCATCATCCACGCCTTGCGCCAGGGCGCGGCGGACCTGGGGATTATTTCCGATGCCGTGGACACCCACGGCCTGCAAACCCTGCCCTTTCGCGACGACCCGCTGGTGCTGATCATGCCGCTGGATCACCCATTGGCCGGGCGCGCCGTGAGTTTTATCGACAGCTTGCAGCACGACTACGTGGGCCTGGCCGCCGACAGCGCGTTGGCGGTGTACCTGGAAGAACAGGCGCTGCACGCAGGCTTTCGCTTGCAGACGCGAATTCGCGCGGACGGTTTTGATGGGTTGATTCGCATGGTCGCCCGGGGCGCCGGGCTGGGGATTGTGCCCCTGGCCGCGCTGGAACGCTGGCCGTTGGAGCGGCGCTTCAAGGCCCAACCCCTGACCGAGGATTGGGCCTGTCGCACACTGCTGTTATGCGCGCGCGAGTTCGAACAATTGCCGGGTTATGCCAAGGCGTTATTCGACGCCTTGGCTGCGCCCTTGCGGAAAAACACGTAGTACACCAGCGACAGAATCAGCAGGAACGGCACCCCGAACACCAGCGTCATCTTGAACGCGTCGGTGAAGAACGTGGTGATCATCACCGCGCCCATCAGCACCAGGCCCAGCAGCGTGCTGTAGGGAAACAGCGCCAGCTGGAACGACAGCTTTGCCCCGCCGTGACGCTTGCGGTAGCGGCGGAAAAACAGGTGCGTGAGGAAGATCATGAACCAGGTGAAGATCGCGCCAAACATCGAGATCGCCATCATCAAGGTGAACGAGCTTTCCGGGTACACCACGTTCAGCAACGTCGCCAGGGCGATGCCCGAGCTGGACAGCAGCAAGGCGTTCAACGGGATGCCGCTCTTGCTCAAGGCACCCATGGACTTGGGCGCAAAGCCGGCGCGGGACAGGCTGAACATCATGCGGGTGGTGATGTAGAGCTGGCTGTTCATCGCCGACAAGGCGGCGATCAGGATCACAAAGTTCATCACCCCAGTGGCGCCAGGAATGCCGATGGTCTGCATCACCGTGACGAACGGGCTCTGGGCATGCCCGGCCTGGTTCCACGGCACGATGGCGAGCATCAGCGCCAGGGTCAGCAGGTAGAACACCACCAGCCGCACGATGGTCGCGCGGAAGGCTTTTTTTACCGCCTGCTCCGGGTCGGCGGCTTCACCGGCGGCCACCGCGATCATCTCCACGCTCAGGTAGCTGAAGATCGAGACGATCACCGCGATCCACATGCCGCTCAACCCATTCGGGAAAAAGCCGCCGTGAGCGGTGTAATTCTGCACGCCGTAATCCGGGTTGCCGGAGCCGAACACCACATACACCGCGAGGATGATGAAGCCGACAATGGCGCTGATCTTGATCGTGGAGAACCAGTATTCGAAGTTGCCGAAGGTCTTGACGCTGATGGCGTTAAGCACAATCAACACGCTGGAAAACGAGACGATCCACACCCACTCCGGCACGTTGGCAAACCAGTACTTCATGTACATCGCCACCGCCGTGACCTCGGCGCCCACCGCCAGCACAATCGCCGCCCAGTACGCATAGCGCACCAGGAAACCGGCCAGCGGGCTGACGTAAAACTCGGCATACGCGCCGAACGAGCCCGAGGTGGAATGCGCGACAGTCATCTCCGCCAGGCAGCCCATCAACAGCAGGGTGATCAGCGCGCCGATGGCATAGCTGACCAGCACGCTGGGCCCGGCATAGCCGATGGCGTAGGCGCTGCCCATGAACAGCCCGGTGCCGATGGCGCCACCGATGGCGATCATGCTCATCTGGCCGGAAGTGAGCTGGCGCCTGAGGCCCAACTCGCGATTGGTTATTTCGGCAAAGCCTTGGTTTGGCGTGGTCACGTGGCGTGCCCCTTTATTATTGTGATTGCACTGATTTCTGGTTAAAACACTTTCCACTGTGGGAGCGGGCTTGCTCGCGAAAGCGGTGTGCCAGTCATTACATCAGTGGCTGATAGACCGCCTTCGCGAGCAAGCCCGCTCCCACATTTTTGCTCTGCGTTTACTCAGGTAACGCTGTGGCGAACTTTGAATTGCGGCTGGTCCCAGGTGGCGTTGTCGAGAATCTCGCCGAGGATTTCCACTGCATCCCAGACCTCAGCAAAGCTGGTGTACAGCGGGGTAAACCCGAAACGCATGATGCGCGGCTCGCGATAATCACCAATCACGCCACGGGCGATCAGGGCCTGGATAACCGCATAACCTTGCGGGTGTTCGAAGCTGACGTGGCTGCCACGCCGGGCATGTTCACGCGGGGTGATCAGGGTTAATTCGTGGGCGGCGCAGCGGGACTCCACCCGCTCGATAAACAGGTCGGTCAACGCCAGGGATTTGCTGCGCAGGCTGGTCATGTCGGTCTGGGCAAAAATATCCAGGCCACATTCCACCATCGCCAACGAGGTAATCGGCTGGGTACCGCACAGGTAACGGGCGATGCCCTGGCTTGGCGCATAGCGCGATTCCATGGCGAACTGCCGGGTATGCCCGAACCAACCGGAGAGCGGCTGCGTGACCACATCCACCAGCGCCGGGTTGACCCATACAAACGCCTGGGAGCCCGGCCCACCGTTGAGGTATTTGTAGGTGCAGCCGATCGCGTAATCGACAGCGGCCTGATGCAGGTCGATCGGCACCGCGCCCGCCGAATGCGCCAGGTCCCAGATCGCCAGCGCGCCACACTCATGGCTCAACGCGGTCTGGGCCTGCATGTCGTACATGTAGCCGGTCTTGTAGTTGACGTGGGTGAGCATCACCACGGCGGTGTCCTGGTCGATGGCGTGGGGCAGTTCGTCCGGGCTGTTGACCAGGCGCAGGGAATAGCCCTGTTGCAGCAGTTCGGTAAGGCCTTCGGCGATGTACAGGTCGGTAGGGAAATTGCTCGCTTCGCTGACGATCACCTTGCGGCTTGGCGCCCGCTCGCGCTGCACGGTCAACGCGGCGCTGAGCACTTTGAACAGGTTGATGGACGTCGTATCGGTGATCACCACTTCACCGTCGCGGGCACCGATCAGCGGCGCCAGGCGATTGCCCAGGCGCTGGGACAGGTCGGCCCAGCCGGCGCTGTTCCAGCTGCGAATCAGGCCATTGCCCCACTCCTCGGCGATCACCGTTTGCGCCCGCGCCAGTGCCGCCACCGGGCGCGCACCCAGGGAGTTGCCGTCTAGGTAGATGACCCCGGCAGGCAAGGCGAATTGGTTGCGCAGTGGCGCCAGCGGATCCTGGGCGTCGAGGGTCAGGCAATGGGTGCGGGTGGTCATGGTCAGTCCTGTTCTTGTAGTAACGATGAGCCAAATAATGAACGAAGCTTTAGAGAATTTTCGTGCAAAGTGGTGGGCAACAGGCTAATTAAGCTGTAGGAAATTCGAATTTAACCCCCAAACACGCGGATTTATTCTAACCATGATTCTCGACGCCACCGACCTGCGCCTTCTGCATTTCCTGCAACAGGATGGCCGTATCAGTAACCAGGAACTGGCGGAGAAAGTCGCCCTGTCGCCGTCGGCCTGCCTGCGGCGTTTGCGCCTGCTGGAGAGCGAGGGAATCATCAGTGGTTATCGGGCGGTGTTGAACGCCGAGCAACTGGGGATTGAGCTGGAGGCCATCGTCCACCTGTCGTTGCGCCAGGATGTGGAGGATTGGCACGAGACGTTTATCAAGAAGGTGCAAGGGTGGCCGGAGGTGGCCAGTGCGTATGTGATTACGGGGGCGAGCAATTATGTGCTGCGGGTGCAGGCGCGCAACCTCAAGCACTTTTCGGATTTTATTGTGAACCACCTGAACCGTACGGCGGGGGTGATGGATATTCGGTCGGAGATTGTGTTGCAGAAGATCAAGGATCGGGATGATTTGCTCGACCTGGTTGTTCGCAAGTAGGCCAAACGATACAGATCCAATGTGGGAGCGGGCTTGCTCGCGAAGGCGGAGTGTCAGTCACCGGAAATATTGACTGATCCACCGCATTCGCGAGCAAGCCCGCTCCCACATTTTTTTACCGCGTTCAGTCTTCGAGTGCACGCACTCGCTGCATACGCTTCTGCTCTACCGGCGCCGCCGCCGACTGCAACTCAAAGTCAAAATCAATCTGGGCAAACGGCCCTTCCACTCCAAACTCCTTCGCCAGGTTCGCGTCCTCGCTGAAGCGAATTTCGGCGATCAACTCATCGCGCGTCGCATAGGCAAAATCATCATGCAGGTACGGATCATCCGACAGGTTGATCTGCGTGGTCAGGTGCCGATGCCCCGGCGCCGAGATGAAGAAGTGGATATGCGCCGGCCGCTGGCCATGGCGCCCCAACTGGTCCAGCAACTGCTGGGTCGGCCCGGTCGGCGGGCAGCCATACCCGGACGGTACGATGCTACGGAAACGATAGTTGCCCTGGGCATCGGTCTCGATCCGCCGACGCAGGTTGAACTCCGACTGCGTGCCGTCAAACCACGAATACGTGCCGCCGGTATTGGCCTGCCACACATCGACAATCGCCCCCGCCAACGGCTTGCCGTTGGTGTCGCGCACCTGGCCCTGCATGAACAGCGGCACACCCGGATCGAGGCCGTCATCCAGCCGCGCTTCGTATTTGGACAGCGGCGCACCGGCCACATACAACGGGCCTTCGATGGTGCGCGGGGTGCCGCCGGATTTGCCGGCTTCCTCGTCCGCCGCGTCCATCAGCATGTCCAGGTAATGCTCCAGGCCCAGGCCTGCGGCGAGCAACCCGGCTTCCTGGTTCTTGCCCAGTTCGTTGAGGTAGTTGACCGCCTTCCAGAACTCTTCCGGAGTCACTTCCAGGTCTTCGATGATGTTGACCGTGTCCCGCAGGATCCGGTAGATCAGCGCCTTGGTCCGTGGGTTGCCGCCGTCGTTAAGGTTGCCGCTGGCTTCTTCGAGAAACTGTTGGGCGTGAGCAGTCTGGGAAAGTCGGATGGACATGGTGCAATCCTCATCTTGTAATTATTAGGTGAAAAAACAGACTCAGCGATCATCCTCACGGATCGACGACGGATGCCGGCACAGGGCATTCACTTCGATGGCCATGTAAGGATAAAGCGGCAATTGCATCAACAGGTCATGCAGTTCCTGCACGCTGTCGACATCGAACACGCTGTAGTTGGCATACAGCCCGGCGATGCGCCACAGGTGGCGCCACTTGCCTTGCTCTTGCAGCCGCTGCGAGAAGGCTTTTTCTTCAGCCTTGAGGCCAGCAGCACGCTCGGGGTTCATGTCGACGGGCAGGTTCACGGTCATTTTTACGTGGAACAACATCGCAGGTGTCCTCTGGTTATTTGTCGCGACGGAAGAACGCCAGGCGCTCTTCATCGATGGCCAGGCCCAGGCCCGGAGCGGTGGAAACATGCAGGTGGAAATCGCGGTACACCAGCGGCTCGGCGAGGATGTCTTCGGTGAGCAGCAGCGGGCCGAACAGCTCGGTGTCCCACGCCAGTTTGTTCAAGGTGAGGAAGGCATGGGCCGAGGCCAGGGTGCCGATACCGCCTTCAAGCATGGTGCCGCCGTACAGGCCGATGCCCGCCGCTTCGGCAATTGCTGCGGTACGCAATACCGCGCGCGGGCCGCCGTTTTTTGCGATTTTCAGGGCGAACACCGAGGCCGCGCCTTCACGGGCCAGGTTGAAGGCGTCTTCCACACATTCGATGGATTCGTCAGCCATGATCGGCGCCGGGCTCGACAGGTTGAGCCGCACCATGCCGCCACGGTTGTTGCGGGAAATCGGCTGTTCGATCAGGTCGATACCGTTGTCGCCCAGCACCTTGCAGGCGCGCAGGGCCACGGCTTCGTCCCAGGCCTGGTTGACGTCGACGCGCACGCTGGCGCGCTCGCCCAGGGCTTTTTTGATCGCGATCACGTGGGCCAAATCCTGGCTGACTTCACCGGCGCCGATCTTCAATTTGAAGATGCGGTGGCGTCGCAGGTCGAGCATTTTTTCGGCTTCGGCGATGTCTTTTTCGGTGTTGCCGCTGGCCAGGGTCCAGGCCACCGGCAGGGCGTCCCGCACGCGGCCGCCGAGCAATTCGCTGACCGGCAGATTCAGGCGTTTGCCGAGTGCATCGAGCAAGGCGCTTTCGATACCCGACTTGGCAAAGGTGTTGCCCCGAATGCTGCGCTCCAGGCGCAACATGGCGGCGTTGATGTTGCTGGCGTCCTGGCCGAGCAGCAGCGGCGCGAAGTGCCGGTCGATGTTGATCTTGATGCTATCGGGGCTTTCATTGCCGTAGCTCAGGCCGCCGATGGTGGTGGATTCACCAATGCCTTCGATGCCGTCGGCGCAGCGCACGCGGATGATCACCAGGGTCTGGTTCTGCATCGTGTGCATCGCCAGCTTGTGCGGGCGGATGGTAGGAAGGTCGACGATGATGGTCTCGATCGACTCGATGGCGCAAATCGGCATGGCAATACCCGTTGGGTTCTTTATAGATTTGGCCTGATTCTGTTCCTGATCTCTGCTGGCATCCAATATAGAATGGGTCTCGAACAATACCCTTAAGGTATGAATGGAGTCCTTATGGAACTGCGCCATCTGCGTTACTTCCAGGTGCTGGGGGAAACCCTCAACTTCACCCGCGCCGCCGAACGCCTGCACATTGCCCAGCCGCCGTTGAGCCGGCAGATCCAGCAATTGGAAGACGAACTGGGCGTGGTCCTGCTGGAGCGCGGGCGGCCGTTGCGCCTGACCGAGGCCGGGCGGTTTTTCTATGAGCACGCCAATGTGCTGCTGGAGCAACTGGGCAAGGTGTGCGACAACACGCGACGCATCGGCCTTGGGCAGAAAACCTGGCTGGGCATCGGTTTTGCGCCGTCGACGCTGTATGGCGTGCTGCCGGAGTTGATTCGCCGGCTGCGCAGCCACGATGGCCTGGAGTTGGAGTTGGGCCTTTCCGAGATGACCACGTTGCAACAGGTCGAAGCGCTCAAGGCCGGGCGGATTGACGTAGGCTTCGGGCGGATTCGCATCGACGATCCGGCGATTGTGCAGCGGGTGTTGGTAGAGGATCGGCTGGTGGCGGTGCTGCCTGCCGGGCATCCATTGCTGGGCGCCCCGGCCACCCTGGCGCAACTGGCCGCCGAACCTTTCGTGCTGTACCCCGGCAACCCGCGCCCCAGCTACGCCGACCATGTGATCGCGCTGTTCGACGCCCACGGCTTGAGCCTGAAGGTGTCGCAGTGGACCAATGAATTGCAGACCGCCATCGGCCTGGTGGGCGCGGGCATGGGCGTGACGCTGGTGCCAGCCTCGGTGCAGGTGCTGCATCGCGCAGACATCGGCTACACGCCGGTGGTGGAAGCCACCGCCACCTCGCCGATCATTCTCAGCCGGCGGATCAATGACCAGTCGCCGGGGCTTAATCATTGCCTGCAATTGGTGGAAGAGTTGATCTAAAAGAACACCACACATCCAATGTGGGAGCGGGCTTGTGTGGGAGCGGGCTTGCTCGCGAATGCGGTGGGTCAGTCAATACATCTGGCAACTGACCCACCGCATTCGCGAGCGAGCCCGCTCCCACATTTGATCTCCATCGTTTTTGAGTAGTGTGTTCATCGTTCAAGCACCACGCATGCGCCGGGCGTCGTTGCGTTGCAGGGTCTGGCTGGGGGATTCGTCGAACAGCTTGCGGTACTCGGCCGAGAATCGTCCCAGATGGGTAAAACCCCAGCCCAGGGCGATTTCGGAGATGGTACGGGTTGAACCGTGTTCGAGGATTTCCTGGCGCACGGCGCCCAGGCGGTATTTCTTCAGGTAGGCCATGGGCGACAGGGCGAAGTATTTGCGGAAGGCGTCGAACAGCTTGAAGCGCGACACGCCCGCCGCCGCCTCCAAATCCTCCAGGTGCACCGCTTCGCGGGCGTTGTCGTGGATGTACTGCCGGGCACGGATCAGATAGTGCGGCAGCTTCACGCCCAGTACGTCGCGCAGTTCTTCGGAATAGTTGTTCGGCTGGGCCAGGATCAGGCCCTTGATCAGCGAGCTTTCCAGGTCCCGGGTAAATGCCGCCTGGTCATACAGTTCACTGCTGCGCTCAAGCTCGGCGATGAAATACCGCGCCATGCGCCACCACGACGCGGAGGCGCCATCCACTGCGTCCATCACCGATTCAAAGCGCAGCGGCGCCTCAATCGGCCGTTGCAGCAAGCCTTCCAGGGATTCGCTCATCGCCGCGCGGGTGATCACCACTTGCAGCTTGCGGCAGTCACCGGAGATCGCCAGCACCTGGTGTTCATTGGGCGAGATGATCACGCCCTGGTCGCGGTTGGAGCTGAGCCGTTCGCCGTTCTTGCTCAGTTCCTGCTCGCCCACCAGCGGCAGGCTCAGGCTGTAGCTGCTGAAGTGCTCGGCGTCTTCGATGTCGATGGTCACGTCAGTGCCGTATTCGATAATCCCCAGCGTGGTGGCGCGGGACTTGAACACATTGGCGCTGTGGTGAAAGCGGATGCGCTCCGGCGTAGCGGTTTGCAGCCGGTGCGGCCCGCAAATACCGGACATCCAGCTGCAGGCGCCTTCAAGGTCGAAGCGCTCGATACGTATGTCGCGTGTATTGCTACTCATCACGGGGCACCCACGGCAATTGTGGCCGGCGCGCTCTGACGGCGCGTCCTGGTAGAGCAACAGCAAGTTTTACGCCACGCCAGCAGGATTACCACTGGGTGGATAGCAACCGTCGACTAAGTGGATAAGACGCACACTTTTGCGACAATCAACTGGCTAGACAGTAGCGCATTCCACCACCGCCCTGCACCGCCGTGGGTATTTGGTGCCCAACTAAGTGGCCCACCTTCCCCCATTAACCGGATAGCCCGCCGCCCCGCCGCAGCCTCTTAATGGCCTACCCGTTTAGCCATTATCAAAAAGGTGCCTCCCATGAGTGGTGCAAGAAGCGTCGAACAGTGGAAAAGCTTTATCGAAGGCTGCCTGGACTTTCGTCCGGTGGATGAAGTATTCCGCATCGCCCGGGATATGTTCACCGAGCCTGAGCTGTTTGATCTGGAGATGGAGCTGATCTTCGAAAAGAACTGGATCTACGCCTGTCACGAAAGCGAATTGGCCAACAAGCATGACTTTGTGACGATGCGCGCCGGGCGCCAGCCGATGATCATCACCCGCGACGGCGAAGGCCAGCTCAACGCCCTGATCAACGCCTGCCAACATCGCGGCACCACCCTGACGCGGGTCGGCAAGGGCAACCAGTCCACCTTCACCTGCCCGTTCCACGCCTGGTGCTACAAGAGCGATGGCCGGCTGGTGAAGGTCAAGGCGCCCGGGGAATACCCGGAAGGCTTCGACAAGGCGACTCGCGGCCTGAAAAAGGCGCGGATCGAGAGCTACAAGGGCTTTGTGTTTATCAGCCTGGACGTGAACGGCACCAACAGCCTGGAAGACTTCCTCGGCGACGCCAAAGTGTTCTTCGACATGATGGTCGCCCAGTCGGCCACCGGTGAGCTGGAAGTGCTGCCGGGCAAGTCGGCCTACACCTACGACGGCAACTGGAAACTGCAAAACGAAAACGGCCTGGACGGTTATCACGTCAGCACCGTGCACTACAACTACGTGGCCACGGTGCAGCATCGCCAGCAGGTCAACACGGAAAACGGCACTGGCTCGGGCACGACACTGGACTACAGCAAGCTCGGCGCCGGCGACGCGAACACCGATGACGGCTGGTTTGCCTTCAACAATGGGCACAGCCTGTTGTTCAGCGACATGCCCAACCCGACCGTGCGTTCGGGCTACGCCACCATCATGCCGCGCCTGATCGAAGAACACGGCCAGCAAAAAGCCGAGTGGATGATGCACCGCCTGCGCAACCTGAACATCTACCCAAGCCTGTTCTTCCTCGACCAGATCAGCTCGCAACTGCGGATCATCCGCCCCATCGCGTGGAACAAGACCGAGATCATCAGCCAATGCCTGGGGGTGAAGGGCGAGTCTGACGCCGACCGTGAGAACCGCATTCGCCAGTTCGAGGATTTCTTCAACGTCTCGGGCATGGGTACGCCGGATGACCTGGTGGAGTTTCGCGAAGCCCAGCGCGGTTTCCAGGGCCGCCTGGAACGCTGGAGCGATATCTCCCGTGGCAGCCACCGCTGGGAAACCGGGCCGACGCCCAACAGCGAATCCATCGGCATTCAGCCTGCCATGACCGGCACCGAATTCACCCACGAAGGGCTGTACGTCAACCAGCACCGCAACTGGCAGAAATTCCTGCTGGACGGGCTCGATGCCCAAGCCTTGAAACTGCGGGAGGTGGAATGATGAATGCGCAATTGCAGTACCGGATCGAGCAGTTTTTTTACCGTAAGTCCGAGCTGTGCGATGCCCAGGATTGGGACGCCTATGTGCAGCTGTTCGACCCGCAGAGTGAGTTCCACCTGCCGCAATGGGACTCGGAACACGTCTACACCCGCGACCCCAAGCGTGAGATGTCGCTGATCTACTACGCCAACCGTTCGGGGCTGGAGGATCGGGTGTTTCGCTTGCGTACGGGCAAGGCAGCGTCGGCCACGCCGATGCCGAGGACGCTGCATTTGATCAATAACGTGCGGATTGCCGAGCAGGCAGACGGGCTGCTGGAAGTGAAGCTGAACTGGCACACGCTGTTCTATCGGCTGGCGATGTCGGAGCAGTTTTATGGCAGCGCCACTTACAGCCTCAAGCCCGATGGCGACAGTTGGTTGATCACCCGCAAGCATGCGCTGCTGCTCAACGACACCATCAACTCGGTGCTGGATTTTTATCACCTGTGAGCTGATGCATTACACCTGTGGGCTGATGCATTACACCTGTGGCGAGGGAGCTTGCTCCCGCTGGAGTGCGTAGCGCTCCCAGTTTTTTTGGGGCTGCTGCGCAGCCCAGCGGGAGCAAGCTCCCTCGCCACAAGTAAATCGCAGGCATAGAAAATTAAACTCGCGGAGTTCTGCGAATGAATCACAAAGTGGCCTTCAGTTTTGCCGACGGCAAGACCCTGTTTTTCCCGGTGGGCGCCAATGAGATCCTGCTGGACGCGGCATTGCGCAACGGCATCAAGATCCCGCTCGATTGCCGCGAAGGCGTGTGCGGCACCTGCCAGGGCCGTTGCGAGTCCGGTGACTACAGCCAGGATTACGTGGACGAGGAAGCCCTCTCCAGCCTCGACCTGCAACAACGCAAAATGCTCAGCTGCCAGACCCGGGTCAAATCCGATGCAGCCTTTTATTTCGATTTTGACTCCAGCCTGTGCAACGCACCGGGGCCGGTACACATCCGCAGCACGGTGAGCGATGTGCAGCAGGTTTCGGCCAGCACGGCGATCCTGCACCTGCAGCTTGAAAACCCATTGGACTTCCTGCCCGGCCAATACGCCCGGCTGTCAATTCCCTGCACCGACAGTTGGCGCTCCTACTCCTTCGCCAATCGCCCGGGCAATCAGTTGCAGTTCCTGATCCGCCTGCTGCCCGATGGCGTGATGAGCAACTACATCCGCGAACGCTGCCAGGTCGGCGATGAGCTACTGCTGGAAGCGCCACTGGGTGCGTTCTACCTCAGGCATGTCACCCAACCGCTGGTATTGGTAGCCGGCGGCACTGGCTTATCGGCACTGCTGGGCATGCTCGATGAACTGGCAGCCGGCGGTTGTCAACAGCCGGTGCACCTGTATTACGGCGTACGCGGTGCGGCAGATTTATGCGAGGCCGCCCGCATCCAGGCCTACGCCGATAAAATCCAGGGTTTTCGCTACACCGAAGTCCTCAGCGACCCGCCGCCCGACTGGCCCGGCAAACGCGGCTACCTCACCGAACATTTCGACCTGGCACAATTGCGGGATCAATCGGCGGATATGTACGTGTGCGGGCCGCCACCGATGGTCGAATCCATCAAGCAATGGCTGCAGGATCAGTCACTTGATGGTGTTCAGCTGTATTACGAAAAGTTTACCGAGAGTAATATCTGACCCCTCAGCGGTATGAGGGGCTGGTTCGGTGTGCGATCAACCCTGAAAAAAACAAGTAGAAGGGAATGTTAATGGCGGATGACATGGTTAACCCGGTAGGCCTCAAACGTGGCCTGAAGAACCGGCATATTCAGCTGATCGCCTTAGGCGGGGCGATCGGGACCGGGCTGTTCCTCGGCTCGGCAGGCGTGCTCAAGTCGGCGGGGCCGTCGATGATCCTGGGCTATGCGGTAGCCGGTTTTATCGCGTTCCTGATCATGCGCCAGCTGGGCGAGATGATCGTGGAGGAACCAGTTGCCGGCTCCTTCAGCCACTTTGCCCACAAATACTGGGGCGGTTACGCAGGCTTCCTTGCCGGCTGGAACTACTGGGTACTCTACGTACTGGTGGGCATGGCCGAGCTGACAGCGGTAGGCAAGTACATCCAGTTCTGGTGGCCGGAGATTCCGACCTGGGTCAGTGCGGTGGTGTTCTTTGTGCTGGTCAACCTGATCAACACCTTGAACGTGAAGTTCTTCGGTGAGACCGAGTTCTGGTTCGCGATCATCAAGGTGGTGGCGATTGTCGGCATGATCGTGCTCGGCTGCTACCTGCTGTTCAGCGGCACCGGCGGCCCGCAAGCCTCGGTGAGCAACCTGTGGAGCCACGGCGGGTTCTTCCCCAATGGCGGCATGGGGCTGTTGATGTCCATGGCGTTCATCATGTTCTCGTTCGGCGGCCTGGAGCTGGTGGGTATTACCGCCGCCGAAGCCAGCGAGCCACGCAAGGTGATCCCGAAGGCGATCAACCAGGTGGTGTACCGGATCCTGATTTTCTACGTCGGCGCACTCACCGTGCTGCTGTCGTTGTACCCATGGGACCAACTGCTGCAAACCCTCGGCGCGTCGGGCGATGCCTACAGCGGCAGCCCGTTTGTGCAGATCTTTTCCTTGATCGGTAACGACACCGCCGCGCACATCCTCAACTTCGTGGTACTGACCGCAGCGCTGTCGGTGTACAACAGCGGCGTGTACTGCAACAGCCGCATGCTGTTCGGCCTGGCCGAGCAAGGCGATGCGCCCAAAGCGCTGATGAAGTTGAACAAGCAAGGCGTGCCGTTGCGTGCCCTGGGCATTTCGGCCCTGGTGACACTGCTCTGCGTGGTGATCAACTACGTCGCACCGCACGATGCACTGGAGCTGTTGTTCGCGCTGGTGGTTGCCTCGCTGATGATCAACTGGGCGCTGATCAGCCTCACCCACATCAAGTTCCGCAAGGCCATGGGCGAGCAAGGCGTGGTGCCGTCGTTCAAGACCTTCTGGTTCCCGTTCAGCAACTACCTGTGCCTGGCGTTCATGCTGATGATCATCTGCGTGATGCTGGCGATTCCGGGTGTGCGGGCGTCGGTGTATGCGATTCCGGTTTGGGTCGGGGTTATCTACGTGGCGTACCGGTTGCGCTTGAATAACGCGAAGGCAGTAACAGCGCAATAACCCATGTGGGAGCGAGCAAGCCCGCTCCCACATTTTGATCGTATTCCAAATGAAAAGCCCCGGTACTGATGAGTACCGGGGCTTTTTGTTGGGCCTTGATTACAGCGTGGAACGCACGCGCCACAGCTCGGGGAACAGCACGGTGTCGAGCATCTTGCGCAGGTAACCCACGCCTTCGGTACCGCCGGTGCCGGGCTGGAAGCCGATGATCCGCTCCACCGTAGTCACGTGGCGAAAGCGCCATTGGCGAAAGGAGTCTTCCAGGTCGATAAACTTTTCGGCCAGTTGGTACAGGTCCCAATACCGGCTCGGATCGCGATACACCTCGCGCCACGCCGCCTCCACGGAGTCATCGTGAACCGTCGGCGCCGTGGGGTCGCGTTCAGCGCGCTTAGGGTCGATCGACAGCCCGGCCTTGACCATCAGGTTGATCGCCTCGTCATACAGCGACGGCGTGGCAATCGCCACCTGCAGCTCCTTCAACAACTCCGGGCGATGGGCGTGAGGCCGCAACAGCGCCGCGCTTTTGTTGCCGAGGATGAATTCGATTTCCCGGTACTGGAACGACTGGAAGCCCGACGACTGGCCCAGGTACGGGCGAATCGACTTGTACTCCGATGGCGTCATGGTCGCCAGCACCGCCCAGGCGTGCACCAGTTGGTCAAAGATCCGCGACACCCGCGCCAGCATCTTGAACGCCGGCGGCAACTCACCCAGGCGCACGTGTTCGCGGGCGGCCTTGAGTTCGTGGAGCATCAGTTTCATCCACAGCTCCGAGGTCTGGTGCTGGATGATGAACAGCATCTCGTTGTGGTCCGGCGACAGCGGGTGCTGGGCGCTGAGCACTTTGCCCAGGTCCAGGTAGTCGCCGTAGCTCATGGACTCGGAAAAATTCAGCTCGGCGTTATGCCATTCTTCCGGCGGCTGGTAGTCAGGGGAGAAAGGACACTGGCTCATCGCGTGGGCTCCTTGAGCGGGCGGAGGATGGCTCGTACCGGGCTGGCATCGAGGTTGGCAAAACGCAGCGGCAGCGCGATCAACTCGTAATCGCCCTGCGGCACGTCGTCGAGGACGATGCCTTCGAGAATCGCCATGCCATGACGGGCGACGGCGTTGTGGGAATCCATGGTCTTGGACTGCTGCGGGTCCAGGGACGGCGTGTCGATACCGATCAGGCGCACACCGAGGCCGGCCAGCAGCTCGATGGTTTGCGGCGCGACGGCGGTGAAATTCGAATCCCAGGTATCCAGCGGCGCCTGTTGATAAGTGCGCAACAGCACACGCTCCGGCAGGTGCTCCAGGCGACCTTCCAACTGATGCGGCTGCACCAGTGCGCCGCTGCCCAGGCAATGCAGCACCCGGCACGGGCCCATGTACACATCCAGGGACACTTCACCGATCGGCGCACCGTCAGCGCTGTAGTGCAACGGCGCGTCCACATGGGCGCCGGTGTGCGGCGACAGCGTGATGCGCCCGACATTCACCGGGCACTCGGGGCCGAACTGCCACACGCGCTCTTCCTGAAACGGCGTATCCCCCGGCCAGGTCGGGGTCGCGGTACTCAGGGGCGGGCTGATGTCCCACCACGTTTTTATTGGATTCATTTCAAGGCTCTCGGTCGTTACTGGGGTGAATGATACGAGGGCCTGCTGTAAATATTCTTGCGAATTCCAGCGCAAAGCAGGAAATCTTTCGCACTTACTGCGAGGAAATGGCTGATTGGTGATTGGATGTTTCAAAATTACCTGGCCTGGCACGTCCCCCTGTAGGAGCTGGCTTGCCAGCAAAGAACTCAAGGGCGCCGCGCCAAACCAGAATGTACGCGTTATCGTTAACGATCATCGCTGGCAAGCCAGCTCCTACAGGGATTGGCGTGGTGGCGAAGATCACCAACTGCCTGCGCTTCTGGGCATCCCGATGTCGAGTTCAGACCACTGGCAGGCAGCCCGAGGCGATAGGGTTCGGACTTCCCTTCCACTGCCTCGGAATCATCATGTCCAAGCCGATCACCGTACTGCGCGACACCCACCCACTGCCGGTGCTGGACGCCTGCAAATGGGAAAAACTCGAAGGCGACCCGCACACCGTCAACCTCAACGCCTACACCAGCGAAGACGGCAGCAAGATCATGGGCACCTGGATCTGCACCCCGGGCAAATGGCGGGTGGAGTACGTGAAGTGGGAATACTGCCACTTCCAGGAAGGCTATTGCGTGATCACCCCGGACGGCCTGGAGCCGATCCATTTGCGGGCTGGGGATATCTTTGTGGTGGAACCGGGGATGAAGGGAACGTGGGAAGTGGTGGAGACCGTGCGTAAGTATTTTGTGTTTGCCTGACAGCCATTGTGGCGAGGGAGCTTGTCCCCCGTTGGAGTGCGTAGCGCTCCCGCTTTTTTGGGGCCGCTGCGCAGCCCAACGGGGGACAAGCCCCCTCGCCACAGTTCCCGGAAAATCCCCTATTGGGGCTTGCGATAGCTGTTGATGATCGCCGAAAAGTCCTTGCCGCCTTCCCCACGCTGGCTCATCGATTGATACAACTGCTGCGCAACGGCGCCGAGGATCACCGGCTGGTGCGCCTGGCGTGCCGCTTCAGTGGCCAGCCCCAAATCCTTGAGCATCAGTTCGGCACCAAACCCACCGGTATAACCTCGGGACGACGGCGCCGTTTCAATAATCCCGGGCCACGGGTTGTAGGTGTCCGAACTCCAGCAACGCCCGGTGGAGCTGTTGATAATCCCCGCCAACACTTGCGTGTCGATGCCCAGCGCGTCGCCCAGGGCCATGGCTTCACTGACGCCGACCATGGTGATGCCCAGCAGCAGGTTGTTGCAAATCTTGGCGATTTGCCCGGTGCCGACTTCGCCGCAATGGACGATGTTACGGCCCATCTGCGCCAGAACCGGTTGCAGGGTGGCGAACAGTTCCGGGGGGGCGCCGACCATGAAGGTCAACGTCCCGGCCTGGGCGCCGCCAGTGCCGCCGGACACCGGGGCGTCGGCCATCACCACACCGTGTTTCGCCGCCGCAGCTGCCACGTCGCGGGCGGTTTGCGGGTCGATGGTGCTGCAATCAACCGCCGGCACGCCTTTGCCGATGCCAGCGAGCACGCCGTCTTCACCCAGCCACACGCTGCGCACATGGGCCGCAGCCGGAAGCATGGTCACCACCAGCTCGGCGCCTTCTGCTGCCGCACGCGGTGAGGCGCTGATGGTGCCGCCCAGTTCGGCAAGTTCCTTGAGCACGGTCTGGTTCAGGTCGAACAGGTTCAGCGCGTGGCCGGCCTTGATCAGGTTGCGCGCCATTGGCGCACCCATGTTGCCCAGGCCAATAAATGCAATCTTCATGGTCGTCTCCTCGGTCAGCGCAGGTTGATGGTGGTGTTGACGCCATCATTGACGCTGTCATCGTCGAACCAGCGGCTGGTGACGGTTTTGGTCTGGGTGTAGAACTGCACCACTTGCTTGCCATACGGGCCCAAATCGCCGAGTTTCGAACCACGGGAACCGGTGAAGCTGAAGAACGGCACCGGCACCGGGATCGGGATGTTGATGCCGACCTGGCCCACGTCGATTTCGCTCTGGAATTTACGCGCCGCCGCACCGCTCTGGGTGAACAGGCCAGTGCCGTTGCCGAACGGGTTGGCGTTGACCAGCGCGATGGCTTGGTCGAGGGTGTCGACTTCCAGCACCACCAGCACCGGGCCGAAGATCTCCTGGGTGTAGATCTGCATGTCGGTGGTCACGCCAGAGAACAGGGTCGGGCCGACGAAGTTGCCGTCTTCAAAACCCGGCACCTTGATGCCGCGGCCATCCAGTTCCAGCTTGGCGCCTTCTTTTACGCCGCTTTCGATCAGGTCGAGGATGCGTGCCTTGGCGCGTTTGGAGATCACCGGGCCCACATCGGTGCCGGCTTCGCTGCCAGCGTTCACCTTAAGTTTTTGCGCCAGGGCCTTGAGGTCTGGCAGCCATTGCTTGGCCGCACCCACCAGCACCACCACGGAAGTCGCCATGCAACGCTGACCGGCCGCACCGAAACCGGCACCTACCAGGGCGTTGAGGGTTTGCTCGCGATTGGCGTCCGGCAGTACCACGGCGTGGTTTTTGGCGCCCATCATCGACTGCACGCGCTTGCCGTGTTTGCCGGCCAGGTCGTAGACGTGGGTACCGACGGCGGTCGAACCGACGAAGGACACAGCCTTGATGTCTTTGTGGGTGCACAGTGCATCCACCACATCCTTGCCGCCGTGAACCACGTTCAGCACACCGGCTGGTACGCCGGCTTCGACCGCCAGTTCAACCAGCAGCACGGTCGACAGCGGGTCCTGCTCCGACGGCTTGAGTACGAAAGTGTTACCGCAGGCAATCGCCATCGGGAACATCCACAGCGGAATCATCGCCGGGAAGTTGAACGGGGTGATGCCGGCGCACACGCCGATCGGCTGGCGCAGGGTGTAGGTATCCACACCACCGGCGACGTTTTCAGCGAATTCGCCCATCTGCAAGGTACCGATGGAGCACGCATGCTCGACCACTTCCAGGCCACGGAAAATGTCGCCTTCGGCGTCGGCAATGGTCTTGCCCTGCTCGGCGCTCAGCACCACGGCGATGCGCTTGGAGTGCTCGCGGATCAAGGCTTGCAGCTTGAGCATGATGCGCATGCGCGCACCGATCGGCGTCAGCTTCCAGGTCTGGAAGGCGCGATGGGCAGCGTCGATGGCAGCGTTGACTTCTTCGGGGGTGGAAAACGGTACACGCGCCAGCACTTGCTGGGTGGCCGGGTTGACGATGTCTTGCCATTCGGTGGTCTTGGACTCGACCCACTCGCCGTTGATCAGCAGCTTGACCTGTTGCACGGAAATATCGGCAGATGCGTTCATGTGGTCTCCAATTCTTATAGGTATGCAGAGAACCAAGGCGTTGAATCGCCTTGAGGATGAGGCGTTCGGACTGTTTTTGGAGTATAGATGTGCAAACTTCTAATAAGAACGCACATAAAAGCCGGTCCAATATGCAAAAAAACATCACGTCGCTAGGCTCCCTGAACTGGGATGACCTGAAGTTTTTCCTCGAAGTTGCCCGCACCCGCAAGGCCAGCGTCGCGGCCAAGCGCCTAGCGGTGGACTACACCACCGTGTCGCGGCGCATCAGTTCGCTTGAAGGCTCTTTGGGCACTCTGCTGTTTGAAAAATCCCGGACCAACGGCTTCGTATTGACCACCGAAGGCCAACGTTTGCTGGGCTACGCCGAGTCCATCGAAAGCACCTTGCACATGGCCTGCGAACAAGTTTCCGGCTCTGGCGTGGCGCTGTCCGGCCACGTGCGCATGGGCTGCACCGAAGGTTTCGGCAGCTTCTTCGTCACCCCGCAACTGAGCCACTTCGTCGACACCTACCCGGCGATCTCGGTGGACATCCTGCCCCTGCCCCACTTCATCAGCCTGTCCAAGCGCGAGGCGGATATCGTCATCGCCCTGGAGCGCCCGGAACACGGGCCCTACGTGTGCTGCAAACTGTGCGACTACAAGTTGCAGCTGTATGCGACACAGGAGTATCTGGACCAGCATCCGCCCATTCGCCGGGCAGCGGATTTGGTCGAACATCCGTTTATCAGCTACGTGGATGACTTGGCGTTCAGTTCAGAGCTGCTGTACCTGGCCAACGTGGTGCCGGGTGCCAGCGCGAGTTTGCGCAGTACCAGCGTGATCGCGCAGTACGTGGCGGCGCAGCAAGGGCGATCATTGGCGATCTTGCCGTGTTTTTTGGCGGCGCAGGATCCGCGGTTGCTGCCGGTGCTGGGCAAGGAGATCAATATCACGCGGCAGTTCTGGATGTACTGCCGCGAGGATTTGAGAAAGTTGAAACGGATCACTCTGCTGTGGGATTACATCCGTGAGGTGACGGAGCAGAATCAGCCGTTGTTGATGGGGGAAACGCGGGAGATGAGGTTTGCGGATTAAAGGGCCATCAACGACGATTCCCTTTAAATTGCAGGACGATTCCTAGAGAATCTCCACCCTATTGCGCCTTACTGTTTGGATCTCTAGCCTCCCGGTGTCGCTGCACATCAGCGACCGGGTTTAGCGATCCAGGCTTCAGAAGTAACACCGCCCTCAACAATATTAGCCGGCGCTTGCCTGCTTTTAGCGTTTTATGGCGGCTGTGTGCGGGAGACCTTCGAGTCTACCCGGGGCGCTCTCTGGCCCGGATCGCTAACCTGCACACAGCTGCCACCCTCTTCATGTTTAGCGATGTGATGTGGTGGCCTCTACTTCAGCAGAGAGCAATCATCATGACCAAAATCGTCCCCGATCCCCCACTGTCTTCAGTCATTACCCTCGGCGTCGTCACCTTTGGCGACTACGGTGAAAACAACAAACCCCTGTTCCGCGTCAACGCTGGCATGCCCATTGGCGAAGCGCTGGAGCATGCCTCAACGCTGCTTTACTACTCCAAAAAACTCGCAATGGAAGCTGCCATGGATGTGCGGGGTGAGCAATACGCGTGGGCCGCGCATTATCTGTGTGAGATGGGGAAGGCGGTGGTTGATGACCTGACCAAAGCCATGCTGCCGAGTGGTTAAGCAAACGCGAGATCAAACACACCGTAAGTAAAATGTGGGAGCGGGCTTGCTCGCGAAGGCGGTGGATCAGTCAAATATGCATTGGCTGACACACCGATTTCGCGAGCAAGCCCGCTCCCACATTTTTGAACGCATTCCATAGGGCGAACGAGGGCGTCAGCTTAGTCAGCAATCACCACAATCGACACCCGGCGATTCTCAGTGCGCCCCGCCGCCGTTTCGTTGGATGTCACCGGTTCGCTGCTGCCCAGCCCACGCAGTTGTACGTTTTCTTCTTTCATTCCGACGCTGGTCAGCACGTTGGCCACGCTTTTTGCCCGGCGCAGGGACAGTTGCTGGTTGTAGGTTTCCTTGCCCGAGGCGTCGGTGTGGCCGTCGACTCGCACGCGCTCAATGCCCACGCCCAACAGCGCCTTGCCGATGCGCTGGACGATCTCGGTGCTGGGCGCATTCAGGTTTTCGACGTCGCTGCCAAACAGCACCTTGCCCGACAGGCCGAAGGCCCAACCATCATCAGTCAACTCAAAGCCTTGCTGTTTGAGCACGGCGATTTGCGCCGGTGTCAGGCCTTTGGGCGGCGGTGTCTGGCAGCCACTCAGGGCGAGCAAGGCCACGAGCAAGGTGATAAACAAAAAGCGTGCGGTCGAGAACAAGGGGTCAACTCCTGTGTTAAACGTTGGCGGCGGGGTGCTCCGACTCCGCCGTTTGCTGGCCACCCTGGGAAAGCCGTTTGGCCTGGTACATCGCCGTGTCGGCGGCGTTGAGCAAGCTGCCCGGGGTGGCGCCATGATCAGGGTAGACGGCTATGCCGATACTGAGTGAGGTCAATACGTGGGTGTCGCCGGGTAGAGGAATCGGGGCGTCCATGCTGGCGATGATTTTGTCGGCGATGCGCTGAGCGTCCTCAAGCTTGTGCAAGGGCGACAGCAGGATCGCAAATTCATCGCCGCCCAGGCGTGCCACCAGGTCGTTTTCCCGCAGTTGGGCACGAATGCGCGTTGCCACCGCCACCAACACCGCATCGCCCGCAGCATGGCCGTAGCTGTCGTTGATGTCTTTGAAACGGTCGCTGTCGAGGAACAGTACCGCGACTTTTTCGTTGAGCTTGGCGGCGCTGCGCAACGCGCGGATCAATCGTCCTTCAAAGAAAGCCCGGTTGGGCAGCCCGGTCAGGCTGTCGTGGCTAGCCTGGTGGGCGAGGGTTTCGTTTTCGCTTTGCAGGTGGGTCTGCCAGGCTTCCAGCTCGTCGAGCAAGGCGTTGAAGTCGTTGCCCAGGCTGTCGAGTTCGGCGATTTTCGCCGGTGGTACGCGCCGGTCAAACGCCCGCTCGCTGCGGGCAGCGTGGGCCACCGAGGCCAGGCTGTGTAACGGCCCGGTGATGCCGCGCAACAGACGCCTTGCCAGGTACAACGCGACCCAGGCGCTGAGGGCGGTGCACACCAAAATCCCGGCCAGGCCGCTGAGCAGGAAGCGCAACAGGCTGCCGCCATGGCCCGTCAGGTGCACGCTGCCGATCACTTGACCCTGGTGCAGGATCGGCTGGGTGATGGGCTGTTCGAGCAGGGCATGTGCCAACTGCAACTCAATCATCGACAGCATCCCGGTTTCCGGGCGCTCCCAATGGGCCAGTTGCTTGCCGTCGACGTTGAAGACTTCGGCCTCGGCCACCTCTTCCTCCGAGGCGATCACGGCCAACGCTTCGGTGGCCGCCGCGCTGTCGTTGAACACCACAGCCGCTTCCACGGTGTAGTTGATGGAACGGGCGATCAACTGCAGGTTGTGGTCGGCGTACACCCGCAGCGCCAGCACACC
This sequence comes from Pseudomonas sp. K2I15, assembly GCF_002204795.1. Lineage (GTDB taxonomy): Bacteria > Pseudomonadota > Gammaproteobacteria > Pseudomonadales > Pseudomonadaceae > Aquipseudomonas. The sequence goes on from NZ_NIXO01000011.1 coordinate 126,046, forward strand.
GAGCAGGGTCAGGGAGATACTGGCCATAGTCACCGCCATCAGCGCCAGGCTCAGGTGCCCGCGCCCGATCACCGAACGCAGGGTTGGGCGCACCGGCCCTTTACCGAAACTCATGACCCCGGCGCTCTTCGGCGGGACAGTTGCAGTACGCTTGGATGAATGCGCACACCGCTGCGGGCGACGGAGTCGAGGTTGACCTCGAACGATACCTGCTCATCGCCCACCCGCAGGCAGAAAAGGCTGCCCACGGTGCATTGGTCACCGCCTTCGCTGATGCTGAGCACCGGATGGCCGACCAGCGCCGCAAACAGGCGGCTGCGCTCGTCACCGGTCAATCGGCCGATGTACACGGCGTCGCAGGCATTACCGATGCCAGGATGGTCGGCCAGCAAACGCTGCACCACCACCGGACGCCCGGTGGCCTGGGTGGTGCCTTTGACCAGGTCATCGGTGTATTGGGTCGGCCCGACGATGCACAAGCGCAGTTGCGCAGGTTCTACCGGCCAGCGGGCGTAACTGAGAATTCCCAGGACTACTTGGGTCACGGCCTTGGCCCGCTGATCGGCCATGCCGGCAGGCGGCTCGGCAAAAGCTGGAGGCAAGAACCCCCACAGAAGCGCCAACAGCAGCATTCGTCTCCAGCTCAAACTCCGCTCTGTGGGCGAGACAGCCACGTTCATGCAGCGATTCTCTTTGATCTTCTCGGGATGATGCCGCAACGATAGCACAACGGCGGAAAACCCCGCGAGGCGACACCTCGGGGAATTCCGCTATTTTTTCAGAAAAATCATACGCATGGATCGGAAAAGAGTGATGACCCATTGGTCAGTTTTTTCATCAATCACGTACCCAGCTCCAACATCAGCCCACTCAAGCGCTTCACCTTGCGGCGCACCGCCTCTTCGAACACGCCGCCCCGGGGTTCGATCAGGCTGAACCAGTCCTTGGCGCGGGTGATGCCGGTGTAGATCAACTCTTTGGTGAGCACCGGGTTCAAGGCGTCCGGCAGGATCAGCGCAGTGTGGGTGAACTCCGAGCCCTGGGATTTGTGCACCGTCATTGCGTACACCGTTTCCACATCGTTGAGCCGGCTGGGCAGCACAAAACGCACACCGCCCTGGCCATCGTTGCGCGGGAACGCCACACGCAGCACCTGCGGCCCGCCATCACTTTCGGGCAGTTTCAGGGCGATGCCGATATCGCCGTTCATCAGGCCCAGGCCGTAATCGTTGCGGGTCATCAAAACCGGTCGCCCTTCGTACCATTGCTGGTCGCTGTCGATCAGCCGCGCCCTGAGCAGCGCGGCGGTGATGCGCAGGTTCAAGCCCTCGACACCCCACGGGCCTTTGCGTACAGCGCAGAGCAGCTGGAATGCGTCGAAGGCTTTCAGCAGTTTTTGCGCCCAGTGGGTCCAGGCTTCGTCATCCCGGGGCGTGTCGAGGGATGGGCGAGCGGTCTGTAGCAACTTCAGGTAATACCGGTAACCGTGGGCACCGTCGCCGTGCCCGTCGAGCACCAGGCGCTCCAGGGCATGGTCGTGCTCGCCCTTGAGGCTGACGCAAAACAGGTCGGCGTGGCTACGGGCGGCCAGCAGTTTGCGGGCCTGCTCAGCGTTTTGCTGGTTGACCCAGCGGGCGAGTTGGCCAATGCCGCTGCCTTCGCCGAAACGGCGCGAGTAACGCAGCATTACCACTTGTTGCGCCAATGGATGACTACCGTCGAGGTCTTCCTGCAGGCCGCTGGCGCCAAGGTCTTCGCCGCTGACCTGTTGCAGCCACTGACGGGTTTGCGGGCTGTAGAAACCGGCTTCGGCGTCGCGGCACAAATCCCCCAGCACCGCGCCGGCTTCAACCGAGGCCAACTGATCCTTGTCACCCAACAGCACCAAACGGGCGTGAGGCGGCAAAGCGTCCAGCAGATTGGCCATCATTTCCAGGTCGATCATCGAGGCTTCGTCCACTACCAATACATCCAGGGGCAACGGATTGCCAATGTGATGCCGGAAGTGTCGAGTGCCAGGCCGACTGCCCAGCAAACGGTGGACGGTGGTGACCTGGGTCGGGATTTTTTCCTTCACCGCGTCAGGCACTTTCAGCGACAGCACTTGCTGGCTGATGGACTCGGTCAAGCGTGCGGCCGCCTTGCCGGTGGGCGCTGCCAGACGGATACGCAATGCGCTGCCGTTCTCCACCGCTGGCGCCTGCAATAACGCGAGCAAGCGCACCACCGTGGTGGTCTTGCCGGTGCCGGGGCCGCCGGTGACGATGCTGAATGCACCACGGGTGGCCAGGGCGCAGGCGAGTTTTTGCCAGTCGACGACGCCGTCCGGCGGGGCTTGGTCGAACAAGCGATTCAGGCGTTCAGGCAGATCATCGGCAACGCTTTCGCGGGTGGCGAGTCGCAATCGCAGGGCAGTGTCGATGCGCCGTTCATAGGTCCAGTAGCGGCGCAAATACAAACGCTTGCCCGACAGCACCAGTGGCCGGCCTTGCGCGTCTTCACTGCCATCGACGGCCAGTGCCACCAGACGGCTCTCGGCCAGGGCGTGGCACCAATGGGCGCCGTCCAGGCCTTCAAGCAATTGCGATGGCAGCAGCATGGCCCCGGTTTGCGCATCGCCTTCGGGCGGTAGCGACAGCGCGAAATCGGGGGCCTTGAGAGTTTCGAACAGGTCCAGGCACACGTGGCCGTGGCCCAGTTGGTGGCTGGTCAGGGCAGCGGCCAGCAGCACCAATGGATCAGCCTGCGGATCTAGCTCGTGGAGGAAGCCGACAAAGGCTTTATCCAATGCCCGCAACCAGCCGCGCTGCACCCAGAGATCGAGCAATTGCACCAGGTCGGCGGCGCGGCTCAGAGGCGTCAGTTCCTCGAGCGGTAACGGCGACAGGCTCATAGCAACACTCCTTGTTCCCAGGCGGGCTCGGCCTTGGGTGGTAGCGGTTTGCCCTGGAACAGTAGGTCCAGGCTTTCGATCAGTTCCCGGGGTGGCCGGGTGAAATACGCGCCCTGGCTCGCGGAATGGGTGCCGCGCAGGAACAGGTACAACGCACCGCCGACGTGGCGGTCGTAGTCGTAATCCGGCAGTCTAGCCTTGAGCTGGCGATGCAGGGCCAGCAGGTAAAGTACGTATTGCAGGTCGTAACGATGGTCGAGGATCGACAGTTCCATGGCCTGTTGCGTGTAGGCCGAATCGTCGGGACCGAGCCAGTTGGATTTGTAGTCGGCTACGTAGTAGCGGCCTTCGTGTTCGAAGGTCAGGTCGATAAAGCCCTTGAACATGCCGTTGAGCAACACCGGTTCGGCGGCCACGCGCGATACGCCATTGTGTGTGTGCTGGCACACCAGTTTGTCGAGCGCGAGGACATCGACCTTGTGGCTGGCGAACCAGAACTCCATTTCGATCTGGTACTGCAGCAACTCGCTGAGGGCCATTTGCCCATTGCCCAGCGGCAACCGGGCTTGCAACAGGTGCCCAAGCCAACCGCCGAGGGTGCCGATCCAGCCTTCCCAACCGCGTCGGTTGCAGCGGCGGGCGACCGCATCTTCGATGGCGTCAGGGGTGACATTGAAGCCTTCGCCGCCCGCCCATTCCAGCAGCCCATGGAGGAAGGTGCCGGGGTTCGGCCCGCGTGGGAAACGGTGAATATCGCCGCCGGATGCCGGGACTTCGCGCGGGGCATCCGGGTCGAGGCGTTCGTCGTCGAACAGTTTCTGCGCTTGTGGGCTTTCCGGCGCTTCGAGGCTCGCGGCGCTCATGCTTTCGCCGATGCGCAGGGCGCTGTAGGACGCGATCCACCAGTTTTCTGCCGCCTTGCGTTTGGGCAGCAGCGGCGCGAGCAAGGTGGCTTCGTTGCGCGGCGGGTGGAATACAACCGCATCGGCCTCGGGTATTTCTGCGTAATGCAGCGCCGCGCAACCTTCCTGCAAATCGAGCAGCCAGCGGGTGAGGCCGGTGGATTCGCCCAGTGAAGTACCGCCGCCGAGCAAGTAGCCCAGGGCCGACAGGTGCAACACCGAGCTGTTGTTATTGCCGCGCTTCAGGTCGGCGATGCCCAGCCAGCAGGCATGTTTGGCGCGGGTCAGTGCCACGTAAAACAGACGCAAGTCTTCGGCCAGGCGTTCATCGTCGGCTTGGGCGATCAACTCGGCGGTAGGCTTGAGGCTGACTTGGGATTTGCCGTTTGCATCGTGGTAATGCAACGGCAAGCGGCTGCCGTCTACCGGTTTTGCCGAGCAGATGAATGGCAGGAAAACCAGGTCGTACTCCAAGCCCTTGGACTTGTGGATCGTCACCACTTTGACTAATTGCTCATCGCTTTCAAGCCGCAGGATCTGCTCTTCGCCGGCCTGCCCGGAGAGCGCGAGATGTTCAGCCAGGTGGCGAATCAGTGCCTGCTCGCCGTCCAGCTCTGCCGCTGCCTGCTGCAGCAATTCCGAGAGGTGCAGCAGGTTGGTCAGTACCCGTTCGCCATCGCTGCGAGTGATCAGGGTTTGCGGCAATTTGAAGTCGTGCAGCAGGCGCCGCAGCATCGGCAGCACGCCTTGGGTGCGCCAGATCGTGCGGTAGTCGCGGAACTGCATCACGCGTTTTTCCCACGCCAGTTCGTCCTGGTTCAGACGTTCCAATTCCGGCAGCGACAGGTTCAGGGTGACGCAGGCCAGGGCGGCGCGCAGCGGGCGCTCGACGTCCGGCTCGGCGCAGGCCTTGAGCCAGGCCAGCAGGTCGTGGGCTTCCTGGGCGGCGAACACCGAGTCCTTGTCGGACAGGTACACGCTACGCACACCACGGGCAGCCAGCTCACCGCGCACGGCCTGGGCCTCCTTGCCGTCGCGCACCAGGATGGCGATGTCTGACGGCAGCACGCCTTTGAAGCTATCGTCTTTGCTCAGGAATCCCGCAGTCCCCTGTTGGCCGCCGTTGAGTAAGGCGACGATTTGGCTTGCGCACGAAGCTGCCAGCTGTTGTCGGTAAAGCACGCCGGAGATCGGCTGGTCGGTGGGCAGGTGCCAGAGGTTCAGCGCGGGCAACGTCTGACCGTTGACCTGCAGTTGTTCCTTGCGGCCCTGGGACAATACCGACTGAAACGGCACCGGATTCGTACCGTCGGGCTCGCGGAACAGGAATGCGCCACGGCCTTTTTCTGCGCGCTGGAACACATGGTTTACCGCCTCGACCATGGCGTGGCTCGAACGGAAGTTGGTGCCCAAAGTGTGATGGCGGCCGGTGGTGGATTGGCGCGCGCGCAGGTAGGTGTAAATGTCGGCGCCACGGAACGCGTAGATCGCCTGCTTCGGGTCGCCGATCAGGAACAGGCCACTATCCAGGTGGTTTTCTTCGATGCGGTAGATGCTGTCGAAGATGCTGTATTGCACCGGGTCGGTGTCCTGGAATTCATCGATCAAGGCGACCGGGAATTGCTCGCGGATCACACTGGCCAAGCGCTCGCCGCCGTCGGCCTGTAGCGCGGCATTTAGGCGGATCAGCATGTCGTCGAAGCCCATTTCGGCGCGGCGGCGTTTTTCTTCTTCGAAGCGTTTTCCTACCCAGCCGGCGGCGTGTTGCAGCACGGCCGCATCAGGCGTTGGCAGGGCGTCGAGACTGGCCTTTAGACCGGCCATGGCGTCGATTCCAGGGTGGCGCGGCGGCTCGCCTTTCCAGGCTTCGGCCATGCCGTCGGGCGTCAGCCGGGTGAAGCCGGTGCCGATGTCCAGTTGTTCGAGGGATTCGTCAGCGGCCCAGGCACTGATTTTTTCGAACCACGGTTCGAAGTAACGAGGTTGCATCTTGCGGCCATCGACGGCTTTGGCGGCGACGGCCTGGAGGCAGATATTGCGTAGCTCTTGTGCCCATTGCTGCCAGGGCGCTTTGAGCGCAACGAGGGCTTGGCGGCGCTCTTGCAGGCAGGCGTTGATCAGCTCGGCGGGTTCACGGGTTTCGTCGGTGGGCCGTTCGCTGCCGAACAGCGCGCGTACCCGTGGCATCAGCGCTGCCGGGCCGCCCCAATTGTTGCGCACCCAGTTCAGCGCATCGTCGTGCATCGGGTAGCAGAACAGTCGCCAGTAGTCGCGTAGCACTTCGCCAAGCAGGTCGCTGTGGTCGGTCTCCAGGGTCTGGGTGAACAGGCTGCCGCTGTCGAAGGCGTGTTCGCGCAGCATGCGCTGGCACCAACTGTGGATGGTCGAGACAGCGGCTTCGTCCATCCATTGTGCGGCGATGTCCAGGCGGTTGGCGCAGCCGGGCCATTGTTCGCGGCTGTATTGGTCGCGCAGTTCGGCGATCAACGCGTCGGGTTCTTCGATTTCTTCGCGGAAAAACCGCGCGGCTTCTGCCAGGCGGATGCGGATACGTTCACGCAGCTCTTTGGTGGCGGCGTCGGTGAACGTTACGACGAGGATTTGTGGCGGCAGCAACTCACGGCCGAAACCCGATTCGTCACCGCCGTGGCCGAGTACCAGGCGCAGGTAGAGCGCCGAGATGGTGAAGGTCTTGCCTGTACCGGCGCTGGCTTCGATCAGTTGGCTGCCCTTGAGCGGGAAGGCCAGGGCCAGGGGTTTTGTGTCGCTCATGCGCTGGCCTCCGCACGGGTGAGTGATCGCCAGGGGGCGTTGATCAATGGTCGATAGAGCGTTTCGCACCAGCCTTCAAACTCTTCGTTGGCCATCAGCGCGGCGTAGTCGGGGAACTGGCGGGTGAGCGCGGGGCTTTCACGGCGCTCGCCGTCGGTGGTTTGGCCGTCGCCTTCGTAGGCTTTGCTGGCGGCAGCTTGCGCTTTGGCCGGGTCGGTTTGGCCGAGCCAGGCGAAGGCTGTTTTGACGGCAATCGGCAGTGGCTCGCTCATGCCGGTTTTCCACGCGAGCAGCAGGTTGCCGAGGAGTTCCTGGGCGGTGGCTTGCTCCAGCGGGGCCAATAGCAACGTGTCATCGCTGGCGACCAGCCCGGTACTTAATGGCAATCCGCAGGCGCAGGCCACCAGGTGATTTACCCACGGGCGAATCAGTCGGTGCCACTTGCGGGTCTTGATCGAGCCGATGCTGTTGGGGATGGCGGTAACGCTTAGGAAGCTACCGTCGCTACGTTGGTGCAGGCCGCTGATCCAACCTTCAAGCTGAATGCCTTGATGCTCAAAACTGACCGGTTCAGCGCTTGTGTGCGGGGTGGGCCAGAGTGCCAGGAGTTGTTGGTAACGCTGCAACAAATCAGGCAACGGCTCGATCAGTTCTTTGCGCAGGCATTCGCCGAAACCGACCATTGGCAGCAAGCCGCTACCTTGTAGGCGAAGGGCCTGGGCGTTGAGGGCTTCGTCGAGGTTGTCGGGCCGGGTCAGCGCGGCGGCGAGCAACCTGTCGCTGAGGCTGTAGCGCTGCAGTGCGTCAAGGACGAAGGGTTCTTCATCTTCCAGCGGGACTTCGGCGGCTTCGAAAAACACTTTCAGGCGCTGGCTGAAGAAGTGTTTAACCGGGTTGCGCAGGAAGTCTTGCAGTTGGCCGAGGCTCAGCGGCTCTTCCTGGATGTAGGGTGCAAGGCTGCCAGTATCGGGGAGATTGTCCGGGGTTGCGTGGAGCAATTGCCATTCGCGGGCGTAGCTGAAGAGGTCGTCGCCCTCGTGGAAGTAGCGGGCACTGAAGGGTTGCAGCGGGTGTTCCTGGGTGGTGGCTTCCAGGAGTGGCTCGCCGCTGGTGGTGTGCCAGCCGCTGGCGATGTGGTCGCGCAACTGACCGATCAGGACGGAGGCCGGGCGATCGCTGTTGTCGCGAATGCTGCGGCCAACCCAGCTGATGTAGAGCTGGTCGCGGGCCGAAAGCAGGGCTTCGAGCAGCAGGTAGCGGTCGTCTTCACGGCGTGAGCGATCGCCCGGGCGGTAGTCGCTGCCCATCAGGTCGAAGTCCAGCGGCGGTTGGGCGCGTGGGTAGTCGCCGTCGTTCATGCCGAGCAGGCAGACTAGCTTGAACGGGATCGCACGCATGGGCATCAGGGTGCAAAAATTGACAGCACCTGCAAGGAAGCGTTGAGACAGTCGGCCTTGGTCAAGCCCGGCCAGCCAGGCCTCGCGGACTACGGTCAGGGGTAATTCGTCGTGCAGGCCGACGGACTCGCAGGTCTCAAGCCAGGTTTCTCTCAGTTGCTCAAGCTGACCGAGAAGGTAGTCGTCGTGCTCGTTGCTCGGTAGGAAGAACAACTGCATCAGGTTTTGCAGGCGCTCACCCCACTCTCTCGGTGCGGCGGGTTGTGACAGTGCCTGGTGGGCGTCGTGCAATGCGTCAAGCAGCGCGACCAGCGGGCCGATCAGTGCGGCGTCAAGGCCACCGATTTCATCGTAAGGCTCGATGCCGTCGCAGGCGGAACCCGTGCCGACGGCATATCCCAAGAGCATGCGACGCAGGCCAAATCGCCAGCTGTTTTGCTCCAGCTCATTGGGCAAGCCGAGACCCGCGCGCTGTTCGGCGTTGAGGCCCCAGCGGATGCCCGCGCCTTCGATCCAGCGGTGCAGGGTCGGCAGGTCGCGTTCCTTGATGGCGAAGCGTTCGCGTAAAGCGGGGACGTCGAGCAGGTCGAGGATTTCACTGACCGGGAAACGGCTGTCGGGGAGCTTGAGCAGGTGCTCGACGGCGATCAGCAATGGGTCGCGGCCGCGCTGGCCTTGGTCTGTCAGCGTGAATGGAATGAAGCGCAGGTCGCTTCTTTCAATCTGGCCGAATACGGCGCGAATGTGCGGCGCGTAACTGTCGACGTCGGGGACCATGACGATGATGTCCCGTGGACGCAATGTGGGGTCGACGCTGAAGCGCTGGAGTAATTGGTCGTGGAGGATTTCCACTTCGCGCTGGGCGCTGTGGGCAATGTGGAATCGGATGGAGGTGTCGTGCTCCAGATCGACGCTTGGCCACAGCTCGCGGGTTTCGTTGAGCGGGCGCAGTTCGAGGATGTCGTCCTGGAGCTGATTGAGCAAGGTGGTGGGCTCGCTGTCGCTGAACAGGTCGATACGGCCGTCGCGGAATGCCGAGCGGTAACTGTTGGGGTCGTCGTAACTGTCCAGCAGGTTGATGTAGTCGCGACCTTGCTTGCCCCAGGCCGCGAGCAACGGGTGGGCGTGCTGGTGCAGAGTTTGCGGGTCGATGGTGATTGGCATTCCGGCTTTGCGGGCCTGGCGTTTGTATTCGTTTCGCAGCAGGTCTTTGTCGGCGACGATATCGGACCAGTGGTGGCGACATGGGTTGTGCACGCACAGCAGGACTTGGCTGAAGCGCGCGAGGCCGGCGAGCGCTTCCAGGGCTTGGGCTGGCAGCGAAGAAATGCCGAAGACGATCACCCGTGAGGGCAGGCCAGCCGGCGCTTTTTCGAGGGTGTTGATGCGCTCGATAAAGCGCTGGTGAACACCGGCGCGACTCTGGGCCATGCCCTCCTCTCCGACATCCAGCAGCAGCGCACGCCATAGTTCGGCTTGCCAGCAGTTGGCCGAGCTAAGCGGTTTGGATTCGCCTCGGCCATTGCGCAGTTGGTGGCGGCCAGCGGCCCAATCTTCCAGCCAGTCAGCACGGTAGACCTGGTATTGGTCGAACAGATCAGCCAGGCGTTCTGCCAGTTGGTAGCGTTTGCGCAGATCCGTGTCGTGGGTCAGGAAGCGTTGCAGGGGCTCGAAGTGGGGCTGGTCGATCAGTTCGGGGAGCAGGCGCATGAGGCGCCAGGTCAGTGGGGCTTTATCGAGCAGGGACTTGGGCGGGATTTCATCCTTGCCCAGGACCATGCGATAGAGCTGCCACATGAAGCTGCCGGGAAGTTGCACGTCGATAGCCGCAGCGATGCCGCAACCGCCCATGTCGTCATCTTCAGGGTCTTCAGCCAGCGCCAGTTTCAGCCATTGGGCAATGCCGTTGCTTTGTACCAGGGCGATTTCGTTTTCCAGAGGAGCCAGCGGGTAGCGACGCATCCAACTGACGACCAGGCTGCGCAATTCATCCAGGCGGTTGCCGTGAACCACCATGAATCCAGCACTGAGGGACGTCGCATCCGGCATAACGGCTTCCTTGGGAAAAGCAAAATCGAGGGATGGACTTTAACATTGAAGGCGGTATGTAGGAGCGAGCTTGCTCGCGAAGAACTGTAAGCGCTCCATAAACCCCACATTCAAAGCGCTTATCGGATCCCGGATGCTGTGCTCCCGATTCCCTCAGGAGCCAGCTCGCCATGATGCGACCCGATGCCAAAGTCGAAAAAGTGTATCTGTACC
>NZ_NIXO01000012.1 GCF_002204795.1 Pseudomonas sp. K2I15
CGGGCTGTTTGACGTTTATTTTTGCCATCATTTTTTGCGAACGATCGACGTGAAACAGCCTGATTACGGTTCATAATGTGTCAACCATGTCCCCGCACATGTGTCCACCATGTGTCCGGTCCGTACACGCTTTTGCAAAGTGACCCGCTGTAAGAGCGGAACCCTAAGTTGCCGTTACCTAAATAACGGATATGTACTCAGCCACAACTGATCAGCGCTGCCTCAGCCCTCTCACCGAACGATCTTGTCCACCTGAATCCCCAACTTCTTCAACCGGTACCAAAAGCTGCGCTCGGAAATCCCGATCTTCTGGGCTGCTGCTGCCTGCACCCCGTTGCTCTCCTGCAACGCGGCCATGATGTACGCCTTCTCCACCTCGGCCAGCGCCGCGTCCAGATCGTGCGGCACACCCGGCCCGTTGCTGAGTATCACGCCCACCCCATCCTCAGCCGGTTTGGAGGCAAACAGATACGCCGGCAAATCAATGTCCTCAATCACCGGCGTCGCCGCGACAATCGTCGCGCGCTCCACACAATTTTGCAGCTCACGAATATTGCCCGGCCAGGAATACGCCGCCATCGCCTGCAACGCCTCGGGGCTGAAGCCGGTGATGCGCTTGCCAGCCGTCGCACTCAAGGTCTGGGCAAAATGGCGGGCCAGCGGTGCAATGTCTTCGACCCGCTCGCGCAGGGCCGGCAGAGGAATCGGAAATACGTTGAGGCGGTAGTAAAGGTCTTCACGAAACTCTTTGTTCGCTACCGCATCCAGCAGATTCTTGTTGGTGGCGGCGATCACCCGCACGTCCACCTTGCGCTCGCGCGGGTCGCCCACCGGCTCGATCACCCGCTCTTGCAAGGCCCGCAGGATTTTCGCCTGCAACGCCAACGGCATGTCACCCACTTCATCGAGAAACAACGTGCCTTTGTCGGCCTGCATGAAGCGCCCGACCCGGTCCGCCACGGCACCGGTGAAGGCGCCCTTGCGGTGGCCGAACATCTCGCTTTCCAGCAAGCCTTCGGGAATCGCCGCGCAGTTGACCGCCACAAACGGCTTGTCGGCGCGGTTGCCGTGTTTGTGGATGGCACGGGCGACCATCTCTTTGCCGGTGCCGCTTTCGCCCGTCAGCAGCACCGTGGCGTTGCTGTCGCGCACCGAGTCCACGGCGTGCAGCACCCGGCGAAACGCCGGGCTGTCGCCCACCAGGCTATCGAACTGCGCGTGTTCATCCAGCTCGGCGCGCATGCGCGCGTTGTCGCGCATGATGTCGCGAAACTGCAGGGCCTTGGCCACGGTGATGTCCAGCTCGTCGATATCGAACGGCTTGGCGATGTAGTCGTAGGCGCCGTTGCGCATCGATTGCACGGCGTTTTTCACGGTGCTGTAGGCGGTCATCACGATCACCGGCAGCTGCGGGTAGCGCACCTTGATCTCCGCCAGCAGCGCCGGCCCGTCCATGCCGGGCATGCGCCAGTCGCTGATCACCAGGTCGATGTCTTCCTGCTCCAGCACCTTGAGCGCATGCAGGCCGTTGCCGGCGGTAAACACCTGGATCCCGCTCTGGCTCAAGGCCGACGAGAGCAAATCACAGAGCTTGGGCTCGTCGTCGACTACCAATACGTTATGCGTCATCACCATCCTCATCATCGCCGTCGTCTGCACCCTGGGCCGGAATGTACAGGCTGAAGGTGGCGCCGGCATCTTTCTCGCTGACACATTCGATGCTGCCGTCATGACTTTCCATGATCGAGAAGACTTTGGCCAGACCCAAGCCCGTGCCCGAGGCCTTGGTGGTGACGAATGGTGTGAAGATGCGCTCCATCATGTCCGACGGAATACCCTCGCCGGTATCGGCAATGCTGATCACCGTGTTGCCGCCCACACTGTGGATGCCCAGCGTCAGGCGACCGCCTCCGGGCATGGCGTCGATGGCGTTGAGAATCAGGTTGAGGCAGGCCTGCTTGAGCTGCTTGGCATCGGCGTAAATCGTTGCGCCGGGAGCCTGGTCGTCAATTTGCGCGTCGATGTTATGGGTCGACAGCTCTGGCCCGCAGAAGCCGAGGATTTCTTCCACCACCGGCCGTGCCGCCTGCACCGTGCGCAACGGTGCGCTGGGTTTGGCGAAGTCGAGGAATTCGGTGATCAGGTCGTTGATCCGGCTGACTTCGCTGATCACGTATTCGAGGTGGCGCTTGTCCGTTTCCGGCAGATCGGCGCGGCGGTGCAGCAACTGGGTGGCGGTCTTGATAATGCCCAGTGGGTTGCGAATTTCGTGGGCCAGGCCCATGGCGACTTCGCCCAACGCATGCAGGCGGTCGCGGCGGCGCAGTTGCGCTTCCAGGTGATGCAACTCACCGAGGCGCTCGGTCATGTGGTTGAAGGTGCTGCTCAGTTGCGCCAGTTCGTCACCGCCGCTGACCGCCACGCGGTGCTGATAGTTACCCGAGATCACCGCGCTGACGCCTTCGGACAAATCCCGCAGCGGCCGGGTCAGGCGTTGGGACACCAACATGCCGGCGCCCAGGGACAATGCCGAGCTGAGCAGGAAGATCAACACGAACAGGTTGCTCTGGTTCACCAGGCCCACCAGGCTGGTGTGCCGCAGCAAGCCACTGAAAATCACCCCTTGCAGCTCGCCGGCATCGTTGAATATCGGCCAGTACAAACCGCTGTAGTTACTGGTGAACTGTTCGCTGGGCTGCTTGGTGCTGCGCAGCGCGGCTTCGATACTCGACGGAATCCGGTTGGGGTGATCGACGAAGCGCTGGGTGGAGAAAATCTCCGAGAAACCGCTGGGGTTGGCCAGGTACAAACGCAGGTCGAGGGAATGCACGTCGGCCACGCTGGTCAGGAAACTGCTGTCCAGGTACGTGGCCACCAGCAGTTGATAGTCGACGCCGTCCTCGCTGGTCTCAAAAGTGGACACCACCACACCGGTAGTCACGCCCGCCACCTGGACGGTCTGCAACACCGCATTACTCGCCAGGTTGATTTGCTTGACGATGTCGTCGGCAGCCGTAGTGAAGACAATTTTGTGGTCACTGCTGCGGATCAGCGCAACCACGTCGATGTCGGTGGCGGCAGCAATGTCGGCGGTCAGTTTGTCGTGCTTGGCGGCCTGGCGCGACGACGGCGGCTTGGTGTAGCGCAGGAACAGTTGGGCGACCCGGGCGTTGTCGTGGAGGATGTCGCCAATCTCGTCCTTGACGATCTTGGTCGACTCCTGCAGCCAGATACGCACGTTGCTGTCGAAGATCTGCGACAACGTCGTCGCCGCCAGCTCCGCCGCGATCATCGTCGGAATCACCGTGACCAGCCAGAACGCCAACACCAGCTTGCGCTGGACGCTCCAACGCGAAATGGCAAAGGGGCGGGCTTTTTGGCGGGTCTTGTTGATCATCAGGTTTCGCTTATCGCAGCAGCCATGGCAGGGTCGGATCGATCCGGTCGAAGAAACACTTTTGCAACGAACAGCGCACGGTTGACCAGCCAGTTACGGTGGCGGAAAAACATGCTGTTGCCCTGGAACTCGCAGCCCAGCAGCAACTTGCTGGCATAGCCGGCCTGACCACACTCATATAACGCAATATCGTTGCGAATACAGTAGTCGACATTGGTTAACCAACTGCGCACGGCCAGGCTGTACTCACGGCTGTAATCAATGTCTTCACCGAAAAACTTGTCAATCAGGCGATCCTGGTTCAGCAGGATCAGGTTGAACGCCACCAGTTGCTCGTCCACCCAATAAAGCACACAGACCGCACGTTCTTGCAGCTGTTCAAGGATACCGGTGAAATAGTCCGCCGGCAGTCGTTCGAACTGCAAATCGGAGCGTTCCAGGGTGGCCTCATACAACGTCATGATTCGCGGCAGTACGTCGTCGATATTACGTCGCCACTCAACACGCGGGCCCGGCGCACGCAGTTTGCGGCGCAGGTCTTTGCGGGTGGCTTTGTCCAGGGAACCCAGGTAGGCGTCCACTGAACCAAAAGGGATCGGCAATAATGCCGTCGGCAGGCTGGGCATGCTCTGAAAGCCCGCGCCAAGGCAGCTGTTTGACCAGCCTTCATCCTTGGTCGGTGCGTCCTTGACCGCCACCAGCCCAACGCCGAACACATCGGCATCCTGGCGCGCAGCGGCGAGCAACTGCGCAAGCAATGCCTGGCGCCCTGATTCGGGAACGTGGCTGGCGATACCCGCATTGCACTGTTCTGCCACCGGCGAGCCGATGGCATACAGGCCCAACTTCAAAACACCCGGCCACAGTCGCTCCAGGCGCTCGGTAAAGCGCTTACCCATGCCCGACACGGTCGTGTCGAGGCGATAACGCGTGATGAACGCGGGTGCGACCGCCACCAGCGTTGCATCGTCAAACACCGCGAGGTAGCGCCATTGAAAGTCATCAATGGCGGCGTTTTCCACGGCCACGTAATAGTCCCAATCCTCCAGGGCACCGGGAAAACAGTCGTTCCAGGCACTGCGTTCGATGGCCCGAATGGTCGAAAAGGCTTGGGCGATAATCACAACGTTTCCTTGTAGGAGCGAGCTTGCTCGCGAAAAACTCAAGCGCGCCGCGTTAAACCAGACAGAACGCGTGTTCGTTCACGTCCTTCGCGAGCAAGCTCGCTCCTACAGGAACAGCGTGTTGTTCGACAAACTCGGCGCTCAGTTCGATCACACGACGGTACTGCAGGTCGACGGTGATCATGTGGTAGCAGTTGTCCAGCAGGATCTTGGTCACGGGGCCGCCGAGGTGGCGTTCCACGTAATCGGCGTTCCAGCGGCTGGTGATGTCATCCTCGATGGAATGCAGTACCAGGGCTGGGGTCTTGATCGATGGCATGAGTTTCTTCACCACGGCGTTCATCCAGTGCAACTCGCGCACCGTGACGCCCTCCATGGTCAATAGCCCCGCCTGGCTGCTCTCCCCTTCCTTCATCTGCCGCTCGACGATGGCCCGAAGGCGCTCGTTCTTGATGCCGTAGGGCGGTTTTTCAGTGAAGCGGAACAGGCGCACACCGAAGGGAATACGGATCAGCAAGGGCGTGATGAACGCCATCTTGTTGATGCTCCAGCCGTCGTACTTCAAGGTGGTGGAGTACATCAACAAGCCAGCGACCTGGCCGGGGAACTGCGACGCCACGTACATCGACATCACCGCGCCCATCGACAAACCGCCGACAAACACCTGCTCGTGGCGCTGTTTCACCGCCACGAACGTCTTGCGCACGCCTTCGTACCAGTCCTGCCAGCCGGTGGCTTGCAGGTCGCTGTTGTCCCCGCAGTGCCCGGCCAGGGTCGGCACGTACACCGTGCAGTTGCCGACTTTGGCCAAGCCCTGGGCCACCCGACGGAGTTCCGTCGGGGTGCCCGTCAGGCCGTGGATCAACAGGATCCCGATCGGACCGCTACCGAGAACGAAGCCGGCATCACCTTCACCGAGGTCGATCTCGTGCAGGTTCACCGTTTGGTCGCCCGCACAAGCAGTTGCTCGAGCAGTTTCAGGCCCAGGTCGATTTCCGGGTAGCTGATTTCCAGCGACGGTGCCAGGGTGATCACGTTTTTGTAGTAGCCGCCCACGTCGAGGATCAGGCCGAGTTTCTGACCGTCAACCACCATGTCCCCCTTCATGCCTTCCTCGACCATGTAGTCCAGGGTGGCCTTGTCCGGGGTGAAGCCGTCCGGGCCGCAGATTTCGCAGCGCAGGGCCAGGCCCAGGCCATCGACGTCGCCGATGATCGGGAAGCGTTTTTGCAGCTCTTGCAGGCCGGCCAGGAAGTATTTGCCCTTGGCCATGACCATCGCGCCGTAGTCGACTTCGCTGGTCATCTTGAACATTTCCAGGCCTACCGCAGTACCCAATGGGTTTGAGGCGAAGGTGGAGTGAGTGGAGCCTGGCGGGAAGATTTTCGGGTTGATCAACTCTTCCTTGGCCCAGATGCCGCCCAGCGGGTTCAGGCCGTTGGTCAGTGCCTTGCCGAAGACGATCACGTCAGGTTTGACGTCGAAGTGTTCGATCGACCACAGCTTGCCGGTACGCCAGAAGCCCATCTGGATTTCGTCAACGACCATCAGGATGCCGTGCTGGTCCAGGACCTGCTTCAGCTCGCTGTAGAAGTTCATCGGCGGGATCACGTAGCCGCCGGTGCCCTGGATCGGCTCGACGTAGAAGGCTGCGTATTCGCACTGGTTGGTTTTCGGGTCCCAAACGCCGTTGTATTCAGTTTCGAACAGACGGGCGAACTGCTGCACGCAGTGGCTGCCGTATTCTTCCTTGGTCATGCCTTTAGGGCCGCGGAAGTGGTACGGGAACGGGATGAAATTGGCACGCTCGCCGAAGTGGCCGTAGCGGCGACGGTAGCGGAAACTCGAAGTGATCGACGACGCGCCGAGGGTACGGCCGTGGTAGCCACCTTCGAAGGCGAACATCAGGCTCTTGCCGTTGGAAGCGTTACGCACCACTTTCAAGGAGTCTTCGATGGACTGCGAACCGCCGACGTTAAAGTGCACACGACCGTCGAGGCCGAATTTTTTCTTGGCGTCGACTGCGATCATTTCCGACAGCTCGATCTTGCCTTTGTGCAGGTACTGGCTGGCGATTTGCGGCAGGGTATCGATCTGCTGTTTCAGCGCGTTGTTCAGGCGTGGGTTGGCGTAACCGAAGTTAACGGCCGAGTACCACATTTGCAGGTCGAGATAAGCCTGGTCTTCGGTGTCCCACACGTAGGAGCCTTCGCAACGGCTGAAAATGCGCGGAGGGTCGATGTAGTGAACGGTGTCGCCGTAGGAGCAGTACTTGGCTTCTTTATCCAGAAGAACCTGGTCTTCTGCGCTGGCAATACGGATATCAGACATGGTGGAAGAGTTCCTGATTGTCGGAAGAGGTGCTGAAAGAATTGGCGTTGGCGGCGATGCCCTGAGGCAGCTTGGCCAGCAATGCAGGCAGTTCGGCAAAGGTGTCGAACCGCACGTAAGGGATGTTGTTGGTTTCGCAGTAGTCAGCCAGGCTGGCCTTGGCGAAGACGAAGTCGGCGGTGGAGGCCACACACATGTCGGACTTGCCGTCGCCGATCACCAGCACGCGCTTGTTGCGCGGGGTGGACTTGCACTTGCAGTTGCCGGAAGCAGCACGGCACGCATCGCTGGAATACGGAAAGTCGATGCGCCAGCTGTTCTGGTCGACCTGGCGCAGGCGGTTGGCGAGGATCGGCAGCAAGGTCACGTAGTTGCGCGACAGAATCCGCGCGATGCCTTGTTCGATGCCGTCGCTGACCACTTCAATGGAAGCGCCCAGGCCCATGACGTGGTCGACGAAGTCCGGGAAGTCCGGGTCGATCTCAACGCTGTCGAAGTAGGCCAGCAACTCGGCCGGGGTCGCCTTGATCAGCGCCAGTTGACGGCTCAGGCATTCGCGCGAACCGATGTGCCCATCCAGCCATTCCTGTTCGATGGTTTCCCACTCGGGGCCGGCGAAGCGTTGGAGGACGTTGTCGATAACGTCGGTGGGGGTGATGGTCCCGTCGAAGTCACACACGATATGCCAGTGGATCATCTGCATTTACCTATGAAGTAGGAACGCGCTGTTGCGCTTGCAGGGGATAGAGCATGGAGTGTGCCAAGTGCCTCTAACCCATATATTCCGGGGCTTATGTAGGTATTTCCTTACGGCTGTACCGGAACTGGCTACAATTTTTGTAGGTTGCTACAACCTAGATGAGTGCTTGCCTAAGGTCGGGTGTTTGCGCGTTCATGCGCGCATGTTCACAAAAGGAAATGGCTCCATGTTCAGGGTTACTTTTGCTGTATTCGCCGGTTTGCTGGGGCTGTGGGGCGTTTCAAACGCTGCGCTGGCAGACGGGATTACCGGTGAAGCGGGCGTGGGTGTCAGTTATCAGCCGCATGACCCGACGGGTAGCCGCTACGAAACGCAGCCTATTCCTTATTTCGATCTGGATTGGGGGAGTGTCAGCCTGGGTAGCGACGATGGGCTGACCTGGAGTGCCCTGAATACCCATGGTTTTACGGCCGGCCCTTACATCAATTACTTGCCGGGGCGGTCGGCGAACGGTTCGTTGCGGGGCTTGCGCGACGTTTCGGATATGGCGGAGATCGGGGGTTTTATTCAGTACGCTCCGGCTGAGTTTTGGCGAGTGTATGCGCAGGTGGGTCAGGCCGTGGGCGGTGGGCGTGATCAAAGTGGTGTGGTGGGTAAGCTCGGCGGTGAGTTGGGTTATCCGTTGGGCGGCGGCATTATCGGCAGCACCGGCTTGATGGCGCATTTTGCCGATGCGCGGCAGGCGCAGACGTTTTTTGGGGTGGATGCCAATGAGGCTGCGGCTTCGGGGTTTCGGCCTTATAACGCCAGTGCAGGGTTTCAGAACCTGACGTTGACGCAGAGTTTTGAGTTTCCCCTGGATGCGAAGTGGTCACTGTTGACCAGTGCCAGCTGGATTCACCTGGTGGGGTCGGCGGCTAATAGCAGCATCGTCAAGGAAACCGGGGATGTGAATCAGGGGCAGGTGCAGGGGGCTATCAGCTATAAGTTTGATTGAGCTGGGGGTGGGGCATATCCGTTTTGGGTGATTTTTGATATTGGTTCCGCTCTTACAGCGGCAACGGATATACACACCCAAACCAGCCTCAGGACTTCAGCGCCTTCTTCGGATAAATATCATACCGACTGGATTTCCCATCCAGCGCGTGACTTGGCTTGGGGCCGTCAATGCACGGCGCCTTGCGTGGACGCTTGACCACCACCCGGTGGCTGGCAAGTGCCAACGCAGCGGCGAGCAGCGCCGGTGCATCCGGATCATCCCCCACCAAAGGCCGAAACAACCGCATCTCCTTCTTCACCAACGCGGTCTTCTCCCGATGCGGAAACATCGGATCCAGATAAATCACCTGAGGCGGCTCCCCCTCCCAATTGCGCATCACCTCAATCGAATTGCCCTTGAGCAACCGCATCCGCGCCACAATCGGTGCCACCTCAAAATCCTCGGCCCCGCGCACCAATCCATCTTCCAGCAAAGCGCCAATCAACGGCTGCCGCTCAATCAGGCTCATCTCACACCCCAGGCTGGCCAGCACAAACGCATCCTTGCCCAACCCCGCCGTAGCGTCCAACACCCGCGGTCGCACGCCCTGAGCCACGCCCACCGCCTTGGCAATCATCTGCCCACTGCCACCACCATACAAACGCCGGTGCGCCGCACCACCTTCCACAAAATCCACCCGCACCGGCCCAGGCGCGTCAGGCCCCAGTTGCTGCAACTGCAACCCCTGCTCACCCACCTGCAAGGCAAAATCCGCCTCATCCAGCTGCAACGGCAACCCAAGCTGCTCGGCCCAGTGCTGGGCACGCGCCTGAAAAACTTCGGCCAAGGCCTCGACCCGAATGCGGCTGGCCGCTGGTTGTTCGCTCATCGGTGACTACGCTCAAAAATATTAAGGATCGGCGAAAAGCGGCCGATAAAAAAAAGGATCCGGCATTTTGCCAGAGCTGAGCGACGATCGAGAGAAATGTCAGACATTCCTTCGCTATTCACCGGTGTACTGCCGACCCACAACCACTTCGGCCTGCGCAATACCCAAGCGCTGGCCGGCGTCAGTCATGTGTGGCAGGACTTCTTCGCCCAGGCGTTGGCCGAACAGCTTGGCGACACGCCAGGCGCGCTCGCCAAGTCTGTGGCAAAGCCGGTAGATCCGTCGGTTGAACCGAGCGAAGGCAGTGACCTGCTGTCGCAGATCGTCACCCAGCGCGCGTGTGACGTGAAAGACACCGAAATAGCCCCGCCGGAACCGCTGTTCCTGCCCATCGCCGAATTCGAACTGCAACTGCTGCCACCGGCTCCGCCACCGTACCCGGCCGAAGAAGTGGTCGCCCAGCAAAAGCAGCAGAACTTCGAAAGTGGTTGGGTGCGCCCTATCGTCCTCACCGCCGGCCAACCAGTGCCTATTCCGGGCCCGGCGCCGCAACCACGGCCGCTGCACTTGCCAATTGCCGAGTTCGAACTGGACCTGCTGCCACCGCCGCCGCCGCCATTCCCGGCAGAAGAGCTGGTTGAGCAACAGAAAGCCCTGGACTTCGACAGCCGCTGGGCTCGCCCGCTGATCCTCCACAACCTGCGCCTGGCCGCCTGACCCTCAGCGACACACCCACCAACGCCCCATATCCACATGAAAGTGATTACGGTGGGCCGCGTTGTAATCCGGGCTCAACACCACGTTGAAATCCTTGCAGGCGCCATCGCGCACCTGACGCAGAAAACGCGCGCCCTCGCCCTCGCCCGGCCAATCCTTGAGCACATTGATGCTGCGCCCATCCGCCAGGCGAAACCCGGCGATATCCAACGCATTGGCCGACGCGTGCTGGCTGAGTCGCCCATCGGCGCGGTTGTAGATATTGCGACAGGCAAAGCTGCCCAGGTGATCGACCCGGGTCACCGCCTGGCCAAATACCGCCTGGGCCGCCGGTTGCAGGCTGTGGCGCTCGAACAGGGCGAAGGCCACGGCCAACGGGCAACTGGCGAGAAAGCTGCTGCTCAAGCCGACGTCTGCGCGTTGGACGCGCAAGGTGTTGCGCAATGGGCAAGCGGCATCAACGGGGCTGTCCGCCTGATGGCTGACCCGCAGCCCGGATGTTTTCAGCACCTGGTCACACAGCACGGGGTCATCCTGCAAGCGTCCCAGTTTGAATCGGGTCAACAGGTTCGGGCTTGCGCGCACGTCCAGCGGCGCCCACGGGTTCCACTCATCGGGCAGCGGCACCCAGCCACGCCACACGCCAACGAGCACACCACCTGCCAACACCAGCAGCACACCCAGCACCTTGAAGAAACGCACGACGCCTCAGCCTTTGAACAATTGATTGGCCTGGCTGAACGGCATCGAGCGCTCGGTGAAGGTAAACGTGCCCAGCTCATGAACCTCCTTGGCCGCCCTGAAGAATTCGCCATAAGCCGCCAGGGCCATGGCCGAGCCGACGCTGATGCGCTTGACGCCCATCTCGCTCAACTGCGCCACGCTGAGTTTCAGCGCACCGGACATCAAGATATTCACAGGCTTGGGCGCTACCGCCTTCACGACGGCCAACACTTCCTCGGCACTGCGCAAGGCCGGTGCATAGAGCACGTCGGCACCGGCTTCGGCGTAGGCCTGCAAGCGGCGGATGGTGTCGGGCAAATCCAGCCGGCCATGCAGGAGGTTTTCTGCGCGGGCGGTCAGGGTGAAGGGGAACGGCAAGCTGCGGGCCGCAGCAACGGCAGCTTCGACGCGCTCGACGGACAGATCAAACGGATAGATGGGGTCGACCACAATCCCGGTGGCGTCTTCGATGGAGCCACCGACAATCCCGGTGGCAGCAGCGCGCAGGATGGTCTCGGCGCAACCTTGCGGCGTGTCGCTGAAGCCGTTTTCCAGGTCGGCGGCGACGGGCAGAGAGGTTGCCTGGACGATCATCCCGGCATTGCCGAGGGTGTCTTCCAGGGACAACGCCCCTTCGGCATCCGGGCGGCCGAGGCTGAAGGCAAAGCCCGCGCTGGTGGTGGCCAGGGCTTCGAAACCCAGGCTGGCGAGCATTTTTGCGGAACCGGCATCCCAAGGATTGGGCATCACAAAGGCACGGTCACGCTCATGCAAGGCCTTGAAGGTTTCGGCGCGAAGGGTTTGGGCATCCATGACTGACTCCTGTCGGGAAAAGGAGCCTTAGAGTAACCCCAGTTGCTCCGCTTCGGGTTCTCTATGCAGCGTGGGCAATGCCGGCAAACCAGGCAACCGCGCCATCAACTTGTCATGAAAGCGCAGGGCCAGTTGGGCGGCCAGGCGATTGTCGGAAGTGTGAAGAAAGACGTAGGGCGTACGGCCCTCCTCGATCCAGCCGGCGACCTTTTCAATCCAGGGCACCAGGAACGGGTCATTGGCTTCCAGCTCCGGATGGCCAATAAAGCGCACCTGCGGAAACTGCGTCAGCGCCGCCGGGCGAGGCGGCACCTTGGGTTTTTTCGATTGGGCGTGCAGCACGGCTGCCGAGGTGGACGTGCAACTGAACAGCGCCCGCGGGTCCAGGCAGATGCGCTCGACACCGCGGTCTCGCAGCAAGCGGTTGAGGCTGCGCTCGGCGTCGCCCTTGGCAAAGAACTCCAAGTGGCGCACTTCCACCGCCAGCGGTCGCTCCAACCCGTCGATAAACCCGGCCAGCTCACCTAGGCGCTGCGGGGTAAAACTGGCCGGCAGTTGCAGCCACAACGGCGAAATACGCTCGCCCAACGGGCTCATCAACCCCAGAAAACTTTCCGCCGCCGGCAACTGCTCAATCAAGTTGCCGCTGTGGCTGATATCACCCGGAAACTTGGCGGTGAACCGAAAATGCTCGGGCATGATTTCAGCCCAGCGCTGCACGGTGGCGACGGAGGGGCGGGCATAGAACGTAGTGTTGCCCTCAACGGCGTTGAAGACTTGGGAATACAGGGCGAGGTAATCGCTGGAGCGTGCGTCGGCGGGATACAGGTAGTCGCGCCAGGCGTTTTCACTCCAGGACGGGCAACCAAGGTAGTAAGGCAGCAGCATCAGATATGGATATCGAGGCCCAGCACTTCCATATCCCATTCGACAAAGCCGGCGGTGGTCAGGTAGCTGGCCAGGGCCGTGGCGACGTTTTTGCTCATGGAGCGCGGGAAGACCATGTCTTGCTGACGGGCAGGAACACCGCTGATGCGTTCGCCGCCGGAGCCTTGGGAACGAGCAGAAACAGCCGTTGAGTCGGAGTGGACTTCAACAAAGTCGGGCGAGTCTTCGACGGAGTCGTCTACCGTCACGTTCGCCTTGCGAGGCTTACGCTTGAGGGGGTAGGACTGTGATGAAAAGCCGTCTATGCGCATACATGCGAACTCGGTATCGGTGATGGCATTTTAGTGGCGCTTTCCGTCGCGCGCAAATGCTCTGGTGATAACTAGAACACATAATTTGAAAAAGGTTTAAAAGCAGGGGCAAATTCTGACGATTGGCGTTTTTTAGCTGAAATTGCCCACATTTTTGACGTCAAATAATCCCGCGTTCGGCCTTGGTTTGCGCCACTTTATCGCGCAAGTACACGGGTGCCGCCTGATCGGCCGCAATCGCCTCGCCCCGCGCCCAGGCAAAGCGTGCCAGGGTCAGCAGGTCTTCGGCGTGGGGCAACATCCCGGCATCCTGGCCGGTAAGCGTAACGCCAATGCGTTCGCCGTAACCCCAGCCGGTGCCAGCACCGAACCAGTCGCCGCTGGCATCACCCGGCAAGGCCGCAGCTTCAGGCGGCAGTACGGCTTCAGCGCCGATCAGGCGCATCTCGCCAGCGGTTTCGCGGTAGCAGCCCCAATACACTTCGTCCATGCGCGCATCGATGGCGGCCGCGACCTGGCTTGCGCCGTGTTCGCGAAACGCCCGCTGCGCCAGCACCGCCAGGTTGGACACCGGCAATACCGGACGCTCCAGCGCAAACGCCAAGCCCTGGACCACACCAATGGCGATGCGCACACCGGTGAATGCGCCCGGGCCACGGCCGAACGCGATGGCGTCCACTGCCGACAAGGTGGTGCCCGCGTCCAGCAGCAATTGCTTGATCATCGGCAACAGCTTCTGCGCATGCAGGCGCGGGATCACCTCGTAGTGGCTCGTGACCTTGCCATCGTGCAGCAGGGCAACGGAGCAAGCTTCAGTCGCGGTGTCCAGGGCCAGCAAGGTGCTCATCGGTGTATGCATCCACGTTGAAAAAAAGTGCGTCAGTATAAACAACAACGGCCCGCAAGCGGGCCGTTGTCAATCAAACGGATGAACCATCAGCTCAACGCTTGCAGTACCTTGCCGGTGATGGACTCAACCGAGCCAACGCCTTCAATGTGGCTGTACTTCGGTTTGCCCTGGGCATCGGCCAGCTTCTGGTAGAAGTCCACCAGTGGCTTGGTCTGCGAATGGTAGACCGACAGGCGATGACGCACGGTTTCTTCGGTGTCGTCTTTGCGCTGTACCAGCTCTTCGCCGGTGACATCGTCCTTGCCGGCCACTTTCGGCGGGTTGTAGACGATGTGGTAAACGCGGCCCGAGGCTTCGTGAACACGACGACCGGCAATACGCTGCACGATCTCTTCGTCTTCAACGGCGATTTCCACCACGTTGTCCAGCTCGACGCCGGCCTTCACCAAGGCTTCAGCCTGGGGAATGGTGCGCGGGAAACCGTCGAACAGGAAACCGTTCTTGCAGTCGTCCTGGCTGATGCGTTCCTTGACCAGGTTGATGATCAAGTCATCGGAGACCAGGCCGCCGCTGTCCATCACGCTCTTGGCGATCAGGCCCAGCTCGGTGCCGGCCTTGACGGCCGCACGCAGCATGTCGCCGGTGGAGATTTGTGGAATGCCGAATTTTTCAGTGATGAACTTTGCCTGAGTACCTTTACCGGCCCCGGGAGCTCCCAGCAGAATGACGCGCATCGATGTGCTCCTCAATTTTTTATAGAGATGACGCTCGGATTCGCCGCGTGGGGCCAATCTCGGAAATTTTGGGTCCAGGCCGCACAAACGGCCAAAGGCTGATCAAGATACACAGCAGGCCCAAACCACACAAGCCGCCGAAAGTAGGAGAAACCCGCGCCGCGCTGGCTTTATAGGCGGGTGCAACCCTGACAGCAAAACGCCGGTCGCCAATTTTACGGCGACCGGCGCGGTGTGTCTGCAAGCTATTGAGAACACGCCATAAATGTCAGCCGGTGTTGCGCAAACCGGCCGCAATACCGGCCACAGACACCAGCAGCGCCTGTTCCAGAGGGCTGTCCTGTGCCGCTTCCTGCTGTCGCGAACGGGCCAGCAACTCGGCCTGCAACAGGTGCAACGGGTCCAGGTAGGTGTTGCGCAGGCGGATGAACTCAAGCGTATCGGGGCTATGGGCCAGCAGTTGCGACTGGCCAGTCAGGCCAAGCACCACGCTGCACGCCTGCGACAATAGGTCGCGTAAGTGCGCGCCCAATGGCAGCAGATCGGGCTGCACCAGACGCTCGTCATACAGGCGGGCAATGTCGGCGTCGGCCTTGGCCAGCACCATTTCCAGCATATCGATGCGGGTGCGGAAGAACGGCCACTGCTCGCGCATCTGCCCCAGCAACTCGCCTTCGCCGCGTTCCAGCGCCTTGCTCAATGCCGCTTCCCAACCGAGCCAGGCCGGCAGCATCAGGCGGGTTTGGGTCCAGCCGAAGATCCACGGGATCGCCCGCAGGCTCTCAATACCACCGGCCCGACGCTTGGCCGGGCGACTGCCCAGTGGCAAGCGTCCCAACTCCTGCTCCGGAGTGGATTGGCGGAAGTATTCGACAAATTGGGGATTTTCCCGCACCACGGCGCGGTAAGCACTTACGCCATCGGCAGCCAATTCGTCCATCAAGTGGCGCCACGCCGGTTCCGGTGGTGGCGGTGGCAACAAGGTCGCCTCCAGCACCGCCGCCAGGTACAGGTTGAGGTTTTGCTCGGCGATGTCCGGCAGGCCGAACTTGAAGCGGATCATCTCGCCTTGTTCAGTGGTGCGGAAACGCCCGGCCACCGAGCCTGGTGGCTGCGACAGAATCGCCGCGTGGGCCGGGCCGCCGCCACGGCCCACGGTGCCACCGCGACCGTGGAACAACAGCAGCTCGACTTGTTGTTCTCGGCAGATTTCCACCAACCGTTCCTGGGCCCGGTATTGCGCCCAGGCGGCGGCGGTGGTGCCCGCATCCTTGGCCGAATCCGAGTAGCCGATCATCACTTCCTGCGGGCCTTGCAGGCGCGCGCGATAGCCCGGCAACAGCAGCAGTTTCTCGATCACCGGGCCTGCGTTGTCCAGGTCCGCCAGGGTCTCGAACAATGGCACCACGCGCATCGGCCGCTGTACGCCGGACTCCTTGAGCAGCAATTGCACGGCCAGCACATCCGACGCGGCACCGGCCATGGAGATGACGTATGAGCCGAGGGATGCAGCAGGTGCGGCGGCGATTTCCTTACAGGTGTTCAGCACTTCGGCGGTGTCTGCCGAAGGTTTGAAGTAGCCCGGCAACAAGGGGCGGCGGTTGGCGAGTTCCTTCATCAGGAAGCTGATGCGCGCCTCTTCGTCCCAATCCTCATAACGGCCAAGGCCCAGGTAATCAGTGATTTCGGTCATGGCCGCGCAGTGACGGGACGAATCCTGACGCACGTCGAGGCGCACCAGGAACAGGCCAAACGTGACCGCCCGACGCAGGCAATCGAGCAGCGGCCCGTCGGCAATCACGCCCATGCCACAGGTGTGCAGCGACTCGTAGCACAGCTCCAGCGGGTCAAGCAGGTCGCGGTTGTTTTGCAGCACGTCGGCAGGCGCCGGGGTGGTCGTGGTCAACGAGGTATGGGCCCACTGGCGCGTAGCGCGCAGGCGTTCGCGCAGTTGCTTGAGCAGCGCGCGGTAAGGCTCAACGCTGTCACCCACCTTGGCCAACAACGCCGGGCTGGCTTGTTGCATCGACAGCTCAGAGGCCAGGTGGTCGATATCACGCAAGTACAGGTCGGCAGCCATCCAGCGCGCCAGCAGCAATACTTCGCGGGTGACTGGCGCGGTGACGTTGGGGTTGCCGTCGCGGTCGCCGCCCATCCAGGACGCGAAGCGAATCGGCGCGGCTTCCAGCGGCAAATGCAGGCCGGTGGCGGCGTGCAAGGCGTGATCGGCCTTGCGCAAATAGTTCGGGATAGCGTGCCACAGCGAATGCTCGATCACCGCAAAGCCCCACTTGGCTTCGTCTACCGGCGTGGGCCGGGTGCGGCGAATTTCTTCGGTGTGCCAGGCTTCGGCGATCAGGCGTTGCAGGCGATTGCGGATCTGCTCGCGCTCGGCGGTGGTGAGGTCGCGATGATCCTGCAGGGCCAGTTGTGCAGCGATGGCGTCGTATTTCTGGATCAACGTGCGGCGGGCAACTTCGGTGGGGTGCGCGGTAAGCACCAGTTCGATTTCCAGCCGGCCCAACTGGCGCGCCAGGGATTCGCTGCTGTGGCCTTCGCTCTGTAAACGTGCCAGCAGCTCCGGCAGTACCCGTGACTCAAACGGCGCAGGCGTCGATTCATCGCGGCGGTGGATCAACTGGTACTGCTCGGCGATGTTGGCCAGGTTGAGAAACTGGTTGAAGGCCCGCGCCACCGGCAGCAGTTCGTCTTCCTTGAGTTGATTGAGGCTGGCGCTCAGCTCTTCGCCGGCGACCTGCTCCGAAGCCGCGCCACGGCGGTCGGCCTTGGCGCCTTTACGGATCTGCTCGATCTTGTCGAGGAATTCATCGCCGTACTGCTCTCGAATCGTGTTGCCCAACAGCTCACCCAGCAGGTGAACATCCTCACGCAAACGTGCATCGATATCGCTCATCAGCCAATCTCCAGCAGAAAATCCGGGACGCTTTGATCTTCAAGAGTGCCGCCCACGGCGGCGTCTTACAAGGAACTTTAAACCTTGTGAGTTGCAGCTAGTCTCAACAGTAAGCCGCAGCGTTATCCGCGCTGGTCGGCTGGTCACTGATCATCGCCCGCCTACCGTGGGCTCTATTGAGGTTGCCATGAAAATCCGAGAACTGGCCCAGCATTGGGAAGAAAACGCCAAGGGTCGCCTGACCAAAACCGAATACGCCATTCACCTGGATGTAGAGGCCGCCGCCAGGCTGGCGGCGATCTCTGAAATGTACCCCAAACGCCATACCGAAGAACTGCTCGGTGAACTGATCGGCGCGGCCCTCGAAGAGCTGGAAGCGAGCTTTCCCTACATCAAGGGCAAACAGGTAATCGCCACCGATGAGGAAGGCGACCCGCTGTACGAAGACGTCGGCCCTACCCCACGCTTTCTCACGCTGTCACGGCGTTATCTGCACGATTTATCAGCTCAGTCCGACAAGCAAAAACACTAGTCAACCTCCGCTAAAAAAACCGCCACCCCCTGTATTCCGGGCCTCCCAGAGGCCCGGAATACCGCTGCGCATTGCGAAAGTTCCAACTTTTAAACACTGACCGTTCAGTCAAATATTTTTTTAGGCAAATCGCCATCTTCGCTGAACTATTCAAAAAAGCCTCCGGTCACAGCCAGTAAGCCATCACTTGGAACAGCCGTTTGAATAGGCGTCCTGAGCTTTGCCGCCGGGCCCCGCAGACACTGCAAACCGGAGATGGATTTGATGTTTTTCAGGAGTTACCCAATGGAGTTGAAGACGATGAAGACCAGCACTGCCAAAACCACGTTTAACCACCTGCGCGGGCTTAAATTGGCCGCGCTGGCAATCGGCACCAGCTTCGTACTGGCTGGCTGCGCCGGCAACCCGCCGACCGAGCAATACGCGGTGACCCAATCTGCGGTGAACAGTGCCGTCAGCGCCGGTGGTACCGAGTACGCAGCCGTGGAAATGAAGTCGGCTCAGGACAAACTGAAACAAGCCGAAATCGCCATGCACGACAAGAACTATGACGAGGCCCGTCGCCTGTCCGAACAAGCCGAGTGGGACGCTCGCGTAGCAGAGCGTAAAGCCCAGGCTGCCAAGGCCGAACTGGCTGTGAAGGATTCCCAGAAAGCTGTTCAGGAGCTGCGTCAGGAAGGCATGCGCCCGGCTGTGATCAAGCCACAGCAATAAGCCGCTACCCCTGACTGCATTGCACCCGAAACCGAATTGAAAGGACGACACGACTATGCGTAAACAATTGATGATCCCTGCCCTGCTGGCGATGAGCGTTGCTCTGGCGGCGTGCTCCACCCCGCCGAACCAGAACCTCGAAAGCGCACGGACCAACTTCTCGGCCCTGCAAGCCAACCCGCAAGCCACCAAAGTAGCGGCGCTGGAAACCAAAGACGCCAGCGACTGGCTGGACAAGGCTGACAAAGCCTACCGCGACAAGGAAGACCAGAAGAAAGTCGACCAACTGGCCTACCTGACCAACCAGCGTGTTGAAGTGGCCAAGGACACCATCGTCCTGCGTGAGTCCGAAGCCAAGCTGAAAAACGCCGGCGACGAACGTGCCCGCGCCCTGCTGGAAGCCCGTGACGCGCAGATCAAGCAACTGCAAGACAGCTTGAACGCCAAGCAGACTGATCGCGGCACGCTGGTGACCTTTGGTGACGTGCTGTTCGCGACCAACAAGTCGGATCTGAAGTCCAGCGGCCTGGTGAACATCACCAAGCTGGCGCAGTTCCTGCGCGATAACCCGGACCGTAAAGTGATTGTTGAAGGCTACACCGACAGCACCGGTTCCGACTCGTACAACCAGAGCCTGTCCGAGCGCCGTGCCGCTTCCGTACAGCGCGCACTGGCCAACCAGGGTGTGGATATCTCGCGTATCGTGACCGTAGGCTATGGCAAGGAATACCCGGTTGCCGATAACACCAGCGTTTCGGGCCGTGCCATGAACCGCCGCGTTGAAGTGACCATCTCCAACGACAACCAGCCGGTCAAGCCGCGTTCGTCGATGGCCAACTGATCGACTGATGCACCATAAAGAACCCCGCCTATTGGCGGGGTTCTTGGTTTGGAGGTACCTGTGGATCAAAGCGATATCCCCAGGGTTTTCACACACTCAAAACTGAATCTGCCCGCCACCACCGTTGCCAGCCTGCGAACCTTGCCCTTGGCCTTGGCCTTGGCCGCTTTGTTGCTCGGCTTGCATCAGCAATTTCTTGAGCAATTCCAACAGATCCTCTCCGCCTGCGCCTTGGCCAGCCACTGCTTGGGGAGAACCTGAATCCTGAATCCCCTGAGTGCCAAAATTGCCACCCACTGGATAAGATGAATCATTAACTCGCATATAGATGACTCCACAATAAGTAACCGAATCAGCGACGCTGACCAGTTTGAAATCTGTGGTAATCAATCCAGAATAGTTCCAGCGTTGCTCACACCCCTTTCTTACTGCTCCAGTTGCGGCGTTTCCTGCCCCAAGCACCGCACCGCCTGTTTCTTGTTATTCACCAGCACGCCACTCAGGCCTTTCTGCTCGGTGTCGAACATCACCAGCACGCCATCGACGCACTGCGCAACCTGGGCGGCCGGCGTCAGGGAGATTTTGTAGTCTTCGCCCGGCACGGTCTTGAGCATGGTGAAGTCGCTGAGCAGCAACGCATCCTCAGGCTTGGCGAAGTGCAAATAGCCGTAGTACCACAGGCAGCCGACGGTGCCGATGATGGTGCCGATGCCAGTGAGGATCAGGGGGATCATGTTGCGTTCTTCGCTCATTGCGGGTTCTCTGCGTTGGAGTTCGGGGCCGTCGGGTAATTGGGGATTTCCCCCAGGCGGCGCAGCCCGTTGAAATGCTGAGGGTCATCGAGGTAGCGCAGCATCACGGTTTGCCAGGTCTTGTCGGCAAAGGTCTGCACGTGGCCACCCCGGGTCAGTTGCAACACCCTTGGTGGCGGCGCAGCTTGATACAGGCGAATGCCGTTCGATAGCGGCACGATCGGATCATCCAGGCTGTGGAATAACAATTTCGGCACGCCGGTCAGCCGGGGCATGGCGTTGATCGCACTGTCGGCGTCCGGCACCAGCCACGACAACGGCACCTGGAACGGCCATGTTAGCCAAGAGGTGCTCAGTGCGAATTGTCCTACGTCACGATAACTGGCCGGCACACCGTCGAGCACCAGCGCCTTGAGCTGCGGCTGACGTTCGGGATGCGCCGCCAGATAGTGCACCACCAGCGCGCCGCCCAGGCTTTGGCCCAGCACGATCAACGGCTGGCCCTGGGTTTCGGGGGCGTTGTCGATCCACTTGAAGGCCGCGTCGATGTCCTGGTAAACCGCCGGCAGCGAAGGTTCGCCTTCGGACAGGCCGTAACCGCGATAGTCCAGCAGCAGTACTTGATAGCCCTGCTCCGGCAGCCACCAACTGCCGCCGAGGTGCCAGGCGAGATTGCCGCCGTTGCCGTGCAGGTGCAGCACCGTGCCTTTGAGTGGCACGCCGGCCTTGGCCGGTAGCCACCAGGCGTGCAGCTTGAGGCCATCGGCGGTGGTCAGCGTGACATCACGGTATTGCAGGTGGGCCTTTTCCGGAGTGAACGGCAAGCCGCGCTCGGGGTAAAACAGCAGGGAGCTGCAGCCGTTAAGGGCCAGTAGCAGGCAAAGAATGCCGAGGATTCTCATCCGTTGAAGCCTCGTGAATGGGTTGGGAACGATCCTGAAGACCTATGGAGATCAAAGGTGGGAGCGGGCTTGCTCGCGAATGCGGTGGGTCAGTAAACACATCTGTTGCTGGTACACCGCTTTCGCGAGCAAGCCCGCTCCCACATTTTGACCCGGTTCCTTCAAGGGAAATCCCTCAGAGGATATTGGAGTAATCCGCCTCGATCCGGTCCAGGCTCAAATGGTTGAGGAAGTTGGAGAAACACATCCACGCCGCCAACGCATTCATGTCGCGGAACTGCTCCGGCAGGTATTTGGGTGGCACCACCAGGCCTTCATCCACCAGTTGGCGCAGGGTGCGCATGTCTTCCAGGGTGGTCTTGCCGCAGAACAGCAGCGGCACTTGTTCAAGCTTGCCTTTGCGCACCGCCAACTGAATGTAGTTGTAAACCATGATAAAGCCCTTGAGGTAGGACAAATCCTTGGTAAACGGCAGACCCGTAGGCGTCGACCCACGGAAAACCCGGCTGGCGTTGCCGTAGCTTTCCGCCATTTCAAAACCCTGCTCGCGGAAGAACTCAAACACCTGCAGGAAGTCGGCGCCCTGCTCCACCATATGGATGGCGCGGGTGCGGTTGGTCAGCTTGCGCAAGCGGCTGGGGTAGGAGGCGAAGGTGATGATTTCCATCAAAATCGCCAGGCCTTCCTGGGTCACCGTCGACGAGGGCGGGCCCTTGGACAGGAAGGTGCAGATCGGCTGGTTCTGGCCATTGAGGGTGGTGCCCACATGCACCAGGCCTTCATGGACTTCCAGGGCGCGCACGTCGCGGTCGTTGAACATCGCGTCAGCGCGGATCTTGATGTAGTCGGCGCCCGCCGCCGCGTCCGCCACGATACCGTCAGACTCGAACACCCGAATGGTTTCCTCGGCCTCACCAAACACCTTGTTCAAGCGGCTTTGCAGCAGGTTGACGGCGTCCTTGGCGGTCAGGGTCTTGGCTTCGTCCTTGAGGTCGCCACGGCCATCGATATTGTTCAGGTAGTCCGACATCATCAGGCCGAGGTCGGCCAGGGTCGGGTCACCGGCGTGGAACGCATCGGAGGCGGCGCCGTACAGCTCTTGGGAAATCAGGCCGAAATCCTCGGTGCCGCGCGCTTCAAGCATGCGCACCACCATGCGGTATTCCTTGCACATGCGCCGCATGATCTGCCCGACCGGGTTGAACTGGCCGAGCTGGCGGGTGATGTCACGCTCGATGTTCTGGAACTCCAGCTTCACCGCGCTGGAATCGAACGACAATGGCCGGGTCAGGTAGTAGTCGCGGTTTACCGCCGGCATTTCCTTGCCCTTGGCCTTGAGGAATCCCTGGCGAATGTTCTCGTCCCACTTCACAGCGTCGAGGACGCGAATCGGTGTTTGCGCCAGCACAATGCGATCGGACAACGTGCGTATCGTCTGCTGGTAATCGTCCACCCGGTGCTTCCTCTTTAAACATTATTTGCCCGCGCGCTGGTAGCGCACGGCTTCGACGAACACGTCGGCATTGGCCGGGTCATCCAGGTAGGCAAACACCCGGGCCATGGGGCTGTCGACCAGCACACCGGCGCCTTCGACGGTTTCGACGGTGCTGCCGCTCAAGGTCTTCTGGCCTATGGCCTGGTGGATCTGATCCAGGTCGAGGTTGTAGACCACCAGTTCGTGTTCATCATTCAATTCGAACCCGGCGAGGATGTAATGCCCGCCGAACCTGGCCGGCAACGGCGCCGACAAATACCAGCGGCTGCCATGTCGGGAAACCGTGAACAGGTATTCATCACGCTGGCCCGGCTTGGCTTTAGGGTAGCTCACGGCTTTGTAGCGGTGCTCACCCACGCGGCTGATTTGCAGGTTGAGCGGCTCGCCCCAGGCATTTTTGCTGGCCCATTTGCCCAACAGGGCATCCGGCGCAGCCTCACTGGCCGGCAGTGGGTCCTTGAAGGTCACCAGGCAACCGCTGAGCAACAGGAACGACAAGGCGATCACAACGACACGCCAGGCTTTCATTGGACACTCCCCTGTGTCAGACCGAAGCCAACACCAAATGCATGTAACGCTTGAGGATCTCAAGCATTTCTTCGCTGGTCAGCGGCTCTGCACCGCCCAGCAGGCCCTGATATTCCATCCGACCGATAATCGCCGTCAACACTTTGGCATCCTGTTGCGGTTCGCGCGAACCCAATACCTGGAAAAACTGGCAAGTGCCCTGCAGCAGGATTTGCTGGTGTGAGCGCACCAACTCGGCCAGGCGCGGGTTCAACAGCGCTTCCTGGCGAAAGGCCTGCTCGGCCATCAGGTGCTCCCGGCGGTTGAGCAATTGGCGCTGCACGTAATCAGCGGTCAGGCGCGCGATATCATCGGCCAGTTGCGAGCGCGACTGTGGGCTGCCGTCGCCATAAGCGACCATCTCCCGCAGCAGCCCTTCATTACGTACCCACAACTTGCCCATGAACGCGGCGCTGCGCTCCACGTATTGGGCGAAGGTGTCGGTAAGCAGGTCGTCGATGTCCTTGAAGTAATAGGTGGTGGCCGACAACGGCACGCCGGCCTCGGCCGCCACCGCGCGGTGACGCACGGCACGCACGCCTTCACGCACGACGATGCGCATCGCCGCATCGAGAATGTCCTGCCTGCGTTGCTCACTGCCCCGGCGACTGGCCTTGCGGCCCTGGTACTGAACGCTTTCAGCCACGGCAGCGGCAATGCCGGCAGCACCCTTTTGAGCCATTACGCGGTTCACGACGGTTCTTCCTTTCAGGGTGACGCAGAGCGTCACGGGCTGCATTCCCACGCGGAGCGTGGGAACGATAACCTGGCGCTGTTTGCTTGACGCTTATAGACGCCACATAAAAAAGCCGCCTTATAAAAGGCGGCTTCGGATTTTGCTACGGTTACGCTTGTGGCCGCATGTGCGGGAACAAGATCACGTCACGGATCGACGGCGAGTTGGTCAACAACATCACCAACCGGTCGATGCCGATACCTTCACCGGCGGTAGGCGGCATGCCGTATTCCAGGGCGCGTACGAAGTCGGCGTCGTAGTGCATCGCCTCGTCATCACCAGCGTCCTTGTCAGCCACCTGGGCCATGAAGCGCTCGGCCTGGTCTTCCGCGTCGTTCAGCTCGGAGTAGGCGTTGGCGATTTCGCGCCCGCCGATGAACAGCTCGAAACGGTCGGTGACGTTCGCGTTGTCATCGTTGCGACGGGCCAGCGGCGAGACTTCGAACGGGTACTGGGTAATGAAGTGCGGCTGTTCCAGCTTGTGCTCCACCAGCTCTTCGAAAATCATCACCTGCAATTTGCCCAGGCCTTCGAAGCCCAGCACCTTGGCGCCGGCTTTCTTGGCGATGGCGCGAGCCTTGTCGATGTCGGTCAGGTCGCCGGCGGTCAGCTCAGGGTTGTACTTGAGGATCGAATCGAACACCGACAGGCGCACGAACGGCTCGCCGAAGTGGAACACCTTGTCGCCGTAAGGCACGTCGGTGGTACCCAGAACCAGCTGCGCCAGCTCGCGGAACAGTTCTTCGGTCAGGTCCATGTTGTCTTCGTAGTCGGCGTAAGCCTGGTAGAACTCCAACATGGTGAATTCAGGGTTGTGACGAGTCGAAACGCCTTCGTTACGGAAGTTGCGGTTGATCTCGAACACTTTTTCGAAGCCGCCAACCACCAGGCGCTTGAGGTACAGCTCTGGCGCGATACGCAGGTACATGCCCATGTCCAGCGCGTTGTGGTGGGTTTCGAAAGGCTTGGCTGCAGCGCCACCGGGGATGGTTTGCAGCATCGGCGTTTCCACTTCCAGGAAGTCACGCTTCATCAGGAAGGCGCGGGTGTGGGCAATCACTTGCGAACGCACGCGGAAGGTGTGGCGCACGTCTTCGTTGACGATCAGGTCAACGTAGCGCTGGCGATAACGCTGCTCGGTGTCGGACAGGCCGTGGTGCTTGTCCGGCAGCGGGCGCAGGGATTTGGTCAGCAGGCGCACGCTGGTCATTTCAACGTACAGGTCGCCCTTGCCGGAACGGGCCAGGGTACCAACGGCCGCAATGATGTCGCCCAGGTCCCAGGTTTTCACCGCGGCCAGGGTTTCTTCCGGCAAGGTCTTGCGGTTGACGTAGACCTGGATGCGGCCGGACATGTCCTGGATCACCATGAACGAGCCACGGTTGAGCATGATGCGACCTGCCACCTTGACCGGGATCGCAGCCTCTGCCAGCTCTTCCTTGGTCTTGTCCGCGTACTGTTTCTGCAAGTCTTCGCAGTAAGCGTCGCGACGGAAGTCGTTGGGGAAGGCGTTGCCCTTGGCGCGCTCGGCAGCAAGCTTTTCCTTGCGCAGGGCGATCAGGGAGTTTTCTTCCTGTTGCAGGGCTTGCGGGTCGAGTTGTTGGTCGCTCATGTCTTTAAATTTTCCATCAGGTTCGTTGTCCCAGGCGTAGGCCGGGGATCGCCGGCAAGCCGGCTCCTACAGAGTTTTTTACAAGCCAGATTTCAGGCTGGCTTCCAGGTATTCGTCGATGTCGCCGTCGAGCACCTTGTCGCAGTCGCTGCGTTCGATGTTAGTGCGCAGATCCTTGATCCGCGACGCATCGAGCACATACGAACGGATCTGGTGACCCCAGCCGATATCCGACTTGGTGTCTTCCAGCGCTTGGGACGCGGCGTTGCGCTTCTGCATTTCCTGCTCGTACAACTTGGCCCGCAGCATTTTCATGGCGGTGTCCTTGTTCGCGTGCTGGGAACGTTCGTTCTGGCAGCTGACCACGGTGTTGGTCGGTACGTGGGTAATCCGTACGGCCGAGTCGGTGGTGTTTACGTGCTGGCCACCGGCACCGGAGGAGCGGTAGGTGTCGATCCGCAGGTCTGCCGGGTTGATCTCGATTTCCACCTTGTCATCGATCTCTGGCGAGACGAAAACCGCAGAGAACGAGGTGTGGCGACGGTTGCCGGAGTCGAACGGGCTCTTGCGCACCAGGCGGTGAACACCGATCTCGGTACGCAGCCAGCCAAAGGCGTATTCGCCCTTGATGTGCACGGTCGCACCTTTGATGCCAGCCACTTCACCGGCCGACAGCTCCATGATGGTGGCGTCGAAACCGCGTTTGTCGGCCCAGCGCAGGTACATGCGCAACAGGATGTTGGCCCAGTCTTGGGCTTCGGTGCCGCCGGAACCGGCCTGGATATCCAGGTAGGCGTTGTTCGGGTCCATTTCGTGGCTGAACATGCGGCGGAATTCGAGTTTGGCGAGGTTCTCTTCGAGACGGGCCAGCTCGGCGACGATATCGCCCACTGCGCCTTCGTCGTCTTCTTCTACGGCCATGTCCAGCAGGTCACGGCAATCGCCCAGACCGGTGTTCAATTCGTCGAGGGTCTCGACGATCTGCGCCAGCGCAGCGCGCTCGCGGCCCAGTTCCTGGGCGTATTCAGGTTTGTTCCAGACAGCCGGATCTTCAAGCTCGCGATTGACTTCGGTCAGACGCTCATGCTTTTGATCGTAGTCAAAGATACCCCCGAATAGTTTCGGAGCGCTCGGACAGGTCCTTGATGGTGTTAAGGATCGGGTTGATTTCCATGGCGGGCAGCACTCGTTGGCGAACTTTTGAAAGCCGACGAGTATAACGACAAACGGCTGGTAACGGCAGTCCGCTTGGCCGAAAAGGCAGGGTTGCATCAGCAAGTGCGAGTTCAAGAGAACCCTGTGGCGAGGGAGCTTGCTCCCGCTGGGCTGCGCAGCAGCCCCTTGCGACGTCGTGGTGGTGTGTCAGGCAGTACTCGGTGGCTGATTTGGGGCTGCTTCGCAGCCCAGCGGGAGCAAGCTCCCTCGCCACAACAAGCGCTCTGCCCACAATCAGCGTTTGCCGTCGTTACTCGATACCCACCTGATTGCGCCCATTGTGCTTGGCCAGGTACAAGCCCTTGTCCGCCGCCGAGATCAACTGCCGGCAATCGGTGCCCTGCACCGGGGTCATGGTCGACAGGCCGATGCTGATGGTCAGGCTCGCCCCTTCAGCCGGGCTGATGTGCGGGATTTTCAGCGCGGCCACGGCCTGGCGCAATTTCTCGGCCACCAGCCGTGCCCCCCCCGGCGAGGTGTTGGGCAGCACCAAAGCAAACTCTTCACCACCGTAACGCGCCGGCAAATCCGAAGGGCGACTGCTGGCATCACGAATGGTCGCAGCAACCTTGCGCAACGCCTCATCACCTTCCAGGTGACCGAAACTGTCGTTGTAGGTCTTGAAGAAATCCACATCGATCATCAGTAACGACAGCTGGGTCTGGTCGCGCATGGCACGGCGCCACTCCAGTTCCAGGTACTCGTCGAAATGCCGGCGGTTGGACAGCCCAGTCAGGCCGTCGGAGTTCATCAGCCGTTGCAGCACCAGGTTGGTGTCCAGCAACTGTTGCTGGCTGACCCGCAGCGCACGATACGCCGCGTCCCGCTGTAACAGGGTCATGTAGGAGCGCGAGTGGTAACGGATGCGCGCCACCAGTTCGATGTTATCCGGCAGCTTGACCAGGTAATCGTTGGCCCCGGCGGCAAACGCCGCGCTCTTGATCAGCGGGTCTTCCTTGGTCGAAAGCACGATGATCGGGATGTTTTGCGTCGCCGGGTGATTGCGGTATTCGCGCACCAGGGTCAGGCCGTCGAGGCCCGGCATCACCAGGTCCTGCAGGATCACCGTCGGCTTGATACGGATCGCCTGGGCAATGGCCTGGTGCGGGTCGGCGCAAAAGTGGAAGTCGATGTTGTCTTCATGGGCCAGGCCCCGGCGCACGGCTTCGCCGATCATTGCCTGGTCGTCGACGAGTAACACCATGGCGGCGTTTTCGTCGGTCTTGAAGTCGTCGAGCTGTAAATCATTCATTTGCAGTCACCTGAATTACTACCTGCAGGCCAGGACAGCGTGTGATATCGGTCATTTTGCGAACACCTCCAGTAAGCGTGGCGCAATTCTGTCCAATGGGCGAATTTCAACAGCCGCGTCGATCGCCGCTGCCGCTTTGGGCATGCCGTAAACAGCACAGCTTTGCTGGTCCTGGGCGATGGTCAGGTAGCCTTGCTGACGCATCGTTTTAAGTCCCTGGGCGCCGTCGCGCCCCATACCGGTCAGCAGCACGCCGACAGCATCGCCGTTCCAGTAACTGGCGACGCTTTCGAAAAACACGTCGATGGACGGTCGGTAAATCTCGTTCACGGGCTCTGCGGTGTAGGACAGCGTGCCGTTCTTCAGCAGACGAATATGATGATTGGTGCCGGCCAGCAGCACCACGCCGCTTTGTGGTGGCTCGCCTTCCCGGGCCAAACGCACCGGCAGGCCCGAGGCGCTGCTCAGCCACTCGGCCATGCCGGCGGCGAATACCTGGTCCACATGCTGCACCAGCACGATGGCCGGTGAAAAGTCCCGGGGCAAGCCCTTGAGCAGGGATTCCAGGGCAGCCGGGCCACCCGCAGACGAACCGATGGCCACCAGGCTCTGGCGTTTACCCGTGACCCGATGGGGTGCAGGCTCGGCCCGCACGCGGCTGCCACGCTGGCCGATCAGCCAGCCGATGTTGAGGATCTTGCGCAGCAGCGGCGCGGCGGCATCCTTCGGATTACCCACGCCCAGCGCAGGCGTGTCGACCACGTCCAGGGCGCCATGGCCCATGGCTTCGAACACACGGCTGACATTGGCCTGGCGGTCGACGGTGACGATCAGAATCGCGCAAGGGCTCTCGGCCATGATCTGCCGGGTGGCTTCCACACCGTCCATCACCGGCATGATCAGGTCCATCAGAATCAGGTCGGGCGTCAGTTCGGCGCAGCGCTGCACCGCCTCCAGGCCGTTGTTCGCGACCCACACCACTTCATGGGCCGGCTCAAGGCTCAACGCCCGGCGCAAGGCCTCCACGGCCATGGGCATGTCATTGACGATCGCAATCCTCATGCCCGGGCTCCTCCAATCAGCTCCACCACCGCATCCAACAGCGCGTCGTCATGGAAGCTGGCCTTGGCTAGATAATAGTCGGCGCCGGCGTCCAGTCCACGGCGGCGGTCTTCTTCCCGATCCTTGTAGGAAACAACCATCACCGGCAAGGATTGCAGGCGAGTATCACGGCGCAAGAGTGTGACCAATTCAATACCGTCCATACGAGGCATATCAATGTCAGTGATCAAGAGGTCGAAGTCTTCGGAGCGCAGCGCGTTCCAGCCATCCATGCCATCGACCGCCACGGCCACTTCATAACCGCGATTAAGTAACAACTTGCGTTGCAGCTCGCGTACGGTCAGCGAGTCATCCACCAC
This sequence comes from Pseudomonas sp. K2I15, assembly GCF_002204795.1. Classification (GTDB taxonomy): domain Bacteria; phylum Pseudomonadota; class Gammaproteobacteria; order Pseudomonadales; family Pseudomonadaceae; genus Aquipseudomonas. The sequence goes on from NZ_NIXO01000012.1 coordinate 29,410, forward strand.
CAGAATACGCTTGCGCGGGGCTTCCAGGGTTTGCTGGGTGCGCCGGGCGATACGCTCCAGACGGCCGGTATTCAGCAGTTTGTCCACTGAACGCAGCATGTCTTCGACGTCGACGATCAGCACCACCGAGCCGTCATCCAGCAGGGCGCCGGCGGAGATGTCCTGGACCTTGCCCAGCCGGTCATCCAGGGGCAACACCACCAGTGTGCGCTCGCCGATAAAACGCTCCACGGCAATCCCGTAAACCGCATCGCGCTCGCGGATCACCACGACTTTAAGGGTTTCCTGATTACCCTGCCCCGGCGGGCGTTGCAGCAACTGGCTGGCGGCGACCAGGCCGACGTGCCGGCCTTCGTGCCAGAAATGCTGGCGGCCTTCCAATTGCACGATGTCTTCTGGTTCCAGGTCGCACATACGCTCGATATGGGCCAGCGGGAAGGCATAGGCCTCTTCGCCCACTTCCACCACCAGGCTGCGCACCACCGACAGGGTCAACGGCACCTCAAGATGGAAGCGACTGCCCTGCCCCGCCGTCTGCTCCAGCACTACCGCGCCGCGCAACTGGCGAACCATATGCTGCACCGCATCCAGCCCGACGCCGCGCCCGGAGACCTCGGTGACCTTGTCCCTCAGGCTGAAACCCGGCAGGAACAGGAACGTCAGCAACTCCTCCTCGCTCAGGCGCAGGGCGGTTTCCACCGGCGACAAATGCCGGTCGACGATGGTGCCGCGCAGGCGCTCAAGGTCGACACCGTTGCCGTCGTCGCTCAATTCCAGCACCAGCAGCCCAGCCTGGTGGGAAGCCCGCAGGCGGATCAAACCTTCAGCCGGTTTGCCCGCCAGCAGGCGCTGCTCGGGCATTTCGATGCCGTGGTCGACGGCATTGCGTAGTAAATGGGTCAGGGGCGCTTCGAGCTTTTCCAGCACGTCACGGTCGACCTGGGTTTTCTCGCCCTCGATTTCCAGGCGCACCTGTTTACCGAGGCTGCGGCCCAAATCGCGGACCATGCGCACCTGCCCGGCCAGCACATCCGCAAACGGGCGCATGCGGCACGCCAGCGCGGTGTCGTACAAGACCTGGGCACGCTGCCCGGCCTGCCAGCCGAACTCATCGATTTCGGCGGTTTTTTCCGCGAGCAGCGCCTGGGCTTCGCTCAGCAAACGGCGGGTGTCGGCCAGGGCTTCCCGGGCCTCCAGGCTCAGTTCGACGGTCTTGAGGTGGCCGTCGAGGTTTTCCAGGGCGCGGGCACTGTTGCTCTGAATGCGTTTGAGGCGCTGCAAACTGGCGAGGTAAGGCTTGAGCCGCTGGGTTTCCACAAGAGATTTGCTGGACAGGTCCAACAAGCTGTTCAGGCGTTCGGCGGTGACCCGCAATACGCGCTCGCCGCCTTCGGTCATGCGCTTGTTCTGGCGTGGCAGCTCGGCGCTGACGGTAGGCGCGGGTTCAGGCTCCGGTGGCAAGGTGAGCAGCGCTTCCATCGACAATTCGGGTTCTGGCACGGGTGTTGGCGGCGGCGTTGGAGCAGCGGGCGGCGCGACTTTTTGCGACGGGTCGAGCAAGCGCTCCATCAGGGCCACGTAGGACTCGATGTCCGCCGGGCCCACGGTGTTGCCCGGCGTGGCGATGCGCATCAGCAAATCGGTGCCTTGCAGCAGCGCGTCGATATGCTCCGGCAGCAGGTACAACCGGCTTTCCTGGGCGCTGACCAGGCAATCTTCCATCACGTGGGCAACGCTGACACCGGCGTCCACCCCGACAATTCGCGCCGCGCCCTTCAGGGAATGCGCCGCGCGCATGCACGCTTCGAGCTGGTCGGCCTGGGTCGGGTTGCGCTCCAGGGCCAGCAGGCCGGCGCTGAGCACCTGGGTCTGGGCGTCAGCTTCCAGGCCGAACAGCTCCAGCAGCGAGGCATCGCGCATCTGGTCGGGGGTCATGTGAGGCTCCGGGTCACGGCAGACAACAATTGCGCCTCGTCCAGCCAGCGCAGGCTGCGGCCTTTCCACTGCAACACGCCTTGGGTATAGCGGGCGCTGGCCTGGGTGCCGGAGGCAGACGCTGCGTTCAAGGTGCGCTCATCAATGGCATGGATACCGTCCACTTCGTCCACCGGCACCACCACCGGGCCGTCCTGCGCCGCGATGATCAGCATGCGCGGCATGATTCGCCCACCACCTGGGCCACTGCTGGCGCCGTCCAGCCCGAGCAATTCCACCAGGGACAAGCACGCCACCAGTGCGCCACGCACATTCGCCACGCCGAGCAACGCGCGGGAGCGCTGGTGCGGCAAGGAATGGATCGGTTGCAGCGGCGCCACTTCCACCAGGCAGCGAGTGGCGATGCCCAGCCACTCTTCACCGAGGCGGAACATCAGCAGCGAACGGGTGACGACATCGCCCTCCACTTCCGGCGCCGCCACTGGCCGATGATCGTCCTGCTGCAAGGCATAGCGGTCGAGCAGGCGTGTGGCGGCGGCGGAATACACCGAGCAGTTGCGGCAATGGATGTGTTCGGCCAGCAGCGGGCAGGACTTGTCGCCGTGGATGCCGATGCGGTTCCAGCAGTCGTCGATGGCCTGGGTGTCGGCCAGGGTCAGGTTCAGCGTGGGATCCAGGGTCATGATTTACGCTCACTGTCAGCTCGCACGCTGCGCGCGGCACGGGCCTGCAAGCGGCGGGCGCCGGCGACATCGCCCTGGGATTCAAGCAACGCGGCCAGGTGCATCAAGGCCTGCGGGTGCTGGGGTTCAAGGTACAAGGCTTTTCGATAATAACCCTGGGCTTCCAGGGCGCTGCCGGCCACATCGCTGAGCAGGCCCAGCCAATAAAACACTTGGGCCGCCGGCGGATGGCTCTGCAAATAGCGCTCACAGGCAGCACGGGCCTCAAGGCTTTTGCCTTCATTGGCCAGGGTCGCGATCTGGCTGAGCAGATCGGCTGCGTCCGACTGCACGGGCGCAGGTTTGATCGGCAGCACTTGAGCACTAACCGTACTGAACGGCCGGGGTTTGCTCGGAATCGGCGCGGCACTGCGCTGGGGGATCGGCGCGGGCATCGGCACAAATACCGGCTCTGGCGCAGGTTCCGCGTGGCGACTGAAGGCAAAGGACTGCGGCACACCAATCGAACGCATGCCCAGGCGCCCCAGCAGGCTGCCTTCGGCCGGGCCGATAAACAGCACGCCGTCAACGTGGGTCAGGCCCTTGAGTACTTCAAACACCTGCTTTTGGGTCGGCTGGTCGAAGTAGATCAGCAGGTTGCGGCAGAACACAAAATCGTAGGCGGGCTCGTTGGCCAGCAGCTTGGGGTCCAGCAGGTTGCCCACTTGCAGGCGCACTTGTTCGCGCACCCGCTCGGCAATCAGATAGCCGTCGCTTTGCTCAGTGAAATGGCGCTCGCGAAACTCGATGTCCTGTCCGCGAAACGAATTCTTGCCGTACACCCCGCGCCGGGCGCGCTCCACCGACAACGGGCTGACATCCATGCCCTGAACTTTGAACTGATGCGGCGCCAGCCCCGCGTCGAGCAAAGCCATGGCAATCGAATAGGGTTCTTCGCCGGTGGAACACGGCAGGCTGAGGATCCGCAGGGCACGCCTATGCTTGATTTCGGACAGGCGTGCCATGGCCAACCGGCCCAGGGTAGCGAAGGATTCGGGGTAACGAAAAAACCAGGTTTCGGGGACGATCACCGCTTCGATCAGCGCTTGCTGTTCGTCGGTCGAGGCCAGCAACCGCTGCCAGTATTCATCTGCCGTCTGCGCATTGAGGGCCATGCTGCGCTGGCGTATGGCACGCTCGATGATCGCTTCGCCCACCGAGGCAACATCCAGGCCGATGCGTTCTTTCAGGAAGTCGAAGAAGCGTTGATCACTGCTCATCGATCCTCCTCGCCGGCGGCAAACAGCAGCGCCTGCACCTCGGCGGTCAGCAAGTCGGCCACGCCGATCCATTGCATCAGGCCACGCTCGTCTTCGCGCACCGGGCCCAGGTAGCGGGCCTGGCGGTTGTCCAGGCCGTAAGGTTGGAACTCCGCCGGGTCACAGCGCAGCGTGTCGGTAGCTTGTTCGAGGATCAGCCCCAGCCAGCGCGCCGGGATGAGTGCATCCGGCTGATAATTGACCAGCACCAGGCGCGTGCTGGTGCGGGCCTGGGCCGGTGTGCCGAAGGTCAAGGCACTGAGGTCGATCACCGGCACCATCACCCCGCGATGAGCAAAGATCCCGGCCACCCAGGCAGGCGCATGGGCGATGGGCTTGAGCGGCAGGCGTGGTAGCACCTCGGCGACTTCCGTGGCCTTGAGGGCATACCGTTCGCTACCGATGTGAAACACCAGGAACAGTGCTTTTTTCACTGCCGCAACGGCACCGCGTTTAGCCGCGAGGTCGTTCATCAGACTTTGAAACGCGACACGCCGCTGCGCAGGCCGACCGCGACCTGGCTCAGCTCATCGATGGCAAAGCTGGCCTGGCGCAGGGACTCCACGGTCTGGCTGCTGGCATCGCCCAACTGCACCAGCGCATGGTTGATCTGCTCAGCGCCGGTGGCCTGGGCCTGCATGCCCTCGTTGACCATCAACACCCGCGGCGCCAGCGCCTGCACCTGGTGGATGATCTGCGACAGCTGCTCGCCCACTTGCTGCACTTCGAACATGCCACGGCGCACTTCTTCAGAGAACTTGTCCATGCCCATCACGCCAGCCGACACCGCCGACTGGATCTCGCGCACCATCTGCTCGATGTCGTAAGTGGCCACGGCGGTCTGGTCGGCCAGGCGGCGCACTTCGGTGGCTACCACGGCAAACCCGCGACCGTATTCACCGGCCTTCTCGGCCTCGATGGCGGCGTTGAGGGACAGCAGGTTGGTCTGGTCGGCGACCTTGACGATGGTAACGACCACCTGATTGATGTTGCCGGCCTTCTCATTGAGGATCGCCAGTTTGGCGTTGACCAGGTCGGCCGCGCCCATCACCGAGTGCATGGTTTCTTCCATACGTGCCAGGCCTTGCTGGCCGGAACCGGCGGCCACCGAGGCCTGGTCGGCAGCGGTGGAGACTTCGGTCATGGTGCGGACCAAGTCCTTGGAAGTGGCGGCGATCTCGCGCGAAGTGGCGCCGATCTCGGTAGTGGTCGCGGCGGTTTCAGTGGCGGTGGCCTGTTGTTGCTTGGAGGTGGCGGCAATCTCGGTGACCGAGGTGGTGACCTGTACCGAGGAACGCTGGGCCTGGGACACCAGGGCAGTGAGCTCGGTCATCATGTCGTTGAAGCCGGTTTCTACCGCGCCGAATTCGTCTTTGCGTTCGAGGTTCAGGCGTTTGCTCAGGTCGCCGGTGCGCATGGTTTCGAGGATGTCGACGATGCGTTTCATCGGCGCCATGATCGCGCGCATCAGCAGCAGGCCGCAGAGGCCGGCGGCCAGGATCGCGAGGATCAGTGAGACGCCCATGCTGATTTTTGCAGCGGATACGGCGTCGTCGATGGCGTTGGTGGCATGATCGGCGACGCTTTTGTTTTCGGTGATGATGTCGTTCAGCTTCATGCGGCCTGCGATCCAGGTCGGGGTCAGCTCGGCGTCGAACAGCTTGCGGGCGGCGGCCACGTCGTGGTTTTGCAGGTGGTCGAGGACGCCGGACAGGGCCTTGTTATAGGCCTGGTGCAGGGCTTCGAATTTATCGAACTCGGCCTGATCGTCGCCGCCGTAGATGGTCTCTTTGTAATTGGCGATCTGGGTGAGGATGCGCGCTTCGAAGGACTTGAATTCGGCCTTGTCGGCGTCGGTGAGGCCCTTGTCTTCGCGCAAGCCAATGATGTCGAGGGTTTGCAGGTAGCTGTCGACCCAGGCGCTGCGGATCATCGAGCTTAGGTACACCCCGGGGACTGCGTCGTCACGAACCGATTCTTCGCTGAGTTCGATCTTCAGCAGGCGTGAATACGAGACCACTACCATCAGCAGCATGATCGCGATGATGACCGCAAAGCTCGCCAAAATCCGTTGGCGCAAGGTCCAGTTCTTCACAGTAATTCCTCGAGGGCCATTCAAATGGAGGGGAGTATAGCTGAGCGGGTGGCATCATTAATCAATGGGTTGTGGGATCTGGGTCACGCGGGGGGAAAAGTTTTGGGGGGGCATATCCGTTGCTGTGGTGAGGGCCGCTATTGGTTCCGCTCTTACAGCGGCTCACTTTTGAACAGCGCAAAAGTAAGCAAAACGCTCTTGCCCCACCACTCGGCACCTCGCTTGGGCTCGGTGTGCCCTCAGCTCCGGTAGTACTACGCGGGCCGCCGCGACGGGGCGTCCCTGCCCCGTCGCGGCTAAACCGGCGTCCTGCCGGTTTACCCGCTCCGTACTACCTGCGTTCGGCCAGCGTGGTTTAACGGGGCGCCTAAGATCAAAATCAAGATCAAGAACAAGAGCACAGCGGCCTACCGGCCGGCTTGAGTGGTGTAGATCAAAAGCAAAATCAAAAGCAAAAGCGGGCGCGGTCCAAATGTGGGAGCGGGCTTGCTCGCGAAGGTCGTTAACGATGACGCTGGCATCCTGAATGAACGCGGCGTTCTCAGGTTTTTCGCGAGCAAGCCCGCTCCCACATAAAAGCAGCTCTGCTTTCGCTCTGGACCTTGCCCTTGCTTCTAACACTCAGGTCGGCTTTCAGGCCGCCGTGCTCTTGATCTGCTTTTGATCTTGATCTACGGGCCCCGTCAACCACGATGGCCGCAAGTAGGCACGGTGGAGCGGGTAAATCGGTAAGGATGCCGATTTAGCCGCGCTGGGCCAGGGATGGCCCATCGCGGCGACCCGCGGAATCGGGCCTTCGTTCCGGCATGCCGAGCCTAGGCGAGGCACCGAGTGGTGGGGCAAAGACCTTTTGGTTACTTTTGGCTGGGCCGGCATTCCGGGCGTTTGCCAAAAGTGACCCGCTGTAAGAGCGGAACCATAAGACGCCGTTACCGCAGCAACGGATATGTACACATTCACCCCAGCACAGCCTGCCTCACCTGTTTCTCAAGCTCCACCTTCAACCCCGGCTCCAACTTAAGCTGCCGCGCCAGCTCATCAAGGTAAGACTTCTCCATGAAGCTCTCCTCATCCACCAACATCACACTGGCGATATACATCTCGGCAGCCATCTCCGGCGTACTGGCCGCCCGCGCCACATCAGCCGGATCCAGCGGCTTGTTGAGTTCAGCGTGCAACCAATGCTGCAACTCCTGATCATTATCCAGCTTCACAAACTCCCCTTCGATCAACGCCCGCTCACGCTCGTCCACATGCCCATCCGCCTTGGCCGCCGCTACCAACGCCTTCAAGATCGCCTGGCTGTGCAGCTCAACCTGCGCCGCCGGCAAGCGATCGATGGTTTGCGGCTCACCCTGGGGCGCACTGGCCTGCTGCGCCTGCCAATTGCCATACGCCTTATAGGCAATCACCCCCAAAGCCGCCAACCCACCATACGTCAGCGCCTTGCCGCCAAACTTGCGAGCTTTCTTGTTGCCCAGCAGCAGACCCATGGCGCCGGCTGCCAGGGCACCACCACCCGCACCGCCGAGCAAACTGCCCAACCCACCGCTACCGAGCAAGCCACCAAGGGCACCTTTTTCCTCACCTTTACGCTGCCCACCAGCCTTGTTTTGCAACATGTCCTGGCCAGATTTGAGCAGTTGATCAAGCAATCCACGGGTATTCATTCACAGCCTCCAGAAACTCAAGTTCACAGGACCAATAGGCCCCCAGCGTAAAACTAAGTGCCAAAAACCCCCGATCTAGAGTGCTTCCAGATGTAACGCGCTTACCCCTCAATTAAAACGATATACACTCGAACAAATCTATAAAAACACCCCACTGGTAATTCCAGCATGATGACCTTGCGTCAGATCCGTCACTTCATCGCCGTGGCCGAGACCGGCTCGATCTCCGCCGCCGCCCAGACCGCCTTCATCTCACAGTCCACCCTGACCCTGGCGATCCAGCAACTGGAACAGGAAATCGGCGTCAACCTGTTCAACCGCCATGCCAAGGGCATGACCCTGACCCACCAGGGCCACCAGTTCCTGCGCCAGGCGCACCTGATACTCGCCACGGTCGACAACGCCAAGCGCAGCCTGCAACAGAGCACCGACCAGGTCGCCGGGCAGTTGATCATCGGCGTAACCAGCCTGGTCGCCGGTTACTACCTGGCAGATTTGCTCACCCGCTTCCAGCGCGCTTACCCCAATGTCGAAATCCGCGTGATGGAAGACGAACGCCCCTACATCGAACACTTGTTGGTCAGCGGTGAAATCGACGTCGGCGTGCTGATCCTCTCCAACCTCGAAGACCGCCACGCCCTGCAAACCGAAGTGCTCACCCACTCGCCCCACCGCCTGTGGCTGCCGGCCCAGCATCCGTTGCTGGAACACGACAGCATCAACCTCGCCGATGTAGCCCGCGAGCCATTGATTCAGTTGAACGTCGATGAAATGGGCCACAACGCCCAACGCATGTGGACCGGCGCCGGACTACAACCGCGCGTCACCTTGCGCACAGCCTCGACGGAAGCCGTACGAAGCCTGGTCGCCGCAGGCCTGGGCGTGTCGATCCAGCCAGACATGACCTACCGCCCTTGGTCCCTGGAGGGCGACATCATCGAGGCCCGACCGATTGCCGACCTCAGCCAAACCCTCGACGTGGGCCTGGCCTGGCGCCGGGGCACGGCGCGCCCGGCGCTGGTGGACCCGTTCCTGACGGTGGCCCGTGAACAGCCCCACCCACGCAAGCCATCTATTTAATCGAATGCGGCTTTCAGTATTTAGTATTTGTTGACCTCGCGCCTGACCTCTAGTCTCTGCTCATCCCACAAGAGAAGGTCAGGCGCCTCGCACGAGAACAGCCATGACCACACAAGAAAAGAGATCGCGAAAAATGTCTGGCGCGCCCACACCGCTGCTCACTGCGTTGCTGATCGACGGCGAACTGGTCCAGGGCCAGGGTTTTGTCGAGCCGATCATCAACCCGGCCACCGGTGAAATCCTCACCCATATCGCCGAAGCCAGCACCGAGCAGGTTGAAGCCGCGATCCTCGCCGCCCACCGCGCCTTTGCCGGGTGGTCGCGGACCACGCCCCAGCAGCGCTCGAATATTCTCCTGGGCATCGCCGATGCCATCGAAAAACAAGCCGACTACCTCGCCCGCCTCGAATCGCTGAATTGCGGCAAGCCGTTGCACCTGGCACGCCAGGACGATTTGAGCGCCACCGTCGATGTGTTCCGATTCTTCGCCGGTGCCGTGCGCTGCCAGACCGGGCAACTGAGCGGTGAATACCTGCCGGGCTACACCAGCATGGTGCGCCGCGATCCGATTGGCGTGGTCGCCTCGATTGCGCCGTGGAATTACCCGTTGATGATGGCCGCCTGGAAAATCGCCCCGGCCTTGGCCGCCGGCAATACCCTGGTGTTCAAGCCGTCGGAACATACGCCGCTGTCGATCCTGGCCCTGGCGCCCGTACTGAGCCAATTGTTGCCGCGCGGGGTGATCAACATTCTGTGTGGCGGCGGCGAAGGCGTCGGCAGCCATTTGGTCAGCCACCCGAAGGTGCGCATGGTCTCGCTGACCGGCGATATCGTCACCGGGCAAAAAATCCTCCAGGCCGCCTCCAAGACACTCAAGCGCACCCACCTGGAACTGGGCGGCAAGGCCCCGGTGATCGTGTGCAACGACGCCGACCTGCAAGCCGTGGTCGAAGGCGTGCGCGCCTACGGTTATTACAACGCCGGCCAGGACTGCACTGCCGCGTGCCGCATCTACGCCCAGGCCGGGATTCACGACAAGCTGGTGGCCGACCTCGGCGCCGCCGTCAGCAGCCTGCGCTTTGCCGGCAAGCGCGATGCCGACAACGAACTCGGTCCGCTGATCAGCACGCGCCAGCGCGACCGGGTGGCCAGTTTTGTCGAGCGCGCCCTCGGCCAGCCGCATATCGAACGCATCACCGGCGCTGCCGTGCATTCCGGCGCAGGCTTCTTCTACCAGCCAACGTTGCTGGCCGGTTGTAAACAGAATGATGAAATCGTGCAGCGCGAAGTGTTCGGCCCGGTGGTCACCGTGACCCGCTTCGACGAGCTGGAGCAGGCGGTGGACTGGGCCAACGACTCGGAATACGGCCTGGCCTCCTCCGTCTGGACCCAGAACCTGGACAAGGCCATGCAGGTGGCGTCGCGCCTGCAATACGGCTGCACCTGGATCAACAGTCATTTCATGCTGGTCAGCGAAATGCCCCACGGCGGCTTGAAGCGCTCGGGGTATGGGAAAGATCTGTCCAGTGATTCGCTACAGGACTACAGCGTGGTGCGGCACATCATGGCGCGCCACGGCCAGCATCTTTAAAACAACAACTACGCTCACGCACCACCAGCTGCAAAAACTGCCCCGACCATAATTAAAGAAGAGGGAACCCCCATGTCTGCGCACAAGACCGCACTGCTCAGTGCCCTGACCACCGCGCTGCTGGCCAGTGTCAGCATCCAGGCCGCCGAACCGCTCAAGGCGGTGGGTGCCGGTGAAGGCCAGTTGGATATCGTCGCCTGGCCCGGCTATATCGAACGTGGCGAAAGCGACAAGAACTACGACTGGGTCACCGGTTTCGAGAAAGAGACCGGCTGTAAGGTCAACGTCAAGACCGCCGCCACCTCCGATGAGATGGTGAGTTTGATGGCCAAGGGCGGCTACGACCTGGTCACCGCGTCGGGCGATGCCTCGTTGCGGCTGATCGGTGGCAAGCGCGTACAGCCGATCAACACGTCGCTGATCCCCAACTGGAAGAACATCGACCCGCGCCTCAAGGACGCGCCGTGGTACGTGGTCGGCCAGCAGACGTACGGCACGCCGTACCAGTGGGGCCCGAACGTGTTGATGTACAACACCAACGTGTTCAAGACCGCGCCCACCAGCTGGAACGTGGTGTTTGAAGCGCAGAACCTGCCCGATGGCAAGCCGAACAAAGGCCGTGTGCAAGCCTACGACGGCCCGATCTACATCGCCGATGCGGCGCTGTACCTCAAGGCCACCAAGCCGGAACTGGGCATCCAAAGCCCGTACGAGCTGACCGAAACCCAGTACAAGGCCGTGCTCGACCTGTTGCGCGCCCAGCAACCGTTGATCCACCGCTACTGGCACGACACCACCGTGCAAATGAGTGACTTCAAGAACGAAGGCGTGGTGGCCTCCAGCGCGTGGCCGTATCAGGTCAACGGCCTGGTGAACGAGAAGCAGCCGATTGCCTCGACCATTCCGAAGGAAGGCGCCACCGGCTGGGCAGACACCACCATGCTGCACGCCGATGCCAAACACCCGAATTGCGCCTACAAGTGGATGGACTGGTCGCTGCAGCCGAAGGTCCAGGGTGATGTGGCCTCGTGGTTCGGTTCGCTGCCGGCGGTGCCCGCCGCGTGCAAAGAAAGTGAGCTGCTGGGTGCCGAGGGTTGCAAGACCAACGGTTTCGACCAGTTCGAGAAGATCGCCTTCTGGAAAACCCCGCAGGCTGAAGGCGGCAAGTTCGTGCCGTACAGCCGCTGGACCCAGGATTACATCGCGATCATGGGCGGCCGCTAAGCACTCCCAGGCGACACAGGCCCCATGTGGGAGGGCTTATGTGGGAGCTGGCTTGCCTGCGATAGCATCACCTCGGTCTAGCTGAAAGACCGAGGAGCCTGCATCGCGGGCAAGCCCGGCTCCCACACAAGAGTTCCCACATTTGAACCGGGTCGCCCTCAACACCGCGTTAATTTTTTCAGAAGTCCAGGCCGGGCCGCTGCGACGACCCGTACCTTTTTGGAGCACCGCACCATGACGCTTGCAGTCCAATTCACCCACGTTTCCCGTCAGTTCGGCGAAGTGAAAGCCGTTGACCGGGTTTCCATCGATATCCAGGACGGCGAGTTTTTTTCCATGCTCGGCCCTTCCGGCTCGGGCAAAACCACGTGCCTGCGCCTGATCGCCGGCTTCGAGCAACCGAGTGCCGGCTCCATCCGTATTCACGGTGAAGAAGCCGCCGGTTTGCCGCCTTATCAGCGTGACGTGAACACTGTGTTCCAGGATTACGCGCTGTTCCCCCACATGAACGTGCGGGACAACGTGGCCTACGGCCTGAAAGTCAAAGGCGTGGGCAAGACCGAACGCCTCAAGCGTGCCGAAGAAACCCTGGGCATGGTTGCCCTCGGCGGCTACGGCGACCGCAAGCCGGTGCAACTCTCCGGTGGTCAGCGTCAACGTGTGGCCCTGGCACGTGCACTGGTCAATCGCCCTCGCGTGCTGCTGCTCGACGAGCCGCTCGGCGCACTCGACCTGAAGCTGCGCGAACAGATGCAAAGCGAGCTGAAGAAGCTGCAACGCCAGCTCGGCATCACCTTCATTTTCGTGACCCACGACCAGACCGAAGCGCTGTCGATGTCCGACCGCGTGGCCGTGTTCAACAAGGGCCGCATCGAACAGGTCGACACCCCGCGCAACCTGTACATGAAACCCGCCACCACCTTCGTCGCCGAGTTCGTCGGCACCTCCAACGTGATTCAGGGCGAGCTGGCGCAACGCTTGAGCGGTAACCCGCAGCCGTTCTCGATCCGTCCGGAACACGTGCGTTTCGCCGAAGGCCCGCTGGGCACTGGCGAAGTGGAAGTCAGCGGCCTGCTGCATGACATCCAGTACCAAGGCAGCGCCACCCGCTATGAGCTGAAACTGGAAAACGGCCAGGCCCTGAACATCAGCCAGGCCAACAACCAATGGCTGGACACCACCGCCGGGCACCAAGTCGGCCAGTCCATCACCGCGCGCTGGGCGCGGGAAGCCATGACGCCGTTGACCGACATCGCAGGCGAGGTGTGACATGAGCCTGGCCCTGTCCCAACCCCCGATGCGCAGGTTCTCCAACCTGCTGTACAAGAAGCCCAACCTGTACCTGTCGCTGCTGCTGGTGCCGCCGCTGATCTGGTTCGGCGCAATCTATCTGGGTTCGTTGCTGACCCTGCTGTGGCAAGGGTTCTATACCTTTGACGACTTCACCATGGCCGTCACACCGGACCTGACCCTGGCCAACTTCGCCGCGCTGTTCCAGCCGTCGAACTTCGACATCATCGTGCGCACCTTGAGCATGGCGATTGTGGTGTCGATCGCCAGCGCCATCGTCGCGTTCCCCATCGCCTATTACATGGCGCGCTACACCACGGGCAAGACCAAGGCGTTTTTCTACATCGCGGTGATGATGCCGATGTGGGCCAGCTACATCGTCAAGGCCTACGCCTGGACCTTGCTGCTGGCCAAGGGCGGCGTGGCGCAGTGGTTCGTGCAGCACCTGGGCCTGGAGCCGGTGTTGCAATTCATCATGGGCATCCCCGGCGTGGGCGGCAGCACCTTGAGCACCTCGCACCTGGGGCGGTTCATGGTGTTTGTGTACATCTGGCTGCCGTTCATGATTTTGCCGATCCAGGCGTCACTTGAGCGTTTGCCGCCGTCGTTGCTGCAAGCCTCGGCAGACCTGGGCGCCAAACCGCGCCAGACCTTCATGCAAGTGATTTTACCGCTGTCGGTGCCGGGGATTGCAGCGGGTTCGATCTTCACGTTCTCGCTGACCCTGGGCGACTTCATCGTGCCGCAACTGGTGGGCCCGCCCGGCTACTTCGTGGGCGGCATGGTGTACGCGCAGCAAGGCGCTATCGGCAACATGCCCATGGCCGCTGCATTCACCTTGGTGCCGATCGTGCTGATCGCGGTTTACCTGTCCATCGTCAAACGCCTGGGGGCCTTCGATGCACTCTGAAAAAGCTTCGTGGAGCCTGAAAATCGCGGCGTGGGGCGGGTTGGTTTTCCTGCACTTCCCGATCCTGATCATCTTCCTCTACGCCTTCAACACCGAAGAAGCGGCGTTCAGCTTTCCGCCCCAGGGCTTCACCCTGAAGTGGTTCAGCGTGGCCTTCTCGCGGCCGGACGTACTGGAAGCGATCAAGCTGTCGCTGCAAATCGCCTCGATCGCGACGCTGATTGCCATGGTGCTCGGCACCCTGGCCTCGGCGGCGTTGTATCGCCGGGAGTTTTTCGGCAAGCAAGGCATCTCGCTGATGCTGATCCTGCCGATTGCACTGCCGGGGATCATCACCGGTATCGCGCTGCTGGCCACCTTCAAGACATTGGGCATTGAGCCGGGGATGTTCACCATCATCGTCGGCCACGCGACCTTCTGCGTGGTGATCGTCTACAACAACGTGATTGCGCGTTTGCGCCGCACTTCCCACAGCCTGATCGAAGCCTCGATGGACCTTGGTGCCGACGGCTGGCAAACCTTCCGCTACATCATCATGCCCAACCTCGGCTCGGCGTTGCTGGCCGGCGGCATGCTGGCGTTTGCGCTGTCGTTCGACGAAATCATCGTCACCACCTTCACCGCCGGCCACGAGCGCACCTTGCCGCTGTGGCTGCTTAACCAGTTGAGCCGGCCACGGGATGTGCCGGTGACCAACGTGGTGGCAATGCTGGTGATGATCGTGACGATGTTCCCGATTCTGGGTGCCTATTACCTCACCCGCGGCGGCGAAAGCGTGGCCGGTAGCGGCGGTAAATAACTGACAACACATTGCCACTGAAGGAATGAGATTCAAATGTGGGAGCGGGCTTGCTCGCGAAAGCGGTGGATCAGGCACAACTTTTTCGCTGACACACCGCTTTCGCGAGCAAGCCCGCTCCCACAGTTGAGCCGATTTTTTCAGGGAAAACGCGATAGCTTCAAGGAGAACTGAACCATGCAAACCAAACTGCTGATCAACGGCCATCTGGTCGAAGGTGAAGGCCCGGCGCAGCCGGTGTTCAACCCGGCGCTGGGCCGGGTGCTGGTAGAGATCAAGGAAGCCAGCGAAGCCCAGGTCGACGCCGCCGTGCGTGCCGCCGACAGCGCCTTTGAAGGCTGGTCGCAAACCCCGCCCAAAGACCGCTCGCTGCTGCTGCTCAAACTCGCCGACGCCATCGAAGCCCACGGCGAAGAGCTGGCCAAGCTTGAGTCGGACAACTGCGGCAAACCCTACAGCGCCGCGCTGAACGACGAGATCCCGGCGGTGGCCGACGTGTTCCGCTTCTTCGCCGGCGCCAGCCGCTGCATGAGCGGTTCGGCCGGCGGTGAATACTTGCCAGGCCACACCTCGATGATCCGTCGCGACCCGGTGGGCGTGATCGCCTCCATCGCGCCGTGGAACTACCCACTGATGATGGTTGCCTGGAAAATCGCCCCGGCCCTGGCCGCCGGTAATACCGTGGTGCTCAAGCCGTCGGAACAAACCCCGCTGACCGCGTTGCGTTTGGTGGAGCTGGCCGCTGAAATTTTCCCGGCCGGTGTACTTAACCTGGTGTTTGGCCGTGGGCCGAGCGTGGGCAGCCCGCTGGTGAATCATCCGAAAGTGCGCATGGTGTCGCTGACGGGTTCGATTGCCACCGGCGCCACTATCATTTCCAGCACCGCCGACAGCGTCAAACGCATGCACATGGAACTGGGCGGCAAGGCGCCGGTAATCATCTTCAACGACGCTGATATCGACGCGGCCGTGGAAGGTATTCGCACCTTTGGTTTCTACAACGCAGGCCAGGACTGCACCGCTGCATGCCGGATTTATGCACAGGCTGATATCTACGACGCGTTCGTCGAGAAGCTCGGCGCGGCCGTGGCCAGCATCAAATACGGTTTGCAGGATGACCCGGCCACCGAGCTGGGCCCGCTGATTACCGCGCAGCACCGTGACCGTGTGGCCGGGTTTGTGGAGCGCGCCGTGGCGCAATCCCATATCCGCCTGATCACCGGCGGCAAGGCGGTGGAAGGCAACGGGTTCTTCTTTGAGCCAACAGTATTGGCCGACGCGCAGCAGGACGACGAGATCGTGCGCCGTGAGGTGTTCGGGCCGGTGGTGTCGGTAACCAAATTCAACGACGAGGCGCAGGTATTGGCCTGGGCCAACGACTCGGACTACGGCCTGGCGTCATCCGTCTGGACCGCCGACGTCGGCCGCGCCCATCGCCTGGCTGCGCGCCTGCAGTACGGCTGCACCTGGGTGAATACCCACTTCATGCTGGTCAGCGAAATGCCTCACGGCGGTCAGAAACTGTCTGGCTATGGCAAGGACATGTCCATGTATGGCCTGGAGGACTACACCACCGTCCGCCATGTGATGTTCAAGCACTGACCCTTTACCCCTGTCGAAGCGAGCTCACTGTGGCGAGGGAGCTTGCTCCCGCTGGGCTGCGTAGCGGCCCCAAAAATCCTGGGAGCGCTTCGCACTGGAGCGCCAGCCAGGTCCAGCGGGAGCAAGCTCCCTCGCCACAACAGCACGCTCCTACAGGGATCTCATAACAATAAATAATTCGCAGGTTCCCATGGACATCACCCGCCGCGACTTCCTCAACGGCGTCGCCATTACTATTGCCGCAGGCATGACGCCGCTGCAAATTCTCCAAGCTGCGCCCGACGGCCGCTACTACCCGCCCGCCCTCACCGGCTTGCGTGGCAGCCATGTCGGTTCGTTCGAAGTTGCCCACCAGATGGGCTGGGAAAAGAAGGCATTCGACACCGATAAACTGCCGATCACCGAAGACTACGACATGGTGGTGGTCGGAGGCGGCTTGAGCGGTCTGTCGGCGGCGTGGTTCTACCGTGAGAAGCACCCGAAGGCGAAGATCCTGATCCTGGAGAACCACGACGACTTCGGCGGCCATGCCAAGCGCAACGAGTTCCAGGCCGGTGGCCGGCTGATCATCGGCTACGGCGGCAGCGAAGCGTTCCAGTCGCCGAATCATCTTTACAGCAAAGAAGTAAACGGACTGTTGAAGAAACTCGGGGTGAACATCAAGCGCTTCGAGACTGCGTTTGACCGTCAGTTCTACCCGGGCCTGGGCCTGTCGCGCGGGGTATTCTTCGACAAGGAAAACTTCGGCGAAGACAAACTGGTGACCGGCGACCCGACGCCGATGGTCGCCGACGACATCGCCCCAGACCAATTGCACGCACGCTCTATCAGCGATTTCATCAATGACTTCCCGCTACCGGAAACCGACCGTCAGGCATTGATTGCCCTGCATGTTGCGCCCAAGGACTACCTGCCGGGCAAGTCCTCCGACGAAAAGGCCGAGTACCTGGCGGCCACCAGCTACCGCGATTTCCTGCTCAAGGACGTAGGGCTTTCGGAAGGCGCGGTGAAGTACTTTCAGAGTCGCACCAACGACTTCATGGCCTTGAGCATCGATGCCGTGGCTTCGGCCGACGCCTACAGCGTGGGTTTCCCGGGCTTCGGCGGAATGAACCTCGCGCCCATCAGCGAAGAAGCTGCAGCGGAAATGGAAGAGCCCTACATCTACCACTTCCCCGACGGCAACGCGTCGCTGGCACGGTTGCTGGTACGCAGCCTGATTCCGGCGGTGGCGCCCGGGCACACCATGGAAGACATCGTGCTGGCGCCGTTTGACTACGCCAAGCTCGATCAACCCAAGACGCCGGTGCGGGTGCGTTTGAACAGCACCGCCGTCAGCGTACGTAACGTCGGTGACGGTGTGCACATCGGCTACAGCCGTGGCGGCCAACTCGCACAGGTGCGCGGTAAACGCTGCATCCTGGCGTGCTACAACATGATGATCCCGTACCTGCTGCGCGACCTGCCGACAGCACAGGCTCAGGCCCTGAGCCAGAACGTGAAGTACCCGCTGGTTTACACCAAAGTGGTGGTGCGCAACTGGACGTCGTTCCAGAAGCTTGGGGTGCATGAGATTTATGCAGCAACCCAGCCCTACAGCCGGATCAAGCTGGACTACCCGGTGAGCATGGGCGGTTACGATCACCCGCGTGACCCGACGCAGCCCATTGGCTTGCACATGGTGTACGTGCCCACCAGCCCCAACAGCGGCATGAACGGCCGCGATCAGGCTCGCGCCGGGCGGGGCAAATTGTATGGGCAGACGTTTGAACAACTGGAAGCGCAACTGCGCGATCAATTGCAACGCATGCTAGGCCCGGGCGGTTTCAACCACCAGACCGATATTTTGGCGATCACTGTCAACCGTTGGTCACACGGCTATGCGACCTTCTCCAACAGCTTGTTTGACGATGCCGATGAAAGCGAAAAACTGAAGGACCTGGCGCGTAAGCCGCTGGGGCATGTGAGCATCGCCAACTCGGATGCGGCGTGGAGCGCGTATGCACATGCGGCGATTGATGAGGCGTATCGGGCGGTAGGCGAAGTGGGCTAATCCCGACTTTCCAGGAGGAAGAGGTTGTTGTGGCGAGGGAGCTTGCTCCGGCTGGGCTGCGCAGCAGCCCCAAAACCAGGCGATCGATATCTCCCTGAAAGATCTCGATCGCCTGACCTGGGGTTGCTTCGCAACCCAACGGGAGCAAGCTCCCTCGCCCCAAAGTTCCCGTAGAAATGTCTTGTTTCACATGCAACGCCATCAACCCGCCATCAATCATTTTTCCTTCCGCACCGAACCGCTTAAGCTATTTGGCATCTGTTTAATGTCCGTTGCGTTTGGCCGAAGGCATGTCCGAACCGTTTTCTTTGATCCAGCACGTGCCAGGAACGGCGCGGGATTGTTCACGACAGGTTGTATTTATGCACCGCAGGAATTTGCTCAAAGCGTCCATGGCCATTGCGGCTTACACCGGTCTATCGGCCAGCGGCCTGCTGGCCGCCCGAGCCTGGGCGGGCAATCGCGCCGCTGATGGCGAGGCCCAGGCCTTCGATTTCGAGGCGTTGAAGATCCAGGCCAAGCAACTGGCCGGCAATCGCTACCAGGACACCAAGCAGGTGCTGCCGCCTACCCTGGCGACCATGACCCCGCAAAATTTCAACGCCATCGGCTACGACGGCAAGCATTCGCTGTGGAAAGAGTTGAACGGCCAGTTGGACGTGCAGTTCTTCCACGTTGGCATGGGCTTCAAGACGCCGGTGCGCATGTACAGTGTCGACCCCAAGACCCGCCAGGCCCGCGAGGTGCATTTCCGCCCTTCGCTGTTCAACTATGAAAAAACCACGGTGGACACCAAACAGCTGACCGGCGACCTGGGTTTCTCCGGCTTCAAGCTGTTCAAGGCCCCGGAACTGGACCGCCACGACGTGCTGTCCTTCCTCGGCGCCAGCTACTTCCGTGCGGTGGATTCCAGCGGCCAGTACGGCCTTTCCGCACGCGGCCTGGCCATCGACACCTACGCGAAGAAGCGCGAGGAATTCCCGGACTTCACCAAGTTCTGGTTCGAAACCCCGGACAAGGACAGCACCCGCTTCGTGGTCTACGCCCTGCTGGACTCGCCAAGCGCTACCGGTGCCTACCGCTTCGACATCGACTGCCAGGCCAACCAGGTAGTGATGGCCATCGACGCTCATATCAACGCGCGCACCGCCATCGAGCAACTGGGCATCGCACCGATGACCAGCATGTTCAGCTGCGGTACCGTTGAACGGCGGATGTGCGACACCATCCACCCGCAAATCCACGACTCGGATCGCCTGGCCATGTGGCGCGGCAATGGCGAGTGGATCTGCCGCCCGCTGAACAACCCGGCCACCCTGCAATTCAACGCATTTGCCGACACCGACCCGAAAGGCTTCGGCCTGGTGCAGACCGACCATGAATTCGCCAGCTACCAGGACACCGTGGACTGGTACAGCAAGCGTCCAAGCCTGTGGGTAGAACCTACAACTGCGTGGGGCGAAGGCTCTATCGACCTGCTGGAAATTCCTACAACTGGCGAGACCCTGGACAACATCGTGGCCTTCTGGACACCAAAGAAGCCCGTGGCTGCCGGTGAGTCCCTGAACTACGGCTACAAGCTCTACTGGAGCGCCCTGCCGCCGGTCAGTACACCACTGGCACAGGTCAACGCCACCCGTTCGGGCATGGGCGGTTTTACCGAAGGTTGGGCACCGGGCGAGCATTACCCAGAAGTGTGGGCGCGGCGTTTTGCGGTGGACTTCAACGGCGGCGGCCTGGACCGTTTACCCGAAGGCACCGGAATCGAACCAGTGGTGACGTGCTCCCACGGTGAGGTCAAAGACTTCAGCGTATTGGTGCTGGATGCCATCAAGGGCTATCGAATTCTGTTTGACTGGTACCCGACCAGCGACAGTGTCGAGCCGGTTGAACTGCGACTGTTCATCCGCACCCAGGACCGCACCCTGAGTGAAACCTGGCTGTACCAGTACTTCCCACCGGCTCCAGACAAGCGCAAGTACACCTGATACCGAACGTTCCCACGCTTGCGTGGGAACGCCCCTTCGGTGCTTTCAGAACCGCGAAATACTCTTCATTGCCCCAATCAAGTACCGCATCGCCACCTGATCACTCTCGGTCAGGGCGCGGTACTGTTCCAGCAACTGCGCCTCGTCCGAACTCAAGCGTCGGCTGCGCAGTGACATCCTGCGGGCCAGAAAGGACGACAAAAACCCCGCAACACCATAAGACTTGGCCATGGACTGTCTCCTCGTATCAATCAACTGCTTCCTGATTGCCCATAACCTCATCCCGCGATGCGACCTGCGAGGGTCATCAGGCTGACTTCCTGGGCCAGAAGTCAGACTTACTGTAAGCGTAGAAACTATCTTGCCGGGCGTGAGACTTTTTTAGAGTAATCACTTAAAAAACGCTTATAGGGCAATGACCTACAGCGTTATCCCACAAGCGGCCGGTACCTATCACGTCTCGGCCGAGGGCCGATGGTGAACAAGGTTGAAGCCTTCTGCAGGCGTTGGCGCTTCGAAATAGCCGGTAATCAAGTCGAACTGGGCGTCGCTGGTTTCGAACGCGTGGGTGCCGGCAGCGTTGCGCGCACGCAGGCGCGCCTTGCAGACCTCGTCCGGCACATCCAGGTAATGCAATTGATGGTCAGCGCCCGCACCCTCAAACAAAGACCGCATCCAGCGGCGGCTGGCCAAGGTGTTGGCGGGAAAATCCAGCACCACCGAGATGCCGGCCTTGAGCAACGAAATGATATGCGCCGTGAGCGCATCACGCAGGTAGCCAGTGCAGCGCACATAGTCGCCGAGGGCGTTGATCTGCCCCGGATAGAGGCGTGACAGCCACTCATCCTCACTGATCAATACCGCCAGGGGATCCTGCGACAACTGCCGGGTCAGGGTCGATTTGCCGGATGCAATTTTGCCGCAGATCAGGTGCAACATGGGTTTCTCCAGTGTTGAGGCCAATAAAAAACCCGCCGGTTCAAGGGCGGGCTTTTATGTTTACCACGATTGCTGTGCAGATCAATCGCGCAAATCCGACTCATGAATCGGCTGGTCCCTATGAGTCGCCCGCTGGTATTGCGCCGGCCAGATCGCCTTGCGCCCACCGAGGTCATCATCGGCATGCAGTGGCCAGTACGGGTCTCGCAACAGCTCACGGGCGAGGAAGATGATGTCGGCCTGGCAGGTGCGCAGGATGTGCTCGGCCTGGGCAGGCTCGGTAATCATGCCCACGGTGCCGGTGGCGATCCCCGACTCTTTGCGCACGCGCTCGGCGAAGCGGGTTTGGTAACCGGGGCCTGTAGGGATTTCCGCATTGGCGGCGGTGCCACCGGAGGAGACGTCAATCAGGTCCACGCCCAGGTCTTTCAGGCGGCGCGCCAGCTCCACGGTTTCATCCGGGTTCCAGCCGTCTTCGACCCAATCGGTGGCCGACACCCGTACAAACAGCGGCAGCTCTTGCGGCCAGGCTTCACGTACCGCCGTGGTCACTTGCAGCACCAGGCGGATGCGGTTTTCGAACGAGCCGCCGTACTGGTCCTGACGTTGATTGCTCAGGGGCGACAGAAATTGATGCAACAGGTAGCCATGGGCGGCGTGGATTTCCACCACTTTGAAACCGGCGGTCAGCGCACGCTTGGCGGCGGCGACAAAGTCAGCGATCACTTGCTGGATCTGCCCTTCGTCCAGTTGTTTGGGTGAGGTGTGCTGCGGGTCAAAGGCAATCGGCGACGGCCCCACCGGCACCCATCCGCCGTCTTCCGGCTTGACGCTGCCATGCTTGCCGATCCATGGCCGATGGGTGCTGGCCTTGCGCCCGGCGTGGGCCAGTTGAATACCCGCCACCGCGCCCTGGGCGCTGATAAAACGCGTGATGCGTTGCAGGGGTTCGATCTGTTCGTCGTTCCACAGGCCCAAGTCCTGGGCCGTGATGCGGCCATCGGCGGTGACGGCGGTGGCTTCGGTAAAGATCAGCCCGGCACCGCCCACGGCACGGCTGCCGAGGTGCACCAGGTGCCAGTCGTTGGCCAGGCCATCGACACTGGAATACTGGCACATCGGTGACACGGCGATGCGGTTGAGCAGGGTCAGTTGGCGCAGGGTATAGGGTTCAAGCAGCAGACTCATGGGGCACCTCTTTTATGCAGTGGGCTGGCTCCAGGGTTCTGTTTGAACGGTCGACGAAAAACCCGTCCCCGGCGGGCTGAAATAAGACAAGGTCACAAGACCGATCACACAGTGCTTAGAGACTAGTCGACAACAGAGGATTGCACAGGGTTCAGCGCGGCTCGATATGGGCAATCATCAGTTGCACGGTTTCCTGGCCACGGAACTCGTTCACGTCGAGCTTGTAGGCCAGTTCCACCCAACGAATGGTCGGGTTGGGCCAGATATCCCGGTCGATGCCGAACGCGATGCCATCAAGCTTTACCGAACCACATTCGCTCTTGAGCACCACTTTCAGGTGCCGTTCGCCGACGACACGCTGTTCCACCAACTGGAACACCCCGTGGAACAACGGCTCGGGGAAATGCTGGCCCCACGGCCCGGCATTGCGCAGGGCGCGGGCCAGTTCCAGGTGAAACTCTTCAACCGCCAGGGTGCCGTCGGACAGCAGCCGGCCAGTCAGGTCTTCTTCTCGCAGTTGCCGGCGCACTTCGGCGTCAAAGGCCTCGGCGAACAGTGGGAAGTTGGCCTCGGGCAAGGTAAGGCCCGCCGCCATGGCGTGGCCGCCATACTTGGCGATCAACGTCGGATGCTGGCTGGCCACCACCGCCAGCGCGTCACGGATATGAAAGCCTGGCACGGAACGCCCGGAGCCCTTGAGCAGGCCGTCGCCGGCATCGGCAAAGGCAATGGTCGGGCGGAAGTAACGCTCTTTCATCCGCGAGGCGAGGATGCCGATGACGCCTTGGTGCCATTCCGGGTCGAACAGGCACAAGCCATACGGCATCGATTCCACCGGCAAGTCCTTGAGCTGGGCCAGGGCCTCGCGCTGCATGCCTTGTTCGATGGATTTACGGTCCTGGTTCATGCCGTCCAGTTGCGCGGCCATTTCCCGGGCGGCGGCAAAATCCGTGGTGAGCAGGCATTCGATGCCCAGGCTCATGTCATCCAGGCGACCGGCGGCGTTCAGGCGCGGGCCGAGGATAAAACCGAGGTCGGTGGAGGTGATACGGGCGTGATCACGCTTGGCCACTTCGAGGATCGCCTTGATTCCCGGGCGGGCACGACCGGCACGAATACGTTCCAGGCCCTGGTAGACGAGGATGCGGTTGTTGGCGTCCAGCGGGACCACGTCGGCCACGCTGCCCAGGGCCACCAGATCCAGCAGTTCGCCGATGTTCGGCTGCGGCTTGTTCTCGTACCAGCCAAGGCTGCGCAAGCGGGCGCGCAGGGCCATCAGTACGTAGAAAATCACGCCCACACCGGCCAAGGCCTTGCTGGGGAATTCACAGCCTGGCTGGTTCGGGTTGACGATCGCGTCGGCCGCCGGCAGTTCATCGCCCGGCAAGTGGTGGTCGGTGACCAACACCTTGAGCCCCGCCGCTTTCGCCGCCGCCACGCCTTCGACACTGGAGATGCCGTTGTCCACGGTGATCAGCAGCTGTGGCTGGCGCTGCAGGGCCACTGCGACGATTTCCGGGGTCAGGCCGTAACCGTATTCGAAACGGTTGGGTACCAGGTAATCGACATGAGCTGCGCCCAACAAGCGCAGGCCCAGCGTGCCCACGGTGCTGGCGGTGGCGCCGTCGGCGTCGAAGTCACCCACGATCAGGATGCGCTGGCGCTGCTCCAGGGCCGTCACCAGTAGGTCCACGGCGGCATCGATGCCCTTGAGCTGCTGATACGGAATCAGCCGCGCCAGGCTTTTATCCAGCTCGGCTTCCGATTGCACCCCGCGTGCGGCGTAGAGACGGGTCAACAACGGTGGCAATTCACCGAGGAATGGCAGGACGGCAGGCAACGGGCGAGGATCGATACGCATGGGGTGACGGAAGCTTCTCTTTAATGTTGAAAGTTAACGGTGATCCCATGTGGGAGCTGTCGAGCCCCAGCGAGGCTGCGATAGGGTCACCTCGGTGTACCTGTCAGACCGCAGCGCCTGCATCGCAGCCTCGCTAAAGCTCGACAGCTCCCACACTCGACCAGCGTCCAATCAGTTATCGACGTTTCAGTCGCGCTCGCCGACCAGCCATTCCAGCTGGACTTCGTGCTGCCCACGGTCGTCAGTCACGAAGATCGTGCCTTCGCTGATCATCACGTCCCACTTGATCACCCGTGGCATGTCCTTGGCCAGGGTTTCCAGGATTTCCTGGGGTACGGCGGCGATGTGCACGTTTTTCAGGTTTTTCGCCACCGGTACCACTTTGCCTTCCCACACGCGCAAGCTGCCATAGGCCAGCAAGGTGGTGCGTTCGGTACGGCGGGAACACCAGGTCAGGCGATCTGCATCCGGCTGGCCGACTTCGATCCAGTGCAAAACGCGATCATCCAGGCTTTTTTCCCACAACGCCGGCTCGTCTACATCCGACAGGCCACGACCAAAAGCCAACTGTTCGCTGTAGAAAAGCGCGTAGGCCAGCAAACGCACAGTCATGCGCTCTTCGGTTTCCGAAGGATGGCGGGCGATGGTCTGCTTGACGCTCTCGTACACCGAACGATCAAGGTCGGTGAGGTTGAGTTCAAACTTGTAGGTCGTGGACGGCTGGGCCATGAACGGACTTCTAGAGACAGGGAAAGGCGGCAAGTCTAACCGATGGCGAGGTGATTCAACGAATCCTGCGCTGCATCATCCTTATCACTGCGCCACTCGCCTATGTTAAAAGGCATCACATCCCCGCACTGCGCTTCAAAGGATCCCCCATGTCGCTTACCGCCAAACCACTTGCCGGCCTGAAAGTCATCGAACTCGGCACCCTGATCGCCGGCCCGTTCGCGTCCCGCATTTGCGCCGAGTTCGGTGCCGAGGTGATCAAGGTCGAGTCCCCGGATGGCGGCGACCCGCTGCGCAAGTGGCGCAAGCTGTATGAAGGCACCTCGCTGTGGTGGTTTGTGCAGGCGCGCAACAAAAAGTCCCTGACCCTGAACCTGAAACACCCGGACGGCCTGGCGATTCTCAAGCAACTGTTGGCGGACGCCGACATCCTGATCGAGAACTTTCGCCCTGGCGTGCTGGAAAAGCTCGGCCTGAGCTGGGAAACCTTGCACGCCCTGAACCCGAAGCTGGTGATGGTGCGGCTCTCGGGCTTTGGCCAGACCGGGCCGATGAAGGACCAGCCAGGGTTTGGCGCGGTGGGCGAGTCCATGGGTGGCCTGCGTTACATCACCGGTTTCGAGGATCGCCCGCCGGTGCGCACCGGGATTTCCATCGGCGACTCGATCGCGGCGCTGTGGGCGGTGATTGGTGCGCTGATGGCCTTGCGTCATCGCGAAGTGAATGGCGGGCTTGGCCAGGTCGTGGATGTGGCGCTGTATGAGGCGATCTTCGCGATGATGGAGAGCATGATCCCGGAGTTCGACGTATTCGGTTTTATCCGCGAGCGCACCGGCAACATCATGCCCGGTATCACGCCCTCCTCTATCCACACCAGCCAGGATGGCAAACATGTGCAGATTGGCGCCAATGGCGATGCGATCTTCAAGCGCTTCATGTCGGCCATTGGTCGGGAGGACCTGGCCAATGACCCGGAACTGGCGAGTAACGATGGCCGAGACAACCGCCGTGATGAGTTGTACGGGGTGATTGATCGGTGGGTGAATTCGCTGCCGCTGAATCAGGTGGTAGAGCAACTGAATAAGGCCGAAGTGCCCGCCAGCCGGATCTACAGCGCCGAAGACATGCTGGGAGACCCGCAGTTTCTCGCCCGCGAGATGTTCCTCAGCGCGCAGCTCCCCGGCGGTAAGGACTTCAAGATGCCGGGCATCGTGCCCAAACTTTCAGACACGCCAGGCAGTTGTGAGTGGGTGGGCCCCCAGTTGGGTGAACACAACGGCGTGCTGCTCAACGAACTGGGCTACGACACGGCGGCCGTAAAACGCCTGCGTGAGGATGGCGCGATCTGATGGCCCGGCGCTTCATCATTCGACTCTGCCTCCTGGGTTCACTGCTCGTGGGGTGGCCGCTGTCGAGCCAGGCCCAGGAAACCTTGATCTGGCTATTACGTGACCTGCCGCCGGTAACGATTTTCGATGGCCCACAAAAAGGCCAGGGCGTGCTCGACCAACTGCTGCCAATACTCGCCGAGCGCATGCCGGAGTATCGGCACCAGATCCTCCACGTAAACCGCGCACGCGGCATGCAAATGCTCAGCGACCCCAGCACGCTTACCTGCGACCCGTCCCTGCTGTGGACAGCGGAACGCGCGAAAACCATCGTATTTTCCGCCCAGGCCTTTGCGTCACTGACTAATGGGGTGACGATCCGCCAAAGTGAACGGGCGGCGCTGGCGCCGTTTGTGGTGGGTGGCATGTTTGACCTGGAGGCGTTTTTGAATGCGCGGGATGCGCGCCTTGGCATCATCGCCGAGCGCAGCTATGGCGCCATCATCGATGAATCGCTGACCCACGCCAGTGCTCACAAGCTGGCGCCGCACTATGGCAATGACGCCCTCGGCAGCCTGCTGCAAATGCAACGCAAAGGCCGGCTGGAGGCGGTGCTGGGTTATTGGACAGAAGTCCGCTATCAGGCGCTGCAACAGGACATCGATCCCCAGGACCTGATCTTCTACCCCATCAAAGGCACCCCGCCCTATCAGCTGACCCGTATTGCCTGCACGGACAACGCACCAGGCCGCAAGGCCATCGAGCGGATCAATCAGGTGCTGCACGAGATCCCGCAGGAGCAACTGCGACAGTCCTACGCCTCATGGCTCGACCCGGTCATGCGTGAGCAATACCTGAAAGACAACCCGAGGTTTTTCCAGGATGCCCCCAGCCCATGACAAATCGCGGGCAAAAAGAAACCCCGAGCAGTGGGGAGACAACTCGGGGTTAATAAGGGCCTATAAAGACCAGTAACAACGAGCCACAAGCACCGGAGCACAATGCTTGATCTCGCTGTTACAAAATCTGACTCGCCTTACCGTAGGAAGGTTCCCAACAAAAATAAATCTTCATGCGCGAGCAATCGGCCGAGTCAGGGCCGCGTTGCGCAGCGCCACTATGACCGAGGGTTCCAGACGCCCTTCGGCAATCATCAGGTCGCGGTGCAAACAGTCCACCACATCCACCAATGCACGCTTGTCGGTCAATTGCGCCTGGTCGACCTCACGCTCGACCACAATGGCACCGGCCGGATTCTTTACGGTTACCAGGCATTCGCCCTGCACACCCGAGGGGGTCAGCGTGACCTGATAAGGGCTCAGTGCTTCACCGAGCAATAGGCTGATACTTTCCATCTCGATCACCACTCAATAGTTCGGGAACAATCGTGTAAACGGGAGCTGCATCTATCCTAAATGACTATTTGCGTCGTAGGAAAGTTCGCTTTTTCGTCTTTCAAGGGTTGCCGGGGATGACGTGACCAGCATGCGCTTGCAACATGACAACCAAAAAACGGCGGCACATAACTGCTTACTCAACGGGTGGTTGTTTTGGCGCTGGTGCCGCGGGTGAATCCTATACTCGGTGATGCTGCCGTGCAGCAAGAGCGCATATCAAAAGGCCCCCAATTCGAAGGATGAAGACGATGCTGGAACACAACCAAGAGCAGGCTGCATTGGAAAAGATTCACGCCGATATATCACGCATCTATGCAGAGCAGCGCAAACTCAACGCCGAAGCTCACAAGATTACCCTCGAGAATTTCTGGTACCCCATGGGCATCGTCCTGGGCATGTTTACGGCGATCGGCACCATAATGGCCCTGGCGCACAAATTACTCGCGTAAACGATTGCTCCGACGGGGCCTGCCAGAAACGAAAAACGCCGCTCACCCAAGGATGGGAAAGCGGCGTTTTTGTGTGCGCCGAAGCGCCAGCAGTTTGCCTTACAGCGGCTTACCACGATTCCCATGCTGGCTGACAAACGCCTGCACAGCTTTCAGGTCATTGGCCAACACCGTGCAACGCTCTTCACGTTCAAACAGGTCGGTGAGGTGAGGCGGTAATTCCAGCGCCTTGCCAACGCCCGCCTTCTCTACCGCTTCCGGGAATTTGACCGGGTGCGCGGTGCCGAGGATCACCATCGGGATGTCCAGGCTGCGACGGCATTCGCGCGCGGCCTTCACGCCAATGGCAGTGTGCGGGTCCAGCAGTTCGCCCGTCTGGGCGTAGACTTCGGCGATGGTCTCGCAGGTTTGTGCATCGTCCACGGCCAGGGAGTCGAACAGCTTGCGGGTTTCGGTCCAGCGCTCTTGCTCGACGCTGAAACCGCCACCTTGCTTGAAGGTATCCATCAGGCCGGCCAGGGCCGCGCCATTACGACCGTGCATGTCGAACAGCAGGCGTTCGAAGTTCGACGACACCATGATGTCCATCGACGGCGACAGCGTGGCGTGCAGGGTTTCCTTGACGTACTGGTTGCCGCTCATGAAGCGGTGCAGGATGTCGTTGCGGTTGGTGGCGACGATCAACTGGTTGATCGGCAGGCCCATGTTGCGTGCCAGGTAACCAGCGAAGATGTCGCCGAAGTTGCCGGTTGGCACCGAGAACGACACCGAACGCGCCGGGCCGCCCAACTGCAGGGCTGCGTGAAAGTAGTAGACGATCTGGGCCATGATCCGCGCCCAGTTGATCGAGTTTACGGCTACCAGGCGCGTGCCTTTGAGGAAGCTCTGGTCGGCAAAGCTCGCCTTGACCATTTCCTGGCAGTCATCGAAGTTGCCTTCGATGGCGATGTTGTGGATGTTCTCGCCGAAGATGGTGGTCATCTGGCGGCGCTGCACTTCCGACACGCGGTTGTGCGGGTGCAGGATGAAGATGTCGACGTTTTCGCAGTGCTTGCAACCTTCGATCGCCGCCGAGCCGGTATCACCGGAGGTGGCGCCGATGATCACCACGCGCTCACCGCGTTTTTCCAGCACGTAGTCGAGCAGACGACCCAGCAGTTGCAGGGCAAAATCCTTGAACGCCAGGGTCGGGCCGTGGAACAGTTCCAGGACCCACTCGTTGCCGTTCAGCTGGCGCAACGGGGCGATGGCGCTGTGGGAGAACACGCCGTACGTCTCTTCCAGAATCTTTTTGAAATCCGCATCAGGGATGCTGCCGGTGACGAACGGGCGCATGACCCGGAACGCCAGTTCGTGGTACGGCAGGCCGGCCCAGGAAGCAATTTCTTCCTGGGTGAAGCGTGGCAGGTTTTCCGGCACGTACAGGCCGCCGTCAGTGGCCAGACCGGCCAGCAAGACGTCTTCGAAATTCAGGGCCGGTGCCTGGCCGCGGGTGCTGATATAACGCATGACTGGCTCCTCTAGAGCATGCTTGAACAAGGGCCGCCGAACGTGTGGGGCCCTTGGCGCAAAACGATTAGTTCAGGTGTTCGACGCGAATCCGCACCACCGGCCCAACCACGCCCTGCAACGCTTCAAGCGCGGCGATGGCATCGTTGATGTGCTGTTCCAGCACGCGGTGGGTCAGCAGGATCATGGGCACCAGGCCGTCTTGTTCTTCGACTTCCTTCTGCATGATCGATTCAATGTTGATGCCGCGCTCCGACAGGATACTGGCCACCTGGGCCAACACGCCCGGGTGATCCTTGGCCTGGATGCGCAGGTAGTAGGCACTTTCGCAGGCTTCGATCGGCAGGATCGGGTGGGCCGACAGCGAATCCGGCTGGAAGGCCAGGTGCGGTACGCGGTTTTCCGGGTCGCTGGTCATGGCGCGAACCACGTCCACCAGGTCGGCGATCACCGACGAAGCGGTTGGCTCCATGCCGGCGCCGGCGCCGTAGAACAGGGTCGAACCGGCAGCGTCACCGTTGACCATCACGGCGTTCATCACGCCATTGACGTTGGCGATCAGGCGGTCGGCCGGAATCAGCGTCGGGTGCACACGCAGTTCGATACCGGCCGGGGTGCTGCGCGCAACACCGAGGTGCTTGATGCGGTAGCCCAGGGCTTCGGCGTAGTTCACGTCGGCGGTGGTCAGTTTGGTGATGCCTTCGGTGTAGGCTTTGTCGAACTGCAGCGGGATACCAAAGGCGATGGACGCCAGGATGGTCAGCTTGTGAGCTGCGTCGATGCCTTCGACGTCGAAGGTCGGATCGGCTTCGGCGTACCCCAGGGCCTGGGCTTCGGCCAGCACGTCTTCGAAGGTACGGCCCTTCTCGCGCATCTCGGTGAGGATGAAGTTACCGGTGCCATTGATGATCCCGGCCACCCAGTTGATACGGTTGGCGGACAGGCCTTCACGGATCGCCTTGATCACCGGGATGCCACCAGCTACCGCAGCTTCGAACGCAACGATCACGCCCTTCTCGCGGGCCTTGGCGAAGATTTCGTTACCGTGCACGGCGATCAGCGCCTTGTTGGCGGTGACCACGTGCTTGCCGTTTTCGATGGCCTTGAGCACCAGTTCGCGGGCCACGGTGTAGCCGCCCACCAGCTCGATGACAATATCGATTTCAGGGTTGGTGGCGACTTCGAAGACATCGTTGGTAATCGCAATACCGGTCGTTTGGAACTGAGGCTTTGGCGTACGCGTGGCAATTTGTGCCACTTCAATCCCACGCCCTGCACGGCGGGAAATTTCTTCAGCATTACGCTGAAGTACGTTGAAGGTGCCGCCACCGACGGTCCCTAACCCACAGATGCCTACTTTGACCGGTTTCACTGAAGAACTCCCCATGAAACGGCCGACTCAAGGTCGGCCGTGAAAACAGCCGCACAACTGCGGCTCTCTATTAATGACCCGCCGAATGGTCGGCCAGTCTGATCGTCAAAGGCTCGACGATACTGCTTACTTTGCGTTCAATGCCAGTTTGGCAACTTGCGGCGCAGGCTGGTAGCCCGGAATCACCTGACCGTCAGCCAAAACGATGGCCGGCGTGCCGTTCACACCAATCGACTGGCCGAGGGCGAACTGCTTGGAAACCGGGTTGGCGCATTTGGCGGCCTTGATTTCCTTGCCATCGACCATCTTGTCCATCGCGGCTTTCTTGTCGGCCGAGCACCAGACAGCTTGCAACTGCTCGTCACCCGGCGAACCCAGGCCCTGGCGCGGGAACGCCACGTAGCGCACTTCAACGCCGAGCTTGTTCAGCTCAGGCACTTCGGCGTGCAGCTTGTGGCAGTACGGGCAGGTGGTGTCGGTGAACACGGTGATGTGGGTCTTGGTCTCGCCAATGGCCGGGTAAACCACGGTTTCAGCAACTGGAATGCCATTGATCAGCTTGGACACGCCCAGGCGCTCGGCTTTCTCGGTGAGGTTGACCGGTTTGCCGTCTTTCAACTGGAACAGGTAGCCCTGGACGATGTACTGGCCATCGGCGCTGGCATACAGCACGCGGCTGCCCTTGAGCTTGACTTCATACAGGCCGGCCATCGGGCTGGCGCTGATGCTTTCAATCGGGGTGTCGAGCTGGAGGGCTTCCAGGCTCTTGCGGATTGTCTTCTCTGCGGCGTCGTCGGCGACGGCAAAGGTTGAGACCAACGCAATGGCTGCGATGGCAAAAATCTGGGTCAAGCGCATGGGAACTCCTGAAGGCAGATGCAGGGACGGGAGCAGGAACACCGATCTTCAAACACGGGTTTGGGCCGTCCCCTTTGCGAACCGGCAAAGCCTACCACAGTTGGGCCGCAGGGCAGCCAGTCGCGGGGAAATTGGGCTTTTTCCGGTGTGATTTTCATCCGCGGGGATGGTGCTTGGCGTGCATCTCCTGCAAACGTGCCCGCGCCACGTGGGTGTAGATCTGGGTGGTGGATAAGTCACTGTGGCCCAGGAGCATTTGCACCACGCGCAAATCCGCGCCGTGGTTGAGCAAATGCGTGGCGAAAGCGTGGCGCAGCGTGTGGGGCGACAGCGACTTACCAATGCCGGCGACCTTGGCCTGGTGCTTGATGCGATACCAGAAGGTCTGGCGAGTCATCTGCTCACCGCGCTGGCTGGGGAACAGCACATCGCTGGGCCGACCATTGAGCAACTCGCTGCGGGCGTCGCGCATGTAGCGCTCGATCCACACAATCGCCTCTTCACCCATGGGCACCAGGCGCTCCTTGCTGCCCTTGCCCATCACCCGCAATACGCCCTGGCGCAGGTTGACCTGTTCCAGGGTCAGGCTAATCAACTCGGTGACGCGCAGGCCGCAGGCATACAGCACCTCCAGCATGGCGCGGTCGCGCTGGCCGATGGCTTCGCTCAGGTCGGGTGCGGCCAACAAGGCTTCGACGTCGGCTTCCGACAGGGATTTGGGCAATGGCCGGCCCAGCTGCGGCATGTCGATTTGCAGGGTGGGGTCGATAGCGATCAGCTTTTCCCGCAGCAGGTAGCGATAAAAGCCACGTACACCCGAGAGAAAACGCGCAGTGGAGCGGGGTTTGTAGTTTTGCTCAAGGCGCCAGGACAAATGGTCGAGGATCAACTCGCGACCGGCGTTGAGCAGTTCGAGGTTTTTCTCCTGCAGCCAGCCATTGAACAACGCCAGGTCGCTGCGATAGGCCTGGCGGGTGTTGTCCGACAGGCCTTTTTCCAGCCACAGGGCGTCCAGGAAGCGGTCTATCTGGGGGTGATCGATGGCGGGCATGAGGGCTCAAGCAGGGAAAAGGTAATGTCGATAGATCCTATCGCGACTGCTCAAATCGCGGGCACAAAAAAGCAGCCCGTAGGCTGCTTTTTTCTGCATCGGGAAGCTGGACTTAAGCCAGTTTTTCCTTGATGCGAGCTGCTTTACCGGACAGGTCACGCAGGTAGTACAGCTTGGCTTTACGTACGTCACCGCGACGTTTAACGGCCATGCTGTCGATTTGCGGGCTGTAGGTCTGGAAAGTACGCTCTACGCCAACACCGTTGGAGATTTTACGAACAGTGAAAGCACTGTTCACACCACGGTTACGCTTGGCAATTACCACGCCTTCGAACGCTTGCAGACGCGAACGGTCGCCTTCCTTCACTTTCACCTGAACGACAACAGTGTCGCCCGGGGCAAAGGTAGGGATCTCTTTGGTCATCTGCTCTGCTTCGAGTGCAAGGATGATTTTGTTAGTCATGCTGTGCTCCTAAGGTAAGTCGTCGGACCTACCATCGATACGTTGTTAACTATCGTCCCGCCCGAGGATGTATTCCTCGAGCAGCTTCTTCTCTTCTCCAGAAAGCGAGCGGCTTTCCAGAAGATCGGCGCGTCGTTCATAGGTCCGCCCGAGGGACTGCTGTAAACGCCAACGCCGGATGTGTGCGTGATTGCCACTTAGCAATACGTCGGGAACACGCTGATCCGCATACACCTCCGGTCGGGTGTAGTGCGGGCAATCCAGCAAACCATCCGTGAAGGAATCTTCCTCCGCGGAGTCCGCATGCCCTAAAGCTCCAGGCAGCAGTCGTGTAACCGCATCTATCAGGACCATCGCCGGCAGCTCGCCGCCAGACAGGACATAGTCCCCAATCGACCACTCTTCATCGACATGAGCCTCAATAAAACGCTCGTCAATGCCTTCATAGCGACCGGCAATCAGGATTAACGCTTCCAGATTCGCCAACTCGCGTACCGCCGACTGATTCAGCTGACGGCCTTGAGGGGACAGGTAAATTACCTTCGCCTTCTCCCCGGCGGCTGCCTTGGCCTGAACCAACGCATCTTCCAGGGGCTTGATCTTCATCACCATGCCCGGGCCACCGCCAAATGGGCGATCGTCCACAGTGTGATGTCGATCCGTCGTGTAGTCTCGCGGGTTCCAACAGGTCAGCTGCAAGAGCCCCTGTTTCACCGCCCGACTGGTGATGCCGTACTCGCTGATGGCGGAAAACATCTCGGGAAACAAACTGATCACTTCAACGCGCAGGTTAGCCACGTTAGAAGTCCGCGTCCCATTCCACCTTCATCTCGCCTGCGGCCAGGTCGACGACCAACACGCATTGCTCTGTATAGGGCAACAGGCGTTCGCGATCATCCAGGCTGCCAGCGCAAGGCTTGACCACCATTACATCATTGGCGCCGGTTTCCAGAAGATGATCGATTTTCCCGAGCAATTGCCCAAGTTGATCAATAACCTTCAGACCTTCCAGCTGGTACCAGTAGTACTCGCCGTCGGTCAATTCAGGGAACAGGTTGCGCGGCACGCAGATCTCATAACCGGCCAGAAGACGAGCTTCTTCACGATCATCAAGACCCTTGAGCTTTGCGACCAGGAACTTGTCGCTCCCGCGTCCACTGACCAGCTCGACCTGTTTCACACTACCTTCGCGCTTGAGCGTCCAGGTCTTGTACTGCAACAGGTTTTCAGTCGGATCAGTAAAGGAATACACCTTCACTTCGCCGCGAACGCCATGAACAGAGTAAATCTTGCCGATAACGATCAAATCATCAGCAACCGCTGGCGTCGCGTTCATATTGCTCAGGCCGCAGCCTTAGATGCATCCTTCAACAACTGAGCAACGCGCTCAGAAGGTTGTGCACCAACGCTCAGCCAGTAGGCTACGCGCTCTTGGTTCACGGACAGACGAACTTCTTGACCACGAGCAACAGGGTTGAAGAAACCAACCTGTTCCTTGTGCGAACCGTCGCGCGGGTTGCGGCTGTCGGTTACGGTCAAGTGGTAAAACGGGCGCTTTTTGGAGCCGCCAAGGGCAAGACGGATTGTTAGCATGTGAACATCGTTCCTGTAGTCGGTGCTGCAAATCTAAATGCACAGCGGGCATAGGTGCCCGAAAGGCCGCATATTCTAAGGAATATCCGGACTTTTGCAAATGTCTTTTTCTGGCGCCTATCAGCGTGCCATTCAGATCTGCTATAGAGCCGTCGGTTAAAACGGCCAGTCAGCTCCCGCCAAGTGCGGGTTTGCTGGAGATCCCACATCCTTGTGGGTCGGAGCAAAAGCGGGCTTTTGCTCGAATTCTTTACATCTTCGGCATGCCGCCGCCGGGCAGCATACCGCCCATGCCGCGCATCATTTTGGCCATTCCGCCTTTTGCGGAGAATTTCTTCATCATCTTCTGCATCTGCTTGTGTTGCTTGATCAAGCGACCGATGTCCTGCACCTGGGTGCCGGAACCCATGGCGATCCGACGTTTGCGCGAACCGCTGATCAGCTCAGGGTCGCGGCGCTCGGCCGGGGTCATGGAATTGATGATGGCTTCCATCTGTTTGAACTGCTTCTCTGCCGCGCCCTGGGCATTGCCCATTTGCGCCAGGTTCACGCCACCCATGTTCGGCAGCTTGTCCATCAGGCCGCCAAGGCCGCCCATGTTCTTCATCTGTTGCAACTGGTCGCGGAAGTCTTCGAGGTCGAAGCCCTTGCCCTTCTTCAGCTTCTTGGCCAGTTTGTCGGCCTTGTCCTTGTCGAGGGTCGCTTCAGCTTGCTCGATCAGGCTGAGCACGTCACCCATGCCAAGGATACGCGAGGCGATCCGCTCAGGGTGGAACGGTTCGAGCGCTTCGCTCTTCTCGCCCATACCGATGAACTTGATCGGCTTGCCGGTAATCGCACGCACCGACAGTGCGGCACCGCCACGGGCGTCGCCGTCGACTTTGGTCAGGATCACACCGGTCAGCGGCAACGCATCACCAAAGGCCTTGGCGGTGTTGGCCGCATCCTGGCCGGTCATGGCGTCGACCACGAACAGGGTTTCTACCGGGTTGATCGCGGCATGCAGCGCCTTGATCTCGCCCATCATCTCTTCATCGATGTGCAGGCGACCGGCGGTATCGACGATGACCACGTCGATGAATTTCAGCCTGGCTTCTTTAATAGCCGCCTGGGCGATATCGACCGGCTTCTGGCTCAGGTCGGACGGAAAGAAGGTCACGCCCACTTCGCCCGCCAGCATTTCCAGCTGTTTAATAGCGGCCGGACGGTAAACGTCCGCAGACACCACCATCACCGACTTCTTCTTGCGCTCTTTAAGGAAGCGCGCCAGCTTGCCGGCGGTGGTGGTCTTACCCGCACCTTGCAGGCCGGCCATCAGCACAACGGCTGGCGGCACCGCGCTCAGGTTCAAATCTTCGTTGGCCGCGCCCATCAGGCTTTCGAGTTCGGCCTGGACGATCTTCACAAAGGCCTGGCCCGGCGTCAGGCTGCGGGACACTTCGGTGCCCACTGCGCGCTCTTTGACCGAGTTGACGAAGTCCTTCACCACCGGCAAGGCGACGTCGGCTTCCAGCAACGCCATGCGCACTTCACGCAGGGTGTCTTTAATATTGTCCTCGGTCAGCTTGGCCTTGCCGGTGACATGGCGCAGCGTCTGCGAGAGACGGTCAGTCAAGTTTTCAAACATGCGCGATCCTTTCAGGCCCTATTCATCGAAATGCATTGGTAGACCGAGGTAATGGCGGCCCAGGCTGTGGTAAATCGCTATTAAAAACAGCGCTCGGCGAGCCTGCGGCGTGGGCAGGTCGCGGATTATAGCGAAGACTGCCGCCATGCACACCCGCTGTCTGGCCTGAGAGTCTTTCGTGTTACGCAGGTGTATGCCAAACTCAGCGCCTTTCGGGCCTGCTTAACAGGATTTATGCTCCCTTTGTCACCCAGTTTGCTACCCAGCCTCGCCGCCGCCATCTTGTATGCCGCTGCGACCCTTTATCAGGGCACTCGTCTGGCCCAAGGCGCCAAGGCCGACAAACGCCTGCTGGTAGGCCTTGGCGTCCTCGCCCTGCTGGCCCACGCGGCCAGCCTGTTCACGCATTTGATGACGCCAGTCGGCCTGGGCCTGGATTTTTTCAGCGCCGCCAGTCTGATTGCCGCCGCGGTGATCGCGCTGACCCTGATGGCCTGCTACCGAATCCCGGTGGAGAACCTGCTGGTGCTGTTGTTCCCGCTCGGGGTGTTGACGGTGCTGCTGGCGCAATTCACGCCGACCGGCACCGTGCAGGTCATTGATGAAGAGCCGGGCATCCTCGCCCACATCCTGCTGTCGATCCTCGCCTACGGCATGTTCACCATCGCGGTGTTCCAGGCCTTGCTGCTGCTGTTGCAAGACCACCAACTCAAGCACAAGCACCCGTCCGGGCTGATCAAGAACTTCCCGCCGCTGCAAACCATGGAAAGCCTGCTGTTCGGCTTCCTCTGGGCCGGCTGGACGCTGCTGTCATTGTCGCTGATCTCCGGCTGGCTGTTCGTCGAGAACCTGTTCGCCCAGCACCTTGTGCATAAAACCCTGCTGGCGTGCCTGGCCTGGGTGGTGTTCAGCGTGCTGCTGTGGGGCCGCAACCGCCTCGGCTGGCGCGGGCACAAGGCGATCCGCTGGACCCTGGCCGGTTTCTGCCTGCTGATGCTGGCCTATTTCGGCAGCAAGCTGGTTCGCGAATACATCCTGCATATCTGACGGGCAGCCAACATGGACAACTTGCCCTTGGGGCCGATGCTTGCGGTAGTAGCCTTGCTGGTTTTATGGTCGGCGCTGTTTACCGCCATCGAAGCCGCCCAGCAACATTTGCTGGCCCTGCGCCCAGGCACTCGCCAGGGCGACAAAGCCGCCGCCCGCCTGAATTTCCCGCGCAACAGCCTGATCCTCTGCAACACCCTGTGCCGCGCCGTGGTGGTGATTCTCTGCAGCCTGCTGGCGATCTACGCCTGGGCGGAAAACGGCCCGTGGCTCGGCTGGGTGATCTCCAGCGCCGTCCTGCTGGTGCTGGCTGATTACTTGCCGCGCGCCTTGGCCACTCGCCACCCGCAAACCATCCTCGGCTTCGGCAATACCTTGCTGAGCGTGCCGCTGAAAATCCTTTACCCGCTGGCCTGGCTGCTCAACGGCGTCAGCCTGTTGCTGCTGCGCCCGTTCGCCCGCAAGCCCGGCATGGTCAAGAAGAGTGACGAGCCCCAGCCCGATCAGGACGACGAGCCGGAAGCCGAGATCCCCAACACCCGCGCCCCGGGCATGCCGGGCATCCACGCGCTGGACAACATCACCGTGAATGACATCCTGGTGCCCCGCAGCGAAGTGGACGGCATCAACCTGGATGACCCGATAGAAGAAATCATCGAGCAACTGCGGGTTTCCACACGTACCCGGTTGCCGGTGTTCCACAGCGATATCAACCAGGTCGAGGCGGTACTCAACACCCGGCAGATCCGCCACATGCTGCCGGACGCCAGCCTGACCAAGGAAGCCCTGCTGGCGGCCTGCCACGAGCCCTACTTCGTCCCGGAAAGCACGCCGCTGCAGTTGCAACTGCTGAACTTCCACAAGCAACAGCGCCGCCTGGGCATGGTGGTGGATGAATACGGCGAAGTGCTGGGCATCGTGACCCTGGAAGACATTCTTGAAGAAATCGTCGGTGAGTTCGAAAGCGAGCACCACCTCGACAACCCTCACATCCAGCCGCAGCTGGATGGCCGGTACGTGATCGACGGCGCCGCCTCGATCCGCGACCTGAACAAAACCCTCGGCTGGCACCTGCCCAGCGACGGCCCCAAGACCCTCAACGGCCTGGTGACCGAAGCGCTGGAGACCATCCCCGACTGCGCCGTGTGCCTGAAAATTGGCCGCTATCGCCTGGAAATCCTCGAGACCGAGGACAACCGCGTGGCCAAGGTGCTGATCTGGCACACCAGCACCGTGCCGGTCGCCGTTTAAGCCCCTTGTTGGATCCGCAAACGCCTTCCTATAATCGGGGCGGCTTACCCAAGCCCCGCCCGACCGCGTGCTACCCGCACTGAGCGCGTCCAGGCACCGCTTTACCGTGTCTGACCGGTGCTTGCTCCCATCCCGAGCCGCCCCGCGCACAACCCTGATCCATGGGTGTTCGACCAATAATAATCCGCGTCCAAACGCGCAATGACCGTCAGGGATACCTCAATGAGCACCACCTATAACGAGACGGCGACTGCCGCCCCGACCAACTCAACGGCTCGGGTCGCCACTGCGAGCATCATTGGCACCGCCATCGAGTTCTACGATTTCTATATCTACGCGACCGCCGCCGCCCTGGTGATCGGCCCGGTATTCTTCCCACAAACCTCCGGCACGGCGCAGATGCTCGCCTCGTTCCTGACCTTCGGTATCGCGTTTATCGCACGACCGTTGGGTTCGGCGCTGTTCGGTCACTTTGGTGACCGGATCGGCCGTAAATCCACACTGGTCGCGTCCCTGCTGCTGATGGGCGTGTGCACCACACTGATTGGCTTGCTGCCCGGTTACGACAGCATCGGGCCCTGGGCGCCGATCCTGCTCTGCGTGCTGCGCTTCGGCCAGGGCCTGGGGCTTGGCGGCGAATGGGGTGGCGCGGCGCTGCTGGCCACCGAGAACGCACCGAAGGGCAAACGCGCCTGGTTCGGCATGTTCCCCCAACTGGGGCCGTCGATTGGCTTTCTGGCGGCCAACGGGCTGTTCCTGATCCTGGCCATGAACCTGAATGACGAGCAGTTCCGCAGTTGGGGCTGGCGCATTCCTTTCATCCTCAGTGCGGCGCTGGTGATGGTTGGCCTGTATGCGCGGCTCAAACTGCATGAAACCCCGGTGTTCGCGAATGCCGTGGCTAAAGAAGCGCCGGTGAAGGTGCCGCTGGTGGAACTGTTCAGCCAGCATTGGCTGCCAGTACTGCTTGGCGCGGCGTCGATGGTGGTGTGTTACGCGCTGTTCTATATCACCACGGCGTTTTCCCTGAGCTACGGTGTGTCTACGCTGGGCTACAGCCGTGAAACGTTCCTCGGCCTGCTGTGCTTCGCGGTGCTGTTCATGGGCGCGGCAACACCACTGGCGGCGTGGGCAAGCGACCGTTACGGGCGTAAGCCGGTGCTGATTGTGGGGGCGATTCTGACCATCCTCTCCGGCTTCACCATGGAGCCGTTGCTGACCCACGGTTCAACTTGGGCCGTGGCACTGTTCCTGGCGCTGGAGCTGTTTCTGATGGGCGTGACGTTTGCCCCGATGGGCGCGATGTTGCCGGAATTGTTCCCGACCCGCGTGCGTTATACCGGCGCTTCGGCGGCGTATAACCTGGGTGGGATTGTGGGCGCGTCGGCGGCACCGTTCTTCGCGACCAAGCTGGTGGCGATGGGCGGTTTGAGTTATGTCGGCGGGTATGTGTCGGCGGCAGCGGTGAT
Organism: Pseudomonas sp. K2I15; assembly: GCF_002204795.1. Lineage (GTDB taxonomy): Bacteria > Pseudomonadota > Gammaproteobacteria > Pseudomonadales > Pseudomonadaceae > Aquipseudomonas. The sequence continues at coordinate 69,759 of NZ_NIXO01000012.1, forward strand.
CAGCTTGATTGCTGTCTTGTGCCTGAAAGAGACGCGCAATAACGATTTGAACAAGGTCGCCTGATAGACCGCCCCACCCTGTAGGAACGAGCTTGCTCGCGAAGAACGTCAACGATGACGCGTTCATTCTGGATAAACGCGGCGCCTTCAAGTTTTTCGCGAGCAAGCTCGCTCCTACAGTGGAGGGTGCTGCGCTTACAGCTCTACAACAACCGCCTTCGAAGCACGGGTAGCTTTAGCCCGCGCAGCCTCAATCGACTCATCCCGCGCCAACGCAACGCCCATGCGGCGCTGGCCGTTCACTTCAGGCTTGCCAAACAGACGCAACGCCGTATCCGGCTCGCTCAAGGCGGCACCCAGGTTGGAAAACGCCGTCTGGGTCGACTTGCCTTCCACCAGAATCACCGCCGAAGCCGAAGGCCCGAACTGACGGATCAACGGGATCGGCAGGCCAAGAATCGCCCGCGCATGCAGGGCGAACTGCGACAAGTCCTGGGAAATCAGGGTCACAAGGCCAGTGTCATGCGGGCGTGGCGACACTTCGCTGAACCACACCTGATCGCCTTTGATAAACAGCTCAACGCCAAACAGACCACGGCCACCCAAGGCCTCGGTCACGGCTTTGGCAACGCGCTCGGACTCTGCCAGCGCAATCGGGCTCATGGCCTGTGGCTGCCAGGATTCCTGGTAGTCGCCCTTCTCCTGACGGTGACCGACGGGCGCGCAGAAGGTGGTGCCACCGATGTGGCGCACAGTCAGCAGGGTGATTTCGTAATCGAAGTCGATAAAACCTTCGATGATCACCCGGCCCTTGCCGGCACGGCCGCCTTCCTGGGCGTAATCCCAGGCTTTGCGCACGTCTTCAACGCTGCGCAACAGGCTCTGGCCCTTGCCCGACGAACTCATCACCGGCTTGACCACGCACGGGAAGCCCAGGTCAGTGACGGCCTTGCTGTAGTCCTCGAAGGTGTCGGCGAAGTGGTACGGCGAGGTCGGCAGGTCCAGCTCTTCAGCGGCCAGGCGACGGATGCCTTCGCGGTTCATGGTCAGCAACGTCGCGCGGGCAGTCGGGATCACGTTGAAGCCTTCGGCTTCCAGTTCCACCAGGGTGGCGGTGGCGATCGCTTCGATTTCCGGCACGATGAAGTGCGGCTTTTCGGCTTCGATCACGGCACGCAGGGCGGCGCCATCGAGCATGTTGATCACGTGGCTGCGGTGGGCAACCTGCATGGCCGGCGCGTTGGCGTAGCGATCCACGGCAATCACTTCAACGCCCAGGCGTTGCAGTTCGATTACCACTTCCTTGCCCAGCTCACCGCAGCCACACAGCATTACGCGGGTCGCGGTTGGCGACAATGGAGTTCCGATTCGGGTCATCTCAGGTCCTCAGGGGAGCGGATCATGGGGAGAAAGGCCGGCATTTTACATGAACTGTAAAGATTGGCTTCAGTTGGCGACGCGCTGCCGGCGCAAACGCCAAGCCATGGCCAACCACACCACGGTAACGCCGGCGAATTTCGAGACCAGGGCAGTGCCGGCCACAGCAGGCGTCAATGCGCCGATCAGGCCGAAAAAGATAAAGGTATCGAGGGGAATGCTCAGCGCCGAACTTATCCACAGGCGATCGTGGAGCGGGCGCTTGGTGATGCTGAACACCAGCCAGTCGATGCACTCGGACACCGCAAACGCCGTGGCGCTGGCCAGGGCGATGGACGGATCGGAGGTGATATAGGACAGCACCAGCGCCGCCAGCATGGCGATGATCGCGCCATGGCCGAAGCGGGTTTGCACCATGTCCCGCAATACAAACACCAAACCGCCCCAGGCAGACCAGATGACGTCCAGGTGCGGAGCGGTGGAAAACGCGAAATTGATCAGCACGACGCTGCTGATGTAGGCAATCAGGAAGAACATGGGGCGAGGGACCTGTGAACAAGGGGCACAGGGTACTGCACAACTCATCAATGTGGCGAGGGAGCTTGCTCCCGCTGGGGCGCGAAGCGGCCCTGAAATGGGCGATCGCGGCGTATCTGAAGTAATGCTGTCCTCTGATTTGGGGCTGCTTCGCAGCCCAGCGGGAGCAAGCTCCCTCGCCACATAAAAGCAGCCCTCCTACCGATCAGGCGCCGGATTTCCCTGGAATCATCCACATCAGCCCGCTCGCCTTCGCCCGCTCATGGCACAACCCCAGCACCATCCGCCGCTCGGTATTGTCCATGCGGCTCCAGCGGGTAATCTCGTCCACCGTGCGCTGGCAACCGGTGCAAATATCATCGTCATCCAGCGCGCAAATGCTCACGCACGGCGAGGCGACTGGTCGTTCCACCGGGTTCATTCTTCCTGCTCAACCAGATCACGCGCATAACGCTGGGAGTTATGCACATAGTGCGCGGCGCTGGCCTCGAGCATCTTCTTCTGCACGTCGGTCAGTTCCCGCACCACTTTGCCCGGCGAGCCCATCACCAGCGAACCGTCGGGAATTTCCTTGCCCTCACCGATCAGCGAATTGGCGCCGATGATGCAGTGCTTGCCGATCTTCGCCCCGTTGAGGATCACCGCATTAATGCCGATCAGGCTGTAATCATCGACGGTGCAGCCATGCAGCATGGCGTTATGACCGATGGTCACACCGGTGCCGAGGGTCAGCGGGAAGCCCATGTCGGTGTGCATCACGCTCCCGTCCTGCACGTTGCTGTTCTTGCCGATCAGGATCAGTTCGTTGTCGCCGCGCAACACCGCGTTGAACCAGACGTTGGCGCCCTCCGCAAGCTTAACCTTGCCCACCAGCGTGGCATTGGGGGCCACCCAGCTGTTCGGATGGGTCTCGACTCGGGCGTCGCCCAGGCGGTATTTCATAGGGGGTTCCTCACGGCAGAAACGATGGCCATCTGGCTCTTAGGTATTGATGAAGCTTTTCGGCGGCCGGTGCAGGCTGATGTCGGCATCGTCATAGAGCAGATTGATCAGCTCGACAATCATGATCGCCGTCAGGCCCCAGATCTTGTATTCGCCAAACCGATAACTGGGCACGTACCAACTGCGGCCCTGGTAATCGATACGGTGCGTATGTTCGCGCGGGTCCTGGCGAAAAAACTCCAGGGGCACGCTGAAGACAGCGGCGATCTCGGCGTCATTGGCCAGGTACTCAACGTAATCGGGGATAACGCCTACATAAGGCGTGACACGGATACCGTGCAGGGAAATCAGCGGGCTCAACGGGCCGATCACTTCCACCAGCCCCGGCGGCAGGCCGATTTCTTCTTCGGCTTCGCGTAGCGCGGTGAATATCAGGTCCGGATCTTCAGGGTCGCGGCGACCACCAGGGAACGCCACTTCACCGCCATGGGTCGATAACCCGCTGGCGCGCAAGGTCAGGATCAGCTCGGGTTCGTCACTGCGGGTGATCGGCACCAGCACCGCGGCTTCCGGGAAACGAGCGTCAGTCTCCAGTGCGCGTGGCGTATGATTGCTTACCCGGCGAAGTAGCTCGTCCAGCATGAGTCATCTCGGTCTGTTGGCTACCTTGCATCATGCACCAAACCTTGCGCACGCCCAACCCCAAAACCCTGGCTATGTCGCTAAACGACAACTTGCAGCCCTTACCCGGTCACGCCAAGATAGGCGCACTCTCCAGGAACCCCAGCATGAACTTCTGCAGCCAGTGCGGTAAACCGGTCACCCAGCGCATTCCCGAAGGCGACGCACGCCTGCGTTATGTCTGCGATCACTGTCAGACCATTCACTACCAGAACCCCAATATCGTCGCGGGCACCGTACCGGTGTGGGGCAACCAAGTGCTGCTGTGCCGCCGCGCCATCGAGCCGCGCCTGGGTTTCTGGACCTTGCCTGCAGGCTTTATGGAGAACGGCGAGACCGTTGAACAGGCCGCCATGCGTGAAACCATGGAAGAAGCCTGCGCCCGGGTGCGTAACCTGAGCATCTATACCCTGATCGACGTGCCGCACATCAGCCAGGTGCACATCTTTTACCGCGCAGAATTGATCGACCTGGACTTTGCTGCAGGCCCCGAGAGCCTCGAAGTACGCTTATTCGATGAAGCCGACATCCCTTGGTCCGAGCTGGCTTTCCGCACGGTCGGGCGTACCTTAGAATGCTTTTTCGCTGACCGCCGGCAACAGTCATATCCGGTGCGCAGCGAGTCGGTGCCGCCGCTGACCCAGTTGGCCAAATAACACTCCAGGCGGCACGTAGTCTTCTCAGGGGATACCGTTTTAATGCGTTGGTTGCTTGCTCTGATCTGCCTGTCGTTTGCCACGCTGTCGCCAGCCTCCACCCAGGAAATCCTGGGCGGCAAACCCGTCGAGAAAATCCTGGTGCTCAAGTCTGCCCATCAGTTGCAACTGATCAACGACGGCAAGCCTCTCAAGACCTACCGCATTTCCCTGGGCAAAAACCCCAAGGGCACCAAGCTGATTGAAGGCGACCGCCGAACCCCGGAAGGCTTCTACTGGATCGACTGGCGCAAGACCAGCGACCGCTTCAACCTGGCCCTGCACATCTCCTACCCGAACATCAGCGACGCCGCCCGCGCCCGCCGCGAAGGGGTCAAACCCGGCAGCATGATCATGATCCACGGCACCCCCGACGCCGAGGACTACCCCGAAGAGTGGTTCCACACCCTGGACTGGACCGACGGCTGCATTGGCATGCGCAATGTCGACATGCGCGAAGTCTGGAACCTGGTCAAAGACGGCACGATGATCGAGATTCGTCCGTAATTTCCCATCGCTCGTAAAATAATTCGAAAAAAAATCCCGCCCTACGCGGCACTTGCCGGTGAATACCAGTTCACCCCGGCAAGCTGGGCGCTTCTGCCCGCAAGAAAGACCTCTCTAATACCACTTGATCTGACGCACTATTAAGGCGCCCGTAAACGCTCGCCTGCACCGTTTTCGCTGCATTGACATGGTATTTAAGTGGTATTAGCTTTCGATCACTACCGGGCGACAACACTCCAATAACCGCATCGGAAACCGACACGATGAACCCCATCCTGGCCTTGCGCCCCGACGACAAACAATCGACGCCGCTGTACCTGCAACTGGCCCGCAACCTGGAAGCCGCGATTCACGCTGGCCAGTGGAAATCCGAGCAGGCATTGCCCTCGGAGCGCGCGCTCAGCGAGCAACTGAGCATTTCCCGGGTGACCGCCCGCAAGGCGCTGGAAGTGCTGTTCGAACAAGGCCTGATCCGTCGCAGCCAAGGCTCCGGAACCTTCATCACGCCACGCCTGGAACAGCCGCTGTCGCGCCTCTCGGGCTTCAGCGAAATGCTCCGGCTCAAGGGGTTTGTGCCGACTTCCCAATGGCTGGAGCGCGACATCACCCAGCCCACTCATGAAGAACTGATCCGCCTGGGCTTGTCGCCTACCGACAAGGTGGCGCGGCTCAAGCGTTTACGAAAGGCCGACGACACCGTGATGGCGATTGAAATGACCGCCATGCCGGCCTCCGTGCTCCCGCACCCACAGGCCATCGGCAACTCGCTTTACGAATACCTGGAGAGCATCGGCAAGCCCATCGTGCGCGCCCTGCAACACATCCAGGCGATCAACGCCTCGGACGAATTTGCAGCGCTGGTGGGCATCGCTCCCGGCACCGCCATGCTGCTGATGACCCGGGTGGGCTACACCGCCGACAACATTCCAATAGAAATCACCGACACCTACTGCCGCAACGACTACTACGACTTCGTGGCAGAGCTGCGCCGATATGACTTTGCCGCTGAATTGCGGCCTTAGAGAACTGCCCATGTCCGAAGACAATATCCTCACGCCACACGGCTGGATTCGCGGCCGTCTGGTGCACCAGCACGGCAAGGTGACTGCCGTTGAAGGCAGCCCGTGCGACCCGGCTGACAACCACCTGCCGTACCTGCTGCCAGGCTTTATCGACCTGCACGTGCACGGTGGTGGCGGCAAAGACATCATGGAAGGCGTCGATGCTTTCCAGACCATCACCCGCACCCATGTGCGGTTTGGCACCACCTCGCTGCTGGCCACCACCATGACCGCACCGGTGGACGAAATCTCCCGCGTGCTCGGCGAACTCGGCACCTATTGCGAAAGCCGCCCGACCGGCACCGCCCGTGTTCTGGGCGTGCACCTCGAAGGCCCCTACATCAACCCGGGAAAACTCGGCGCACAACCGAACTTCGCCCACACCGCCTTGATGGCCGAAGTCGAAGAATACCTGCGCCTGGCGCCGATCCGGGTGATCACCATTGCCCCGGAAATCGCTGGCCATGACGCCCTGATCCGCGCCCTCAGCGAACGCGGCGTGCGCATGCAGATCGGTCACACCCTGGGCAGCTACGAAGAAGGCGTCGCCGCCCTCGCCGCCGGTGCCACCAGCTTCACCCATTTGTACAACGCCATGAGCCCGCTGCATCACCGCGAGCCCGGCATCGTCGGCGCGGCACTGGCCCACGCCAAATACGCCGAACTGATTCCCGACCTGCTGCACGTGCACCCCGGTGCCATACGCGTGGCCCTGCGCTCGATCCCATGCCTGTACTGCGTCACTGATTCCACCGCCGCCGCCGGCATGCCCGACGGTGAATACAAGCTGGGCAGCCACACCGTGACCAAGTGCCTGGGCGGCGTACGCCTGGCCGATGGAACGCTGGCCGGCAGTACCCTGACCATGGACCAGGCGCTGCGCAACCTGGTGAAGATCGGCCTGCCGATCAGCGAAGCCTCACAACGCCTGTCGCAATTTCCTGCGGACTATTTGGGCCTGGAAGAACGCGGTCGCCTGCAACCCGGCAGCTTTGCCGACTGCGTACGCCTGGACCGCTCCCTGAACCTCACCGACGTAATGGTCGAAGGAGAAACCATTGACTTCAAAAATGCTTGAAGAGGCCCTGGCCTCCTGTGAGGCCGTCGAGGCTCAACTGCAACGCCTGGAACCCGTGCTGGTGGAAGTCGCCGGCCGCCTGCGCCGTCAGCCACCGCAAGTGACAATGACCATCGCCCGCGGCAGCTCGGACCACGCCGCCAGCTACTTCGCCTACCTGACCATGCAGCACCTGGGAATTCCGGTGGCGTCGTTGCCGATGTCGGTGGTGACCATGCTGCAATCGCCGCTCAAGGTCAGCGGGCAAGTGGCGTTCGGTTTCTCTCAGTCGGGGCAAAGCCCGGACCTGGTCAACAGCCTGCGCCTGTTGCGCAAACGCGACGCCTTAAGCATCTCGATGGTCAACGCCGAAGACTCACCACTGGAAGCCGCCTGCGAATTCCACGTGCCGCTGTGCGCCGGACCGGAACGCAGCGTCGCCGCCACCAAAAGCTTTATCGCCACCCTGAGCGCCAGCGCCCAATTGATCGGCCACTGGAACCAGGAAGCTGAACTGCTGCAAGCGTGCCAGGCCTTGCCCGATGGCTTGCGTGAAGCTGCCAAGCAAGACTGGAGCGTGGCCATCCACGCCCTGCGCGACTGCCAGCAACTGATGGTGATCGGCCGTGGCGCCGGTTTTGCCATCGCCCAGGAAGCCGCGCTCAAGCTCAAGGAAACCTCGGCGATCCAGGCCGAAGCCTTCAGCAGCGCCGAAGTACGCCATGGCCCGATGGCCCTGATCGATGACAACTACCCGCTGCTGGTCTTCGCCCCGCGTGGCGCCGAACAAGCCGGCCTTTTGAGCCTGGCCGCCGACATGCGCCAGCGCGGTGCCCGCGTGCTGCTGGCCGCCCCCGACGACATCGCCGAGCGCGACCTGACCTTAAGCCGCGCCGAACACCCGGCATTGGACCCGATCCTGGCGATCCAGAGCTTCTACGTCATGGCCGCAGGCTTGGCCGAAGCCCGGGGCATGGACCCGGACCAACCGCGTCACTTGAGCAAAGTGACCCGTACCCACTGAGTTGATTGCAGCGTTTTCCTGATGAGTACCGTGCCCATGTCCCACAATAATAAAGACCTCACCCTCAGCGCCCCCCTCAGCGGGCCGGTGCTGACCCTGGGCAACGTTCCCGACGAAGTGTTCGCCAGTGGCGCCATGGGCGACGGCATTGCCATCGACCCGCTCAACGATTGCCTGCATGCACCGTGCGATGGCGTGATCATCCACGTCGCCCGCACCGGGCATGCGCTGACCATTCGCGCAGACAACGGCGCCGAATTGCTGATGCACGTGGGTATCGACACGGTGGAATTGAATGGCGAAGGCTTCGCACTGCTGGTCAAGCAAGGTACGCGGGTGAGCAAGGGCCAGGCGCTGGTGCAGTTTGACCTGGACCTGATTGCTCGGCAGTGCAAAAGCCTGGTCAGCCTGATCATCCTGACCAACGGTGAGTTGTTTGAGCTACGGCCGATCACCCTGAAAACGGTCCGGGTTGGTGAGCCGCTGCTGCATGTGGTTGCGCGCTTGGCCGGGGCGGCGAAAGTGATTGATGAGTCGGTCACTGAAGCCAGCGCAACCCTTCGCATCACCCATCGTGGCGGCCTGCACGCGCGTCCCGCCGCTTTGATCCGCAAGACGGCGCAGGAATTCAGCAGCCAGTCGCAGCTGCATTTCGCGGGCAAGACGGCGTCGTGCGAGAGCTTGATCGGCTTGATGGGACTGGGGATTGGTGAACAGGACGAGGTGCAGGTCACCTGCCGCGGCAAGGATTGTGAAGCGGCATTGCAAGCGCTGATTGCCGCGCTGTCAGTGGCCGTTGGCGAAGCGCATCACGCTCCTGTGGCCGTCGCTCCGCGCCGAGTCAATACCGAAGTGGGTGTACTGCAAGGCGTGTGCGCCGCGCCCGGTTTGGTCTGCGGCCCGCTGTTCCGCCTGAACGCAATCGAGTTGCCGGCAGACCCGGGCAACAACGCGCCGGATGAACAATTGCAGCATCTGGACAGTGCCCTGGAGCACGTGCGCGGCGAAATCCGCCACACCCTGGACCAGGCTCGCCAGCGCAAGGATGTGGAAGAAGAGGAGATCTTCGCCGCCCACCTGGCCCTGCTGGAAGACCCGACGCTGCTGGAAGCGGCCACCACCGCCATCGAACATGGCAGCGCCGCGACTCACGCCTGGCGCGATGCAATACAGGCTCAATGTTCGGTGCTGTTGGCCCTCGGTAAACCGTTGTTCGCCGAACGCGCCAACGACCTGCGGGACTTGCAACAACGCGTGCTGCGGGCGCTGCTGGGCGAGGCCTGGAATTTTGATTTGCCGGCCGGCGCGATCGTGTCCGCCCATGAGTTGACCCCGTCAGACCTGCTGCAACTGAGCAAACAACACGCCGCCGGCATCTGCATGGCCGAGGGCGGTGCGACCTCGCATGTGGCGATTCTGGCGCGGGGCAAAGGCCTGCCGTGTGTGGTTGCTTTGGGCACTGAGTTGCTCGATGTGCCCCAAGGCCAACGCGTGGTGCTGGATGCCGCCAACGGTCGGCTGGAACTGACGCCGGATGATGCGCGCCATGCCCAGGTTCACCAGTTGCGTGACGCACAGAAACTGCGTCGCCAGCAGCAACAGGCCGAGGCTCAAGGCTTCGCCAGCACTCAGGATGGCGTGCGTATTGAAGTGGCGGCGAACGTTGCTTCCAGCGCCGAAGCCCAGCTGGCCTTTGAAAACGGTGCCGATGGCGTCGGCCTGCTGCGCACCGAATTCCTCTTCGTCGACCGCCGCACTGCGCCCGACGAGCAAGAGCAGCGCCAGGCTTATCAAGCCGTGCTGGATGCCATGGGCGATAAGTCTGTGATCATCCGCACCATCGACGTCGGCGGCGACAAGCAGCTCGACTATTTGCCGCTGCCGTTTGAGACCAACCCGGTGCTGGGCCTGCGCGGAATACGCATGGCTCAAGTGCGCCCGGAACTGCTGGACCAGCAACTGCGCGCCCTTCTCCAGGTCAGCCCGCTGGAACGCTGCCGGATCCTGCTGCCGATGGTCAGCGAAGTCGACGAACTGCTGCACATCCGCCAGCGCCTCGATGAACTGTGCGCCGAACTGGAACTGACCCAACGCCCAGAGCTCGGCGTGATGATCGAAGTACCCGCCGCCGCGCTGATGGCCGAACAACTGGCCGAGCACGCGGACTTTTTGTCCATCGGCACCAATGACCTGTCCCAGTACACCCTGGCCATGGACCGCGACCACGCCGGCCTCGCCGCCCGCGTCGACGCCATGCACCCGGCGCTGCTGCGGCTGATCGCCCAAACCTGCATCGGCGCCGCCAAACATGGGCGTTGGGTGGGTGTGTGCGGGGCGCTTGCGTCCGACCCGCTGGCCACGCCAGTACTGATCGGCCTGGGCATCAGCGAGCTGTCCGTCAGCCCGCCGCAAATCGGAGAAATCAAGGACCGTGTCCGTCATCTGGACGCAGCCCAATGCCGGCAACTGAGCCAAAGCCTGCTTAACCTGAGCAGCGCCAAAGCCGTTCGCCAAGCCTGTCAACACCACTGGCCGCTGAGCTGAAAACAACAAAAATAGGGAGACACGCCGTGTACCAATATTTTATCGAAGGGCTGCAACGCCTGGGCCGTGCGCTGATGCTGCCGATCGCGATTTTGCCGATCGCCGGCCTGCTGCTGCGACTGGGCGACACCGACCTGTTGAACATCGCGGTGATGCACGACGCCGGGCAAGCGATCTTCGCCAACCTGGCGCTGATCTTCGCCATCGGCATTGCCGTGGGTTTTGCCCGCGACAACAACGGCACGGCGGGCCTGGCGGGTGCCATTGGTTACCTGGTGATGGTCTCCACCCTCAAGGTGATGGACGCCAGCATCAACATGGGCATGCTCGCGGGTATCGCCAGCGGCTTGATGGCCGGCGCGCTGTATAACCGCTTCAAAGACATCAAGCTGCCGGAGTACCTGGCGTTCTTTGGTGGGCGACGGTTTGTGCCGATTGTCACCGGGTTTTCGGCTGTGGCGCTGGGGGTAATCTTTGGTTTGATCTGGCCACCCGTGCAGCAAGGTATCAACAGCTTCGGCGTGTTGCTGATGGAAAGCGGCAGCTTCGGCGCGTTCGTGTTTGGTGTGTTCAACCGCCTGCTGATCGTCACCGGCTTGCACCATATCCTCAACAACATGGCGTGGTTTGTGTTCGGCACCTTCACCGACCCGGTGACCGGCGCGGTGGTGACGGGCGACCTGACCCGCTACTTTGCCGGCGACCCGAAAGGCGGCCAATTCATGACCGGCATGTTCCCGGTGATGCTGTTCGGCCTGCCCGCAGCGTGCCTGGCGATGTACCGCAATGCACTGCCGGAACGGCGCAAGATCATGGGCGGGATTTTCCTGTCGATGGCGCTGACCTCGTTCCTGACCGGGGTGACCGAGCCGATCGAGTTCGCGTTTATGTTCCTTGCGCCGTTCCTGTATCTGGTGCATGCGCTGTTGACCGGGTTGTCGATGGCGATCACCAACATGCTCAACATTCACCTGGGCTTTACCTTCTCCGGCGGGTTTATCGACATGGTGCTGGGTTGGGGTAAATCCACCAACGGCTGGCTGGTGTTCCCGGTTGGGCTGGCGTACGCGGTGATCTACTACAGCGTGTTCAATTACTGCATTCGTCGGTTCAATTTGAAGACGCCGGGGCGTGAGGATATTCAGGTCGTACCGGCTGAAACCATGACCGATAACCAGCGCGCCGGGGCTTACATTCGCGCGCTGGGTGGTGCGCAGAATTTGCTGAGTGTGGGTGCTTGCACGACGCGCCTGCGGTTGGACATGGTGGATCGCAACAAAGCGGTGGATGCCGAGCTGAAAGCGCTGGGTGCCATGGCGGTGGTTCGGCCGGGCAATGGCGGGAGTTTGCAGGTGGTGGTCGGGCCGATGGCGGACAGCATTGCCGATGAGATTCGGTTGGCGATGCCTTCGTATGTTGCGGCTGCTGCGGTGGTGGTTGCGCCTGTTGAGAAGAGCGCACCGGTGAATGTGCATGAGGCCGAGAAATGGCTGAGTGCGCTGGGCGGTCGGGCCAATGTGCTGCAACTGGATGCGGTGGCGATGACACGGTTGCGGGTAGAGTTGGGGGATGGTTCGGTCTTGTCGGAGTCCCAACTGACGGCGCTGGGTTGCCAGGGTGTGAGCCAGCTTGAGAGCGGTGTTTGGCACTTGCTGATTGGTGACAAGGCTTCGGGATTGGGTGAGGCCTTGGAGCGACTGGTCAGTGGCCGCGAAGCCGTAACCGGCGCCTAGCAAAATTGTGGCGAGGGAGCTTGCTCCCGCTGGGCTGCGCAGCAGCCCCAATAAGAACGCCGCTTTTTTCCAGGTAGAACTCTGTGGCAGGTTCTGGGGCCGCTTCGCGCCCCAGCGGGAGCAAGCTCCCTCGCCACAGGGTTACTGCCTATATGGAAGAGATGTTTCTAAGCCGGGTCCGCCTGTTCAGGCACGTCATATAAATCCAGCGTCCGATCCACCATCATTTGAATCCCCTCCAGCATCCGACAAATCCCCAGCGCCACATCACGGTGGGAACCGTCGATTTCAAACGCCAGATGAACTGTCAGCGCCAGCACCGAGGCCAGATCCTGGGAGGCGTTGGCCAGCAGGGTTTCGCTATCCAGATTGGGTATCAAGGTAAATAACTGATCAGCAGGTTGACCATTCGCCTGGCGGGCTGCGGCTTGAAGCGAGGCTATGGAAGATGAGGTGTTTTCGTTGACCATCGTAAAGCTCCGAGAAGAATAGGCTCCTGGTGATGTTTACGAGCTTGCAGTCCCGGTCACTGAATTGGCAGCGACTGGCGAAGGTTAGAGAGGCAGGTTCCGAGCGACAACCTGAAAAGGCCGTAAGAAAAATCCAAAACATCCGTAGGCTCTCCACAGAACCTCAGCCAACAAAAAACCCGCTGACCATCCAGGCCCAGCGGGTTTCTTGTTTCTACAGCCAAGACTTGCAAATGCTTCAGTGCTTAGCCGCCAAACACCAGGCTTACAGACTGCGCGCCCGCGTTCTTGACAGTAAAGTCCTTGGCCTGCGCAGCAGTTTTCAAGGTGTAGGTATAATTAGACGACGCGGTCCATTGCGCTTTAGGCGACTTCTGATTGGTAATAGCAGGAACACTACCATTGTCAGTAAATGTACCCGAGCCCTTATCATCAAGCATGCCGTTGCTTTCGCTGCCCGCGCCAAAGTTATTGCTTTCGGAAAGAATGTTGGCATTTTGAGCAAGCGTAAAGCCAAGGTGGAACTTATTGATGTAGTTGTTATAGACGTGAAAGTAACCATAACGCATCAGGCCCGGCGCGCGCACTTCCATATTTTCAAAACGGTTGTGGCAAATCGTCAGCCGCGGAAACCCATTATAAGCAGCGTTGTTGTCGTCAGCCGGGTGCCCCAAGATCAAACCATATTTGTGGTTGCCAAAGAAGCAGTTACTGATCGTCGCATAATCGGCTTTGTCACCGATGTACAGCAACTTGTCCAGACTGCCATCGCTCGCCGACCAGTCATGGCCGACGAACGAGCAATGGTCAATCCAGTATTTGCTGCCGTAGTTCAGGTACAGCTGAATGTCATCATTGTCCTTGATGCCGACTGAATGCTGGAAAATAATGTTTTGGAAAATAATGTTTTGCGATTCAGGCGTGGCGCGCAGGTGAATATTGTTGAGCGTACGGTTCTGAAAAGAGCCCACCAGGGTTTTGTTGGACCCCATTGAAACCTTGGTCAAGGCGGAGGCGGAAATATTACTGTTGATCACCAATACCCGCGGTGTTGCATCCGCGATATTCGCTTTAAGTTGATCCAATGTCGTGATACTGACTACTTGGCCAGACCATCCACCGGTGACTTTGGCGGACTTGGCAAAGCCGGTCATGCCTGTAAGTTTGCTTTCTGGATAAGACATAAGTTCCCTCTCTTTATTCATAACGCCCGATTGTCGGACTAATGATCAAACATGCCCCTCCTGGGTCATGTGCACACTGCTTGAGACTCAGCGAGTGAATCCATACCGCCTAAACACTGTGTTTATATACAGTATTAAATCAGCAAGTATCCGTCAAGCGTTTCATTCAAATCACCGTCAACAAAAAACCCGCTGACCATCAAGGCCCAGCGGGTTTCTCGTTTTCACAACCGGCGAATCAAAAATCCGCCAACTGCCACACCTCATACGCCGGTGTCTCATACGGATGGCTCAGTTTCAACGCAGCCACAACAGCCACAATCAACTCATCCGCCACCACCAGCTCAACCTTCCATTCTTCAACCACTTCAACCTGCCCCACCTGCCCGATAAACGGTTGGCTGCCGTCCATCGCGCGAAATTGGCCCTGGCCCAGGACCTGCCAGGCGCAGCTGTCGTAGTTGCCGATGCGCCCACCGCCAGCAGCGAAGACGGCGGCTTTCACCGTCTCAACAAAGCTGTCAGGCACAAAGAAGCTGAGCTTGTACACCGCCTTAGTTCACCCAGACGCGAGCGTTACGGAACATGCGCATCCACGCGCCGTCTTCGTTCCACTCTTCCGGGCGCCACGAGTTTTGCACGGCGCGGAATACGCGCTCCGGGTGCGGCATCATGATGGTGACGCGACCGTCGCGGCTGGTCAGCCCGGTGATCCCGCGCGGCGAGCCGTTCGGGTTGGCCGGGTAACCTTCGGTGACCTTGCCGTGGTTGTCGACGAAACGCATCGCCACGCAACCCGACAAGTCGGCTTCCAGCAACGCTTCTTCGCTGGAGAACTCCGCATGGCCTTCACCATGGGCGATGGCGATTGGCATGCGCGAACCGGCCATGCCCTGCAGGAAGATCGAGTTGGATTCCTGTACCTGAACCATCGCCACCCGCGCTTCGAACTGCTCGGAACGGTTACGCACGAAGTGCGGCCAGAACTCGCTGCCCGGGATCAGTTCGCTGAGGTTGGACATCATCTGGCAACCGTTGCACACACCCAGGGTGAAGCTGTCGTTGCGCTCGAAGAAGCCCTGGAACGCATCGCGGGCACGGCTGTTGAACAGGGCCGACTTGGCCCAGCCTTCACCGGCACCCAGTACGTCGCCGTAGGAGAAACCACCGCAGGCTACAAGGCCTTTGAACTCGTTGAGGTCAACGCGACCGGCGAGGATGTCGCTCATGTGCACGTCGATCGCGTTGAAGCCGGCACGGTCGAACGCAGCTGCCATTTCCACCTGGCCGTTGACGCCCTGCTCACGCAGTACGGCAACTTGTGGGCGGATGCCTTTCTTGATGTAAGGCGCAGCGATGTCCTGGTTGACGTCGAAGCTGAGCTTGGTGCTCAGGCCCGGGTTGTCTTCTTCCAGGATTACGTCGAATTCCTGCTCGGCGCAGTCGGCGTTATCACGCAGGCGCTGGATCTGGTAGCTGGTCTCGGCCCACTGGCGTTGCAGCAGGCGGCGCTGGCCTTCAAACACGGTTTCGCCGTTGAAGACGATGTTGATTTCACCGTTGTTGATCGGCTGGCCAACCACGGCCACGCAGTCACCCAGGCCAGCGGCGCTGAATTGTGCGAGTACGTCTGGGGTTGCGTCCTGGCGAACCTGGATCACAGCGCCCAGTTCTTCGTTGAAAAGGATCGCAGCGATGTCGGCAGATGTTTCTGCCAGGCCATCGAGGTTCAGGCTCAGGCCGCAGTGACCGGCGAAGGCCATTTCCACGGCGCTGGTCAGCAAACCACCGTCTGAACGGTCGTGGTAAGCCAGCAGGTGGCCGTCAGCGTTCAGGCCCTGGATCACAGCGAAGAAGGCTTTCAGGTCTTCGGCGTCGTCGACGTCCGGGGCGTGTTTGCCGAGCTTGCCGTGCACCTGGGCGAGGATCGAGGCACCCATGCGATTCTGGCCGCGACCGAGGTCGATCAGGATCAGGTCGGTGGTGCCCTTGTCCATGCGCAGTTGCGGGGTCAGGGTCTGGCGAATATCGGTGACTGGCGCAAAGCCGGTGACGATCAGCGACAGCGGCGAGGTAACGCTCTTGTCTACGCCTTCATCATTCCAGCGCGTAGCCATGGACATGGAGTCCTTGCCTACCGGAATGGTGATGCCCAGCTCAGGGCACAGCTCCATGCCGACTGCTTTCACGGTGTCGTACAGGCGCGCATCTTCACCCGGGTGGCCGGCAGCAGACATCCAGTTGGCCGACAGTTTGATGTCGGAGATCTTGCCGATACGCGAAGCCGCGATGTTGGTCAGGGTTTCGCCGATGGCCATGCGGCCCGACGCCGGGGCGTCCAGCAGGGCCAGCGGAGTACGCTCGCCCATTGCCATGGCTTCACCGGTGTACACGTCGAAGCTGGTGGCGGTAACGGCAACGTCAGCCACCGGAACCTGCCACGGGCCGACCATTTGATCACGGGCAACCAGACCGGTAATGGTGCGGTCGCCGATGGTGATCAGGAAGCTTTTGCTGGCAACGGCCGGGTGGTGCAGGACGCGCTCCACGCAGTCGGCGATGGCCAGGGTCGACGGATCGAAGTCATCGCCCAGTTCGCTTTCACGCACAGCCGAACGGTGCATGCGCGGGGCTTTGCCCAGCAGCACTTCCAGCGGCATGTCCACCGGGCTGTTGCCGAAGTGGCTGTCGGTGACCGTCAGTTGCGGCTCGGCAGTGGCTTCGCCGACTACGGCAAACGGGCAGCGCTCGCGTTCGCAGATCGCCTGGAAGCGTTCGAAGTCGGCAGGGCCGACGGCCAACACGTAGCGTTCCTGGGATTCGTTGCTCCAGATTTCGTGCGGGGCCATGCCCGGCTCGTCGTTTGGAATGTTGCGCAGTTCGAAGCGCCCGCCCCGGTCGCCATCGTTGACCAGTTCCGGGAAGGCGTTGGACAAACCACCGGCGCCCACGTCGTGGATGAAGCTGATCGGGTTCTTGTCACCCAACTGCCAGCAACGGTCGATAACTTCCTGGCAACGGCGTTCCATTTCAGGGTTTTCACGCTGAACGGATGCAAAGTCCAGGTCTGCCGAGCTGGTGCCGGTGGCCATGGAGGAAGCGGCGCCGCCGCCCAGGCCGATCAGCATCGCTGGCCCGCCGAGGACGATCAGCTTGGAGCCGACCAGGATTTCAGCTTTCTGTACGTGTTCAGCACGGATGTTGCCCATGCCGCCGGCCAACATGATCGGCTTGTGGTAACCGCGCACTTCATCGCCACGCGGGGTGGTGATGGATTGTTCGAAGGTACGGAAGTAGCCGGTCAGGGCCGGACGACCGAATTCGTTGTTGAACGCCGCGCCGCCCAGCGGGCCTTCGATCATGATGTCCAGCGCGGTGACGATGCGCTCAGGCTTGCCGTACGGCACTTCCCACGGCTGTTCGAAGCCCGGGATCTGCAGGTTGGACACCGTGAAGCCGGTGAGGCCAGCCTTTGGCTTGGCGCCACGACCGGTTGCACCTTCGTCGCGAATCTCACCGCCGGAACCTGTGGCTGCGCCCGGGAACGGGGCAATCGCGGTCGGGTGGTTGTGGGTCTCGACTTTCATCAGGATGTGCACCGGCTCCTGCACCGCGCCGTACTGGCGGGTTTCAGGGTCCGGGAAGAAACGGCCGGCAACGCTGCCGACGATGACCGAGGCGTTGTCTTTATAAGCCGACAGAACGCCTTCGCTGTGCATCACGTAGGTGTTCTTGATCATGCCGAACAGGCTTTTTTCCTGGCTCTGGCCGTCGATATCCCAACTGGCGTTGAAGATCTTGTGACGGCAGTGCTCGGAGTTCGCCTGGGCAAACATCATCAGTTCGATGTCGTGGGGGTTGCGCTTCAAACCGATGAAGGCGTTGACCAGGTAGTCAATTTCGTCTTCAGCCAGGGCCAGGCCCAGCTCGGTGTTGGCTTTTTCCAACGCGGCGCGACCGCCACCGAGCACGTCAATCGCGGTCAGCGGCTTGGGTTCGGCGTGGCTGAACAGACCGGCGGCCTGTTCCAGCTGGCCTACGATGATCTGGGTCATGCGGTCGTGCAGGCTGCTGGCGATCAGCTCGGCCTCGGCATCGCTGAACTGGCCTGCTACATAGAAGGCAATCCCACGTTCCAGGCGCTGGATTTTTTCCAGGCCGCAGTTGCGGGCGATGTCGCTGGCCTTGCTCGACCAGGGCGAGATGGTGCCGAACCGTGGCAAGACCAGGAACAAGCGGCCGTTAGGCTCTTGAACAGGAACGCTGGGACCGTACTTCAGAAGGCGCGCCAGCACTTGCTGTTCGTCGGCGGTCAAAACGCCGGTAACGTCGGCGAAGTGAGCAAATTCAGCATACAAGCCACTGACAGAAGGTACCTTCTGGCTCAGTTGCTCAAGGAGTTTGCTGTGGCGAAAGGCAGAAAGGGCAGGAGCGCCGCGCAGGATCAACATCTTCGGGACAGCCTCGGGAAGGGGGTGTGCTTTGAGGCCGTGCATTCTAGCGTAAACCGTCGCCAACGGCACCCGAAACGGCACCCGTGGCCGCTGCCGAACGTCAGTTGGCATAAATCGCACGGTATCAGAGGGCCATACAGGCTATTCCGGGCAGTTATTTTAACCGTCACAATCGGCTGCCAAGCCCCGTTTCTGCGGCCTGTAGCCAAGGTTTACGGGTGCTAGCAGACAAGTGCCCCGCTGTCGAGATATGGCGCCGAGGGTCCTTTGCGTATACTGCGCAGATGTTCTCCCCTACTGCTTTACGCCCGCGATGCGCCAAATGGCTCTTCGTCACCGGACTCTTCCTGCTGCTCAGCGCGTGTGTGGATAAACCCAACACGCTGGAGCGAATCAAGGAGGATGGCGTATTGCGGGTGGTCACCCGAAACAGCCCGGCCACTTATTTCCAGGACCGCAACGGTGAAACCGGTTTCGAATACGAACTGGTCAAGCGCTTTGCCGACGACTTGGGTGTAAAGCTGGAGATCCAGACCGCCGACAATCTTGACGACCTGTTTTCACAGATCGGCAAACCCAACGGCCCGGTGCTGGCCGCCGCCGGTCTGGTCAGCAGCGAGCAGCGGCGCCAGGAAGTGCGCTTCTCCCACCCGTACCTGGAAGTCACCCCGCAGATCATCTACCGCAACGGCCAGTCCCGCCCTACAACCGCGGCAGACCTGGTGGGCAAGAAGATCATGGTGCTCAAGGGCAGCACCCACGCCGAGCAACTGGCGGCGCTGAAAAAGCAAAATCCCGCAATTGAATACGAAGAGTCCGACGCCGTTGAGGTGGTCGACCTGCTGCGCATGGTGGACGAAGGCCAGATCGACCTGACCCTGGTGGACTCCAACGAAGTGGCGATGAACCAGGTCTACTTCCCCAACGTGCGGGTGGCCTTTGACTTGGGTGACGCCAGCAACCAGGCGTGGGCCGTGGCGGCGGGTGATGACAACAGCCTGCTCAACGAGGTCAACAGCTACCTCGACAAGGTTGAAAAGAACGGCACCCTGCAACGCCTCAAAGACCGCTATTACGGGCACGTCGATGTACTCGGCTATGTCGGCGCCTACACCTTCGCCCAGCATCTGCAGCAGCGCCTGCCCAAATACGAGAAACACTTCCGCGCCTACGCCAAGGAAGAAAAGGTCGACTGGCGCCTGTTGGCGGCCATCGGTTATCAGGAATCACTCTGGCAGCCGGCGGTCACCTCCAAGACCGGCGTGCGCGGCCTGATGATGCTGACCCAGAACACCGCACAAGCCATGGGCGTATCCAACCGCCTGGACGCCAAGCAGAGCATCATGGGCGGCGCCAAGTACCTGGCCAAGATCAAGGATGAGCTGGACGACAAGATTGCCGAGCCGGACCGCACCTGGTTTGCCCTCGCGGCGTACAACGTCGGCACTGGCCATCTGGATGACGCGCGCAAGCTGGCCGAGAAAGAAGGCCTGAACCCGAACAAGTGGCTGGACGTGAAGAAAATGCTGCCGCGCCTGGCGCAGAAGCAGTGGTACAGCAAGACGCGTTATGGCTATGCCCGTGGCGGTGAGCCGGTGCATTTTGTGGCGAACATCCGGCGGTACTACGACATTCTGACGTGGGTGACGCAGCCGCAGCTGGAAGGCAACCAGGTGGTGGAAGGCAACCTGCATGTGCCGGGCGTGGACAAGACCAAGCCGACGGAAGAAACCCCGCAGTTGTAACTGACAGCATCCCATTAAATGTGGCGAGGGAGCTTGCTCCCGTTGGGTTGCGAAGCAGCCCTAAAACCTGCCACCCCGCTCTATCGGGAGAATGAGGCAAGCCTGCTGGGACTGCTTCGCAGTCCAACGGGAGCAAGCTCCCTCGCCACAAAAAGCACGTTCACCGCATCCGGTTCAGGCGCTGGTCAGGCCTGTGATCAAGTGCACCACCCCTCCCGCCAACACCATCACACCCGGCACACCCGCCGCCTTCAACGCCTGCGCATCCAGCCGCCCCGCATCCTGCAACTGCACCCGCACCCGCGTCAGTGCCACCCGCTGCTGCGACTTCAGATTCTCCGCCCCGCCCAGCGCATTCAGCACCGCCGGCGCCAACGCCGTTTCGCCCACCGGCACGGCAACCGCCTGCGGCGTTTCAAGAATCAAATCCGGGGTCAGGGCCTTCCAGAACGCCTGCTGAAATTTCTCGAACATGTCAGTTCTCCACAACCAATGAGGTTTCAACAGTCGCCGCGTGATACACCCGCAATGCCTCGCGTACCTGCGCCGCTTCTTCCAGGCCCAGCACCTGGCGGGCGATGGATTGGCAGTCCGCCAGGTCCAGCTCGCGCACGGTGGCCTTGATGGTCGGGATCAACGGCACACTGACCGACAACTCATCCACTCCCAACCCGATCAGCACCGGCACTGCCAGCGCTTCAGACGCCAGCGCACCGCACACACCGACCCACTTGCCATGGGCATGGGCCGCCTTGACGGTGGTAGCGATCAGGCGCAGTACCGCTGGGTGAAAGCTGTCGGCCTGGCTGGCGAGGCGCGGGTGATCGCGGTCCATCGCCAGGGTGTATTGCGTCAGGTCGTTGGTGCCGATGGAGAAGAAATCCACCTCCGGCGCAAACAAGTCGGCCATCAACGCCGCCGACGGCACTTCGATCATGATCCCAAGCTTTGGCAATTGCGTCAGCCCCAAGGCCAACGCTTCCTCTTCAAGAATCTGCCGCGCCAGGCGCAGCTCCGAGAGCAGGCTGACCATAGGCAACATGATGTGCAGGCGGGCGAAACCGGCACTGGCGAGGATCGCGCGAAATTGCTCACGCAGCAGTTCCGGGCGCTCCAGGCACAGGCGAATCCCGCGCAGGCCGAGGAACGGGTTGGTCTCTGCGTCCATCGGCACATAGGCCAGCGGCTTGTCGCCACCAACGTCGAGGGTGCGCACCACCAGATTGCGCTGCGGCCCCAATGCACGGGCGATAGCGCTGTAGGTGCCCGCCTGTTCTTCGGGACTCGGCGCGCGGTTGCGGTCCAGGTAGAGGAATTCGGAGCGCAGCAAACCGACGCCTTCGCCACCCAGGGACAGCGCCTGTTCCACCTCTTGCAACGACGCGACGTTGGCCGTCACTTCAATGTGATGTCCGTCACGCGTGGTGGCGGGCAAAGAGGCTTGCTCCACTTCCCGCTGGCGGCGCAGCACTTGCTGTTGGCGGGTGGCTTGCAGCTGTTCGATCTCGGCCAAGTCCGGGTTCAGGTGCAGCTCGCCCTTGTCGGCATCCAGCAGCACTTGCTTGCCGTTGACCAATTCCAGCACCTGCGCCGGCACGCCACAGATGGCCGGCAAGCCAAGGGCACGGGCCAGGATTGCGACGTGGCTGGTGGCACCGCCGCCCACGGTGACGAAGCCCAGCACCTTGCGCGTGTCGAGGCTGGCGGTTTGCGAAGGGGTGAGTTGTTCGGCAATCAGGATCGCCTGCTCCGGCAAATCCCAGGCGCTGTCCTGAACCCCGAGGATCAGTTTCAGCACCCGCTGGCCAACGTCGGCCAGATCAGCCGCACGCTCGGCGAGCAAGGCGTTGCCCAAGCCCTGGAAGAGCCTGGCGGTGGCCTCGGTGGCACTGTTCCAGGCGAAGGCTGCGCTTTTGCCCTGGTCCAGCAGGTCGCGGGTTTGTTCCAGCAAGGCCGGGTCATCCAGCAATTCCTGGTGGGCGCGGAAGATCTCGGCCTGGGCGCTGCCGACGACTTTTTCCTGCAAGGCTTGAAGGGCCAGGTTCGCGTCACTCAGGGCCTGTATCAGCACGGCACGTTCCAGCGCTTCACCCTTGCCGGCCTCAACGATGTCCAGTGCCGGTTATTTAACCTGCACCACCTGGCCAAACGCCGAACCTGGCGACGCGCACACACCGCGCAGCAAGGTCGCCGATGACTCGGGTGCCACGGGCTCGGCGGCGGGCTGATGAGCCGCCACCGCTTCCCCACAGCCTTCCACCAGCAAGGTCACCAATGCCTGGATCGCCGCTTCGGCATCCTCGCCTGCCGCGCTGATTTGCAAGGTATCGCCCTGCGCCGTCTGCAACGCCATGATCCGCACCAGCGACTTGGCATTGGCGCTCTCGGTTTGCTTGTGCAGGTAAATGCTCGACTTGAAGCCCTTGGCCGCCTGCGCCAGCACTGCCGCCGGGCGCGCATGCAGGCCGTTGGCGTTGGGCAAGGTCAGCGGCTTGGAGAATAGGGCATCGCCCTCCTCGTCTTTCACCTCATCGGCAGCGGTTTGCGGCGTTACCCGCAGCAGCGGCTGCCCCACGTCCACCAAACCCTGCTCGGGCGTCAGCAGTTTGAAGGGTTCACCACTGACCACCAGCATCAGGGTCAGCAAACTACGGGCGTTGAGCGCCACGTAGTCGGCATCGAATTCAATCAGCGGTTGCCCGGCTTCCACCCGTTGGCCTTCCTCGACCAATCGGGTGAAACCCTTGCCCGCCAGATTCACCGTATCCAGGCCGATGTGCATCAGCACCTGGACGCCGTTGTCGTCGGTGACACTCACCGCATGACCACTGTCCTGGATATTGCTGATCACCCCGGCCAGCGGCGCGCAGAGGGTCTGCGAGGTCGGATCGATGCACAGGCCATCGCCGATCAGGCGACTGGAGAACACCGGGTCAGGCACTTGGTCCAGGGCAAGCAGCACCCCGGACAACGGCGCCAGCAATTCCAGGGGTTGGGTTGTGGTCATGACTTCACCTGCTGTTTTGTTCTGTAAAAATCCCTGTAGGAGCGAGCGTGCTCGCGAAGGTCATCAACGATAACGCGTGCATTCTGGATAAACGCGTCGACCTTGAGTTTTTCGCGAGCAAGCTCGCTCCTACAGATAAGTGATTACTTCCACCAATATTCGACTTGCACACCAACGTTGGAACCATGCAACGCCGTGCCGTAGCTGCCGGTGTCGGACAACGCCGAACCTGCCGCCAGTTCATTGGCCGCACGCTTGGCTGCTTCGTTCCAGGTCGCGTAGGTGTAATACAACCGCACTTCCGGCCGAGCCCAGAAATCCGGGCCTTTGGGCGACCAGGTCGGGGCGAAGGTAAATTTGCTCAGCTTGCGCGTGCCACCGGTGGCCTCGACCTGATCATGACCAAGTTCGGTGACCAGTTTGAATTGTTCGGAGATTGCATAAGCCGGGCGTACACCCACCGACATCCAGGTCTGATCCTGGCTGCCCGGGCGAATATCCTTCTGATACACCGCCTCGATCTGCCCGCCAAAACGTGGGGTCACTTGCCAGTCGAAGAACTCCACCGCGCGGTAGCTCTTGCTGCTCTTATCGAGGAATGTATCGCCGGTGTAGCCGAGGCCGGTGCCGGGGCCTTCGCCGTACTGCAAGGCGAATTTGTTGCGCCCGCCAAGGAAGGGTTTTTGCACGTGCTGGGCGGTAATAGCCCAGCCGTTGTTGGTGTCACGGCCACCGGCTTTTTCGATGTAGCTCAAGCCCAGTTCCACCTCACCGCCGGGGTTGGTCTTGAAGCCGGCCACGTTGAAATCGTGACGGGTGGCGTATTCCTTCTGGTACAGGTTGTCCTTGCGGGAGAGCGCGTAGCTGTATTTCAGGTCGCCGATTTTCACGTCCTCGATACCGCCGCCCGTGGCGCTCTGGTTCCAGTAGTAGAAGTCGGAAATATGGATGTCGTTTCGTTTGTAATAACGCCGACCGGCCCACAGCGAACCGCCGTTGAGGCTGGGCAGGTTCGACCACTGCGCATACATCTGCGGCATGCGTGCCGAGCCGTTGTCTTCGCCCTGGAACTTCAGCGCCCGGTCGTACTTGTTGTACAGCGAGGCCATGGCGTCGACGCTGAGCACCGAGCCGTCGTCGAGGGTCAGCAGGTCCTGGCGCAATTCGAGTTCAGCGTACTGCTCGCATTCGTTGCCCAGGCGGTATTTCGATTGTGCGCCCGGCAACTGGAAGCACTGCTGCTTGCCACTGCCGGTTGAGGTGCCCGCACCGCTGCGTAGGTAGCCGGCGAATTCCAACGCCTGGGCTGCCATCGGCAAGGTCAGACAGGATGCAACGAGGCCCAGCTTTATTGTTGTTTTCATGAAGCACTCCAATATTTTTATTATGTTTTTTTAAAGCACCCCGGCGCTCCCACACCGGGGATAAAACGGGTCTCAGTCCTTGAGGTGCAGCACAAACGATTCATACGGGCGCAGCGAGACCTGGCTCGAACGCTGTGGGCAGTCGTCGTAGTTGCTGATCAGCAGGCGTTGCTCACTTGCCGCCGTCAGCAGCCCATCGGGCAATTGGATCTGGCACGGCGTGCCGTAGAAGTTGTTCAGCACCAGCAGGCGCTCGCCGTGCCCTTCGCGCAGGTACGCCCAAACCTGGGTGTGCTGCGCCAGCAACTGGCGGTAAACACCTTCCTGAATCAGCGACTCGTGCCGACGCAGTTCGATCAGCGCGCGGTAGTGATGCAGCACCGAGTGCGGGTCATCCAGCTGGCTTTGTACGTTGATCTGCGCGGCGTTGGCCGGGATGCCGATCCACGGTTCGCCACTGCTGAAGCCGGCGTTTTTTTCGGCATTCCATTGCATCGGCGTGCGGCCATTGTCGCGAGACTTCTGCATGATCGCCGACATGCTCGATGCCTCGGACTCGCCTGCCTCGCGCTTGAGTCGATAGATGTTCAGTGTCTCGACATCGCGGTATTGGTCGATCGTGTCGAAGCCCGGATTGGTCATGCCCAGCTCTTCGCCCTGGTACACAAAAGGCGTGCCCTGGAGGAAGTGCAGCGCGGTGGCGAGCATCTTCGCCGAGACCACGCGGTGCTCGCCGTCATCACCAAAACGCGAGACCACACGCGGCTGGTCATGGTTACACCAGAACAACGCATTCCAGCCGCCCCCCGCCTGCATGCCGAGTTGCCAGTCAGACAAGATCTGCTTGAGTTGCAGGAAGTCGAAGTCAGCCGCAACCCACTTTTGCAGGTTTGGATAATCGACTTTCAGGTGGTGGAAGTTGAAGGTCATCGACAGCTCTTTCGAGTCTGGATTCGAATAACGAATGCAGTGCTCAAGGCTGGTGGACGACATCTCGCCGACGTTGATCAGGTCATGCCCTTCGAATACTTCGCGGTGCATTTCCTGCAGGTATTGGTGCACGTTCGGGCCGTCGGTGTAGAAGCGCCGGCCGTCGGTATTGTCTTCCGGAAAATCCGCCGGCTTGGAGATCAGGTTGATCACGTCCAGGCGGAAACCGCCCACGCCCTTGTCGCGCCAGAAGCACATCAGCTTGAACACTTCGGCACGCACCTTGGGGTTGTCCCAATTCAGGTCGGCCTGGGTGTGGTCGAACAGGTGCAGGAAGTACTGGCCGGTTTGCGCCTCGTATTCCCAGGCCGAACCGCCGAACTTGGATTCCCAGTTGTTCGGCTGGTCGCGCCAAATGTAGAAGTCGCGGTACGGGTTATCGAGGCTGCTGCGGGCCTGCTGGAACCATTCGTGTTCGATGGAGGTGTGGTTGACCACGATGTCGAGCATCAGCGTGATGCCGCGCTTGGCGGCTTCGCTGATCAGCAGGTCGCAATCGGCCATGGTCCCGTAGCTGGGGTCGATGGCGTAGTAGTCGCTGATGTCGTAACCGTTGTCGCGCTGGGGCGAACGCAGGAACGGGGTGATCCACAGGCAGTCGACGCCCAGCCACTTCAGGTAATCGAGCTTGTCCACGATGCCGAGCAGGTCACCGGTGGCGTTACCCGCGTGGCTGTGGAAGCTTTTGGGGTAGATCTGGTAGATCACCGAGTGTTGCCAGTCTTGCATGGTGGTTTCCTTCAATAAGTTATGTGCTGGCCTTGAGAGCCTCATCGCGGGCAAGCCCGGCGCCCACAGGGGAACGCATTCAAAATGTGGGAGCGGGCTTGCTCGCGAAAGCGGTAGATCAGGCGACGCGGTAGCCAGGGCGCACGATCTTCATGCTCAACGCACAGGTCAAAACAAACGGCACGACAATCGCGACGACCATGCCGATGACAAAGCTTGGGATGTACTGCGGGATGATCGAGATGAATCCGGGCAAGCCTCCCACGCCAATCGCCGAGGCCTGGACCTTGTTCAGCGACAGGAAAATACTGCCCAGCGCCGAGCCGGTCAGCGCGGCGTAGAACGGAAATTTGAAGCGCAGGTTGACCCCGAACATCGCCGGTTCAGTGATGCCGAAGTAGGCGGAAATCGCCGAGGTCGACGCCATGCTTTTGTCCCGCGCATTGCGGCTCATATAGAACACACCAAGCGCCGCGCTGCCCTGGGCCAGGTTGGACATGACGATCATCGGCCAGATAAACGTGCCGCCCTGGGTGGAGATCAGTTGCAGGTCCACCGCGAGGAACATGTGGTGCATGCCGGTGATCACCAGCGGTGCGTACAGCAGGCCAAAAATCGCCCCGCCAACCATGGGTGCCAGGTCAAACAGAGTGACCACGCCTTCGGTGATCAGGATGCCGAGGTGACGGGTCACCGGGCCGATGATCGCCAGCGCCAGCACGCCGGTGACGACGATGGTGGTGATCGGTACCACCAGCAGTTGAATGGCATTCGGCACCCGCGCCCGCAGCCATTTTTCAATCACGCTCATCACGTAGGCGGCCAGCAGGATCGGCAGGATTTGCCCTTGATAACCGACCTTCTCGATCTTGAACCAGCCGAAAATATCGAAGTACGGCAGGCTCTGGCCATCCAGGCCGGCGACCGCCTTGCCGTAGTTCCAGGCGTTGAGCAAATCGGGGTGCACCAGCATCAGGCCGAGGACGATACCGAGAATTTCACTGCCACCAAAACGCTTGGCCGCCGACCAGCCCACCAGCGCCGGCAGAAACACAAACGAGGTATTGGCCATCAGGTTGATCAGGCTCCACAGGCCATCCAGGTTTGGATAGGCGTCGAGCAGGGTCTTGTCCGCGATGAACATGCCCTTGGCGCCCATCAGGTTGTTCACACCCATGAGCAAGCCGGCAATGATCAGCGCCGGCAAGATCGGCATGAACACGTCGGAGAACACCCGCACCAGGCGCTGCATGGGGTTTATTTTGTCGGCGCTTTTTTGTTTCACATCCGCGATGGTCGACGCAGCGAGGCCCGTTTGCTCACGCAGGGCGGCGTAGACCTTTTCCACTTCGCCGGGGCCGATCACGATCTGGAACAGGCCACCGGTAAAGAACGACCCCTTGACCAGGTCGACCTGGTTCAATTCGCCGCTGTTGGCCAGGCTCGGGTCCTTGAGGGCCAGGCGCAGGCGGGTCACGCAGTGGGCAGCTTGCTCAAGGTTGTCGCTGCCACCGAGGTTCTTGAGAATCTGGCGGGCAATATTCGGATAGTCGTGGCTCATGCTTGGTATCCACTTTGGTTTTTTTTATTGGGGGCGGTCATAGGCAGCACGCCGAGGCCAAAATTACTCGTCTGTACGAGTTAAAGCAACAACTCGTCTGTACGAGTTACAAATGTTTATTCACTGTAGGAGCGAGCTTGCTCGCGAAGAACCTGAGTGCACCGCGTAACGTCAGGTGGCAAGCGTCATCGTTAACAACCTTCGCGAGCAAGCTTGCTCCTACAGGAAGCAGGAATATCCATGGGTTGAATGGACAAACCTGACCTCTGCCACTAAGGTTCCTGCCTTGAACGCAAACGTGGCACAGAGCCCTCCCCCATGAGCAAATACAACCAGATCTATACCGATCTGCTTGCCAGCATCACCACCGAACGCCTGCAACGCGGCACGCGCCTTCCCTCCGAAACCGAACTGATGGACGCCTACCAGGCCAGCCGTGGCACGGTGCGCCGGGCGATCGAGCAATTGCAGGAGCGCGGCTTCGCGCAAAAGATCCACGGCAAGGGCACCTTCGTGCTGTCGCCCAACCCCATCGAGTTCCAGCTGGGCGGGATTGTCAGCTTTCGCGAGACCCACGCCGCCCTCGGCGATGACGTCAGCACCGAAGTGGTGGAGTTCAGCCAGTTCCCGCTGGAAGGCTCGCTGATGCAACACATCGAAGCCGAAGCCGGCAGCCTGATTACCCGGGTCAAGCGGGTGCGGCGCATCGACGGCAAACGGGTGATCCTCGACATCAACCACTTCGTCGCCGACCTGATTCCGGGGCTGGATCGCTCGATTGCCGAGCAGTCGATCTATGCGTTTATCGAACAGACGCTGCAGCTGCAAATCAGCTATGCCCAGCGCACCATCGAAGCGCTGCCGCGGGGCAAGGACGATCAACTGCACCTGGATCTGGATGGGCAAAGCCATGTGATCGTGGTGAGCAACCAGACGTTTTTGCAGGATGGGCGGCAGTTTGAGTACACCGAGTCGCGCCATACCCTGGACAAGTTTTACTTTTCGGATATTGCCCGGCGCTGAATCCGACACCCGATGGGCTTCTGGAATGAGCCCCCGGTCGACATGTACCGGAATGCAAAGGCTCACCGACCTACAGCGTGAGCCAGACCCTCCTTGGGATAGTAGCGGTGACATTACGCGACCCAAGGAAGAACCCAATGCAAGATGCACCCAACCTGCCAAACGCCGCCGATGCCACGGCCCTCAAGGCGCTGGTTCCGGCGCTGGTAGAGGCCTGCCCGGACATGTACGAGATGGCGACGCAGTTCGCCAAAAAAATCCTCGCCGAGCACGCCATCAACCTGGACCCGGAAAAGGTCTACTGGCATCGCTTCCACTCGTCCCAGAGCAATCCGAAAACCCTTTCCGGCTGGGAACATATCGAACACCCCCACGACTCCATGACCCTGACGCAGTTGGTGATCACGCGCTTCACCGTGCACTACCAGGACAACGCCGACCTGCTCGATAACGACTGCGGTTTCTACACTGCCGGGCCCGAGGCTGGGACTTACGACCAGACCAACGAGATCCGGTTATCCGGCAGTCAGGTCATGAAAAGTTTCTGGGCCTTCAACTTTGCCGACCACTACAAAACCGCCGTGGCGTCATTCTGGAGTAGCCAGGGCACGCCGTTCAGGACCTTGGCCAAAAGCACATTCCTGGCCAAGGCGATTGAAGATTACGAAGACGGGCGACTGTCTGCCGACAACTTCCGTACGGTGGTCAAGGCCGCCGCCTGCAATGTGAATTGGCCGGTGACCCTGCAGATGCTTGAGACCGAGGTCCTGCCGTCACCAGCAGTGCGCATCAGGCGTTTGAAGGTCGGCAGCTATGTCGCCAGCGACATCCTGTGCTTTGTCGACCGCAATGAGCGCCAGATCCTGTATGTACCCGGCGAAACGTGGGGCTTTCATGTGCTGGAATGCGCCGAGGACCTGCATTGGTGGGTGCTGTCACAGGTCGAGCAGCCGCAGGCGCGCAAGCGTTTCATGGCGCACTTCCAGGTCGCCGACCACGACATCATGCAAGACACCAACGCACTGACCTCGACCCAGGAATGGCTGCTGGCCGCATTCCCGACGGCAGACCTGTTACACACGTTGTCCTACGAAACGCGTATCGAGAATATCGGCCTCAATCACGTGTTGGACCTGCTGTTCAACGCTTGGAAGGCTAACGATCACCACCTGTTGGCAGTGCAGGACGCGTGGGTCTGCGATGACCCGTTCACCCACCTGCGAGATGCCACCCACGCCCGCATGATCAGTGACGCCGGCTACATGTTGCACTCCAACGGCGAGCTGCGAAAAAAACTCTGGATCGGCTACCTCAATGCCTTTGGCCGCATGTTCGGCCCGCTGGCAGCTGTCGGCTGGCCGGTTGCGCTGGCGGTCGTTGGTGCCGGCATCGCGAACGTCGGGATGAACATCGACCAGGCCGTCAACGGCAAGACCCCCACCGAACGCAAGGCCGGGGTGAGCGGGGCGGTGCTTGCGGCAATCGATACCTTGTTCAATGCGATGTTTCTCAAAGGTGGCGAAGGCTTGCCGCAGATTGCCCAAGGCAAAGACCTCGTGGCTCCCGAAGAACGGCTTGGCACGGCGGCCTTGAGCGAAACCGAGTTGTCTCTGTTGCACACCCTCACACCGGAGCGTGTATCTGCGCCGGGCGGGCAAGAGAGCTTTCTGGCGACGCTGCGCACCGAGATTACCGAGGGTACCCAAGCGGGTACCGGTGCCCGAAAAGGCATCATCGAAACATCGAGCGGAAAAACCTACATCTACCTGAGTGAGGGCACCACGTCCGGCTACTTCCAGGTGCGCTATGTCAAGGAAGCCAAGGGCTGGGTGATCATCGATCCAAAGAACCCCTGGTCGTTTTATCGAAATGTGCCGGTGCGCCTGAATGCCTATAGTGAATGGGAGCCAGTGCCCGCCCCTGGCCTCAAGGGCGGCGGCAGAATGTTCGGGCTCAAGCCCTGGGGGCAGGCTCCCGACGCGCCCTTGCCGGAGGTGCAAACACCGGGTACCGCCTACGATGTTCCCGAGGCGCAGAGGCCCGGACTGCAGCCGGCCGCCAACGGTAATGTCGACCCCAAGGACCTGAATGAAGAGTATTTGAGCAACGATCGCCATGACGCGTTCAAGGCCTTGCGTCGCAAGTTGCATGACGACGCACGGGACTTTTTTGTCGACCCACCGCTGCCTGCCCGCCCGCGTATCCCGACGTTCACGTTGAACGCGCCACCCAAAGACATCATCAAACAATTGCTCAAGGACGGCCCCGGCCTGGTGATCGGGGAAAATCATTCGAACGTGGCCAGCAAACGCTTTCTGATTGAAAGCATGCCGCTGCTCGCCAGACAAAAGGTCAGGACCCTGTACCTGGAGCACCTGCTCAGCGACTTCCACCAGGCTGACCTGGACCTGTTCAGCCGAAGCGGCGAGATGCCGCAGAGCCTGGGGCGCTACCTGCAAGACCTGGATGAAGGCCATCGGACCGACCCCACCGGCCAATACACCTTCCTGGAAGTGGTCAAGGCCGCGCAAACAAACCGCCTGAGGATCAAGGCCATCGACTGCATGGCCAGCTATCGCAGCAGCGGGATCCTGGACGCTGACGTGAACTATCGGCAAAAAATGATGAATTACTTTGCTCGCACACTGATCACTGCCGATCAGGGCGCCGCCGGCCCACACAAATGGGTGGCGCTGGTGGGTGACAGCCATGCCAATACATTCAACGGGGTACCGGGGCTCAGCGAATTGGAGGGAGCCGTCGGCCTGAGAATAGAGGACGCCGGGATCGGCAAGGCAAGGGGAATTGAGCCTGATCCGGGAAGAACAGCCGTAGAGCCTGGCAGCAACTCCACAACAGTGCGCAACGACTTGCGCCTGCAACTGGAAATGCCCGTCGATATCCTAAGTGCCCGCAAGCTGGGCAAATACCTGCCCGACCCCGGTATGTACGCCCGTGATACCGAGACCGGACAGGCGCTGTTCGTCAGCCGAGACCGTAACGGCTTGATCAAGTGCACACCGTTGAAACGCGATAAAACCGGCTACTTTGTCGAGCGCCCCGAGTGGGCCAGCATTCACGGCAAGCGTTTTAAAACCGTTGATGCGTTGAACGCGGCACTGCGCGGCAGGGGCATGCGTGAGATCCGGATACCCGAGCCTCCCGCTGCCGCCGCCTCTGCGGCCGCGCCTCCTCCGGCGGTGCCTAAATCCTATGCCAGCAACCTGATACTGGAAGGCGAAACCCTGAACACCCAACCCGGGAAATTTTTCCGCACCTACCGCCTGAAATTCACCGGTGACCTGCCCTCCCACGCCATCCTGATGAACGGCGAGAGTTACTACGTGCGTTTTGAAGCCGACGTCAACGGCCCAGGGCACCTGGCGATTGTCGACCCGATCAACCCCGATGGCTTCAACCGTTCGATCCCGGTACGCCTGAACGCCGAGGGCGAATGGGAGCCTGCGCCCAGCAGCAAACTCAAGGGCGGCGGTAAAAACCAGAGCAAGCCCGCCGTGACCCCGCCGGCGCCAATCGCCGAACCGCGCCCTGGCCCCTCGTCACCTCGTCCTCGTTCATACAGCGCCTATGACGTGCAACCGCAGGTGTTAGAAGACACCCACTCCACCTTCACCCGCGATGCCGACGGCCAGGTGCACGTGGTAAGCAGGGGCCAAAGAGAGATTGCCAAGGCCAGGGAGCGTTTGCTCAATGACGCGCAAACCTTCTTCAACACCCCCAGGACGACACCGTCACGGCCGGTGATTCCGGCGTTAATCCCAGGCATCAGCGAGGAAACCTTCATTGAACAGGCGCTGGATACCGCCCCCGGCCTGGTGATTGGTGAGCCGCGAGGAGGCATTGGCAGCAAGGAGTTCTTGATCAAAAACATGGCCGCCCTCAGCAGGGCACGGGTGCGCACCCTGTTCATCAAAGGCCTGATCACTGAAAGCCATCAGGCGCACTTGGAGACCTTTACCAGAACCAGGACGATGCCCAGCGAACTGCGCCAATCCTTGATGGAAGTCGACCGGGCTGCCGGCAACGATCCGTCACAACGCTTCAATCTGCTGGAGGTGGTCAGGGCCGCGCAAGCCAACAACATTCGCGTGCAGGCCCTTGATTGCATGGCCAGCATTCGCGGGCACGGTGAACTGCCCAATGATGGCTTCAGCCGTCGCTGGGTCAATAACTACCTCACTCATCAGCAAATCCAACGCTATAAACCGGCCGCCAGCAGCGAGCGCTGGGTGGCTTTGGTCGACCCCATGAGCACCAACACCTACCGCGAACTGCCCGGCATCAGCGAACTGGACGGCGCGATCAGTTTGCGCATCGAAGATGTACCCGAGGGAGAAGGAACCAGCTTCATGATCGACCCGGGGGCCGAGGCCCACGAACAGACCATTGGCACCTTTACCGTCCCCGAACAAGCCATGACCACTCAATTGGGCCCAGTCACTGCCAGCAGCGACGTGCGCCTGCAATTGGAAACGCCTTGGCTGACCCCAGGCCAGAAGTCCCTCGGCGATCAGTTGCGCAGGCCAGGGTTCTACACCTTGAGTAGCTGGTCGGGGCAACCGACGCTGATTCACTTCAGCCGAAATGCCGGCGCGGTGTACTCCCCGATCCAGGTCAACGCGCAAGGCAAGTTCTACCTCCTGGAGCCCACTTGGCCGACCATCGACCAACGCCCGTTCGACTCGCTGGTGGACCTGATGCAAGCCCTCAGTACCGAGAAATCAATGACTCTGGCCAATTGGTCGAAACCGTTGTGGTCGGTGCCGGCAACCTGACCGGAATAGCCGCATGACGCATCATTCATGCGGCCTTCAGGCAGCCAACCGGGTAAATCACTCCGGCGCAATGCTCCTGGACAGCCCCATAGCCCACGCAGCGGCCATCTTTTCCCCCACCACCTCGAACGCCGGGTGGGTGCTTCAATACGCCGAAAGCTCCGCCATGGCGCGGGTCATTCCATGGTGCACCCTGGCGAGCAATTCGTTGCAGCGAGTGCAGATGAAGGTCTCGCCACAGGCGCGTAAAAAGAACCCGGTTTTGCCTGATCATTGGCAGGTGCTAGCCGTTACCTATGAGGTCGAAGGCAAGGAAAAAACCGTCTTCACCTCGCTGCCCGCTTCACGCTTTAGCGCTGAGCAGGTCGCCACTCTTTATCACGAACGATGGGAGATCGAGCTGGGTTTTCGGGGTATCAAAAGCTCAATGCAGGATAACGCGTTGACCCTTCGCAGCAAGACCGTGTACCGGGTGTATCAGGAACTGTGGGGGCTATTGCTGGCGTACAACGTAGTGCGGCGCAAGGCCGGGGGTTTATTATTCAGCGCTCACCGGCTACGGGAGGAATAATCTGCGTTGCACACATCATTCCTCCCCGCCTTCACGTGTTTACGACTTGAAGCGCCCTACCAGCCCGTTCAGCTCATTCGACAGTTTCGAAAGCCGACCCGAGTCTTCCTGAGCAGAACTGGCGAGGCTCTCGACCAGTTGCGCCTCGTCGTAGATCTGTTGGATATGCCGGTTGATTTCTTCGGCCACGCTGTGTTGCTCTTCGGCCGCGGCAGATATCTGCAGGTTCTGATCCCTGATTTCATTCACCGACAGCTGGATGCCTTCAAAGCTTTCACGTGCGCTTTCAATGGAGGACACGCTCGCGCGTGACAGGTCCAGACAACTTTCCATCTTCTGTGACACTTCCTGGGTCTTGCCGCCGAGCGCGCTGAGCAACTGGTCGATTTCCCCTGTGGAATCCGAGGTACGCTTGGCCAGCGCGCGGACTTCATCCGCGACCACCGCAAACCCCCGCCCTTGGTCACCCGCCCTTGCCGCTTCGATTGCCGCGTTCAGTGCCAGCAGGTTGGTCTGCTCGGCGATGGCGCGGATGGTGCCCAGAATCTGGTTGATACTGCGGCTACCCTCCTCCAGCTCCACCATGGCCTGCGAAGACTCGGTCAGGCGACGCCCCAGGCGATTGACGTTGTCGGTGGTCAACTCGATCTGCTCTTTGCCTTCGGCGACACGATGATGGCCACTCTCGGCGGAATTGGCCGCAGCGCTGCACGAGCGTGCCACTTCATTGGCAGTAGCGACCATTTCATTGAACGCCGTGGACACCAGCTCCACCGCCTCACGTTGGCGTCCAGCCGCCTGGTTCATGTTATTGGCCACTTCACTGTTGACACGTGAAGCATCCAGCAGGTTGGTCGATGCCGCGCCGATGCTCTGGATCAACTGGCGTATTGCGGTGAGAAACTTGTTGAACCAGCCTGCCAGCTCTGCAGTTTCGTCTTTGCCCTGCACCTCAAGATCACGGCGAAGGTCGCCCTCACCTTCAGCAATCGACTGCAGCCCGGTGCTGACCTGGCCGATAGGCTTGACGATAACCTTGGCGAAGGCCGCCGCCAGCAGTGCAAAAAGCAGCACCAGCACCACCACGATAGCGACCGTCAGGTAGGTCATGCGTGTGGCCTCGGCCATGACTTCGCTGTACTCGATCAAACCCACATAACGCCAGCCCAGACCCGGCGATGTCCACACGTTGGCCATGTACCGGACGCCGTTGATTTGCACCTCGGTGGAACCCTGCGTAGTGGCGGCCAGTTTGGCGTAAGGCTCCCCCAGATCCTTGAGCTGCTTGAAGCTGTGCCCGGCATCACGCGGGTCGACCAGCACCGTGCCGTCCTCGATGAGCATCACGTAGCCGCTTTCGCCAAGCTTGATGCTTTTGACCAGTTCGGTGAGGTTGGTCAGCGATACGCTCACCACAAACACGCCCTTGGCTTTGCCTGCTTCATCGAGCATTGCCCTGGCGCTACCAACCAGTGCTACCGCGTCCTTGTCGTAGTAATACGCCGCGGTTCTTACAGCTTTACCGGGGCTGGCCATGGCCGCCTTGTACCACGGGCGCGTACGCGGGTCGTATTTCGACAACTGCGGGTCATCCGGCCATTTCGCGTAACTGCCGTCTTCCAGGCCAATGGACAGGATTGCCGCTGCCGGATGCGTCGCGCCATAACGTGCAAACGCGTCTATGACTTGCCGGGCGGCCGCAGGCAATGGCTGGCTGGCTGCGTCGGCAGCCTCATAGTGTTTGAGGCTGGCGACCGATGTGTAGGTGGGGTCTGTGGCCATTTGATCGACGTTTTGCTGCGTGCCATCAAAAAACTGCCGGATATTACCGTCGATCTGGCGTATTTCTCGGGTGCTGCCATCCATGAACTGGTTGACCGCTTCGGACCGGGTATTGAGCACCGAGATCACGGCCACCAGGCTCACGGGAATGAACGCGACGAGCACGAAAGCCAGGACGAGCTTGTTCTTTATTTTCATTTTGCAGATCACTGCCTGAATAAGTGAGATAAACGCACCCGAAGCAAACCAGCTGAAAGCGAGTCGCTACAGAAGTTATATCGTCATGCGTCGCACGATCTTTACCGTCACCGACTGTGCATCGTCTTCAGAACCAATTTTTGTTACTGCAAGGATTGCGTTCACTAGGGGAGAGAGCGGATGCCGTGCGGCCCGGCGCCAACGGGATCAGCGCTCGCATGAAAAGTACCAATACATCAGCAGCCTTAGCGGTGAGCATCGGCTGCAGATGTCTACAGTGCCGGGGGCAGAGCGATGCACAAAGCTGCCAGAATTTGCCAGACCCAAAAAGCCAAAAGCCCGCAATTACGCGGGCTTCAGGGTATTTCTTGCTAGATCGTGCCGGACAATGCCGGACGTCCCATCATTCCCACTCAATAGTCGCCGGCGGCTTGCTCGACACGTCGTAAGTCACGCGCGAAATACCTTCGATTTCATTGATGATACGGCCGCTGACGGTTTCCAGCAGTTCGTACGGCAGGTGGGCCCAGCGGGCGGTCATGAAGTCGATGGTTTCCACCGCACGCAGGGCCACGACCCACGCGTAACGACGGCCATCGCCTACAACACCAACCGACTTGACTGGCTGGAACACCACGAATGCCTGGCTGACCTTGTGGTACCAGTCGGCCTTGCGCAGTTCTTCGATGAAGATGTGGTCGGCGCGACGCAGCAGGTCGGCGTATTCCTTCTTCACTTCACCCAGGATCCGCACACCCAGTCCCGGGCCCGGGAAGGGGTGACGGTAGACCATGTCGTACGGCAGGCCGAGTTCCAGGCCCAGGCGACGCACTTCGTCCTTGAACAGTTCGCGCAGCGGTTCTACCAGCTTGAGGTTCATTTCCTCAGGCAGGCCACCCACGTTGTGGTGGGACTTGATCACGTGGGCCTTGCCGCTCTTGGCGCCAGCCGACTCGATCACGTCCGGGTAGATGGTGCCCTGGGCGAGGTACTTGATGTTGTCCAGGCTGTTGGACTGGGCATCGAATACGTCGATGAAGGTGCGGCCGATGATCTTGCGCTTCTTCTCCGGGTCGGACTCGCCGGCCAGGTTGTTGAGGAACTGCTCCTCAGCGTTGGCGCGAATCACTTTGACGCCCATGTTCTCGGCGAACATGGCCATCACTTGCTCGCCTTCGTGCAAGCGCAGCAGGCCGTTGTCGACGAAGACGCAGGTCAGTTGGTCGCCGATGGCCTTGTGCAGCAGTGCCGCTACCACGGAGGAGTCCACACCGCCGGACAGGCCCAGCAGGACGTTGTCGGTGCCGACCTGGGCACGGATGTTGGCGATGGCGTCTTCAGCGATCTTCGACGGGGTCCACAGCGCTTCGCACTGGCAGATGTCGAGGATAAAACGCGACAGGATGCGACCGCCTTGCTTGGTGTGGGTCACTTCCGGGTGGAACTGCACGCCGTAGTAGCCGCGCTCGTCGTTGAACATGCCGGCAATCGGGCAGCTCGGGGTGCTGGCCAGGATGTGGAAGTCTTCCGGCATCCGGGTGACCTTGTCACCGTGGCTCATCCACACGTCGAGGCCGAACAGGCCGTCGGCGTCGATGTGGTCTTCGATACCGTCCAGCAGGCGGCTCTTGCCGACGACGTCGACACGGGCGTAACCGAATTCACGCAGCTCAGAACCTTCAACCTTGCCGCCCAGTTGCTCGGCCATGGTTTGCATGCCGTAGCAGATACCAAAGACCGGCACACCCAGGTCAAACACGGCCTGTGGGCAACGCGGGCTGTTGGCTTCGTGCACGGACTCGGGGCCGCCAGCGAGAATGACGCCTTTTGGAGCGAATTCGCGAATCGCTTCGTCGTCCATGTCGAACGGATGCAGTTCGCAGTACACGCCGATTTCACGCACGCGGCGGGCAATCAATTGGGTGTACTGGGAACCGAAGTCGAGGATCAGGATGCGGTGGGCGTGAATGTCGAGGGCCATGAGATCAGTCTCGTCTAATGAATCAGAAACAACTCGGGGCTGAATAAGACAGCCCCGGTTACTTAACTATTTGCTGGAAGCATCAACCTACGCGGTAGTTCGGCGCTTCCTTGGTGATCTGTACATCGTGGACGTGGGACTCGGCCATGCCGGCACCGGTGATCCGCACGAACTCAGGCTTGGTGCGCATTTCTTCGATGTCGGCGCTGCCGGTGTAGCCCATCGAGGAACGCAGGCCGCCCATCAGTTGATGGATGATGGCGCTCAGGGTGCCCTTGTACGGAACACGCCCTTCAATGCCTTCCGGTACCAGCTTCTCGGCGCCCGCGGAGGAGTCCTGGAAGTAACGGTCGGAAGAACCTTGAGCCTGGGACATAGCGCCCAGGGAACCCATGCCACGGTAAGCCTTGTACGAACGACCCTGGAACAGTTCGATCTCGCCTGGCGCTTCTTCAGTACCGGCGAACATCGAGCCCATCATCACGCAGGAAGCACCGGCTACGATGGCCTTGGACAGGTCACCAGAGAAACGGATGCCGCCGTCGGCGATCAACGGTACGCCAGTGCCTTCAAGGGCAGCGGCGACGTTGGCGATGGCGCTGATTTGCGGCACGCCTACACCGGCAACGATACGGGTGGTGCAGATCGAGCCAGGGCCGATACCGACCTTGACCGCGTCGGCGCCCGCAGCAACCAGTGCCTTGGCGGCAGCGCCGGTGGCAATGTTGCCGCCGATCACTTGTACTTCAGGGAAATTCTCTTTGACCCAACGAACGCGGTCGATTACACCTTTGGAATGACCGTGGGCGGTGTCGACCACCACCACGTCAACGCCGGCAGCAACCAGGGCCGAGACGCGCTCGCCGGTGTCTTTGCCGGTGCCGACCGCAGCGCCAACGCGCAGGCGACCTTGGTCGTCCTTGCTGGCCAGCGGGTAAGCCTTGGCTTTTTCGATGTCGTTGACGGTCATCATGCCTTTGAGGGCGAATTTGTCGTCGACGATCAGTACGCGTTCGATACGGTGCTTGTGCAACAGCTCGCGAACGTCGTTCTTGTCGGCGCCTTCCTTGACCGTGACCAGGCGCTCTTTAGGCGTCATCACTTCACGGACGGTGGCTTCCAGACGGTTTTCGAAACGTACGTCACGGGAAGTGACGATACCGACCAGGTCGCCATCATGCAGCACCGGTACACCGGAGATGTTATGCAGGCGGGTCAGTTCGAACAGTTCGCGTACGGTGGCGTCGGCCTCGATGGTGATCGGGTCCTTGACCACACCGGCTTCGTAACGCTTGACCTTGCGCACTTCGGCAGCTTGCTGCTCGATGGTCATGTTCTTGTGGATGATGCCGATGCCGCCTTCCTGAGCCATGGCGATTGCCAAACGGGCTTCAGTGACGGTGTCCATGGCAGCAGAAACCAGAGGAATATTCAGCTCGATGCCACGGGTTAGGCGGGTCTTGAGACTGACTTCGTTAGGAAGCACCTCGGAATAACCGGGCACTAGGAGAATGTCGTCGAATGTCAGAGCTTCTTGGCTGATACGCAGCATCGCGGGGGCTCCCGAGCGGGAAAATGGAAGCGCGCCATTATACTCAGACACCCCCCGGGGCTCAATGTAAAACTCTGACATTATTGGTAATACTGATAGAAGGATAAAACATCGGGCTAAAGCTCGACTTTGACCCAGCTCATCTTTTGATCGAGCCAATCGGCAAATTCGTCGATAAAGCTCTGTTTGAACCCCGCCTCCGCCCAGTTGTTGAAGATGAATCCCAGGTTGGAGAAACCGCATTCCTGCAGGAACAGGAAGCCGTTGATGTCATCTTCATGCCCACACAGCGGGCAAGTGAAGTTATCGGTGTGGCCGGGCATCCAGTCTTCCAGGCTTTCGAACAGTGCTTCGCCGACTTCCTTGAGGCATTCGGGGCAGCCGGCTTCTTCAAGAAAACCCTTGGCCGGGGTGTAGATGCAGCGCTTGTAGATGATCTCCAGGCCATTGATCGGCTCGTTGAACGGCAGCGCATCGGGGTGCAGCACCACGGCGCGGGCACCGTCGGCCAGTGCGTAGCCCATGCGGTTGCCGGTGCGCCCGCAGGTGGTGAGTTCTTCCTTGACGATGTTCTTGCGCACCAGCCAGCGCACGATCGCCCGGGCGCGGGGTTCGTGGACAGGTAGCGTGGAGATTTTGGGGACAAGGATGCTTTGGGAATTCATGAGGCCTGGGTGTCCTGCGGTGTGCCGTCTGACGCCTTCGCGAGCAAGCCCGCTCCCACATTAGAATGCATTCTTATAGGATAAACGCAGTCGAATGTGGGAGCGGGCTTGCTCGCGAAGAGGCCCTGGAGCCCGGCAGCTTAATCCCTGACACCCACAGGTCAAGTACTCAAGTAACGGGCAATCAAGGCAATGCCGCTGGCCAGCACCAGCCAGGTCACCAACCGCACGAACGCCTCGCGGGACATGCGCAGGGTCAGCCGCCGGCCTGCCCACAGCCCGAGCGCCATGGCCGGCAGCAGGCACACCGCCAACATCAATAAGGGTAGCTCGGCATACACGCCCGCGATCAAAAACAGGCTCAGGCGCACCACCGTGCTGCAACTGATCAACGCGCTCTGGGTCGCCCGCGCGCCGTCCTTGGGCAAGCGGCTGTTGAGGTAGATCGCATATAAAAAGCCGCCACTGCCGAACAATGCCCCAAACAGCCCGCCGACAACTCCCATGGGAATCGCCCAGCCGGCCGCCAGTTGCGTGGGCTTGGCCTTCACCGCCAGGCTGTAGATGGCATACGTGCTGATAAACAGGCCCATCAGCAGCAGCAATAAATCGGAGTGCAGGTTGAGCAGGAAGATCACCCCAAGGGTGCAGCCAATCGCCATGCATGGCAGCAGCCTCAGCAATTCCGGCTTCACCACATCCCGCCGCGATTGCAGGAGGTTGCCAAAGGCCGCGACAAAATCCAGCAGCACCAGCAGCGGGATGATCTTCGACAACGGCATGAACAGAATCAGGATCGGCCCCGCTACCAGCGCGGTGCCAAAACCTGCGATGCCGAACACGATATAGGCCAGGGCAATCGCCACGCCGATCACCAGCCAGTCCACACCGCCAAACGACCAATGACTCAACAGTTCGACCGGGCTCATGAGGTATTCCTTATTAGTGATGGCCATCACTTTAGCCATTGGCGAGCGTTGCGACTAATATCTTCAAAGCCCGTCACTCATCTCGAAAAGGCATGACTTGTGATTTCCACCCGGCAATTGCGTTACTTCGTCGAAATCGCCGAGAGCGGCAGCTTCAGCGCGGCGGCCGAGCGGCTGTTTGTCGCGCAATCGGCCCTCAGCCGGCAGATCAAGGAGCTGGAAAACCTGCTGCAAACGCCATTGTTCCAACGCACCGCGCGCCAGCCACGGCTGACGGCCGCGGGCGAGGCGTTTTACCCACGGGCACGCAACCTGCTGGGCGAACTGCTCAAGGCCAGTGAGATGGCGACGCAAGTAGGCAATGGCCAACTCGGCACGCTGCGGATGAGCCATTCAAGCACGGTGCCGATGAGTGGCCGCTTGCTGCGCGGTATCGGTGCCTGGCTGGAGCAATGCCCGGGCGTGTCGATGGACATCGTCAAACTGTCCTCCGAAGCGCAGTTGGAAGAAATCGCCGACGGTCGCCTGGAGGTCGGGCTGTTGCGCTTGCCGGTGTTGCGCCAGCGCGAAGGCGTGCGCATCGTGCCTTTATATAGCGAGCGGTTGTTGTTGGCCGTGCCGCCCAACCACCCTTTAGCCGGGCACACATCCGGTATCGATTTGGCGCAACTGAAGAACGAAGCGTTTATCTCGATCCCTCACCCGCAGCGCGGAGGGCTGAGTTACCTGTCAGCCGAGTTGTGCATGCGTGCAGGGTTTTTCCCCAAGGCCGCCCGGGTGATGTCGCGCAAGACCACGCAATTACAGCTGATCCAGGCCGGATTCGGGATTGCCCTGCTGCCGGAGTCGATGCAGGACATTGCACCCGCCAACGTCCATTTTTTGCCCCTGGCCGACCCCGATTGCCAAAGCACCGTCGCCCTCGCCTGCCAGCAAACGCCGAGTGCGCTGGTGGAGCAGTTCTGTCAAACCCTGCACGAATGCCTATAAACTGCCGCCCATGATTAAAGATCCCTTTGCCCGTCTGGGCCTGGACCGCGAAGTCCTGACTGTCAGCCAGCTCAACGGCCGTGCGCGGGTGTTGCTGGAAGACGTGTTCACCAATATCTGGGTCGAAGGCGAGATCTCCAACCTCGCCCGCCCAGCCTCCGGCCACGTGTACTTCACCCTTAAGGACAGCGGCGCCCAGGTGCGTTGCGCGCTGTTCCGGCAGAACGCCGCACGGGTGCGCCAGGCGTTGAAAGACGGTTTGGCGGTGAAGGTACGGGGCAAGGTCTCGCTGTTTGAAGGCCGGGGCGACTATCAGCTGATTCTCGACACGGTGGAGCCGGCCGGTGATGGCGCGTTGCGCCTGGCCTTTGATGCGCTGAAGGAAAAACTCAGTGCCGAAGGCCTGTTCAGTGCCGAGCGCAAGGTGCCGCTGCCTGCACACCCACGGCGCATCGGGATTATCAGCTCGCCCACCGGCGCGGTGATCCGCGACATCATCAGCGTGTTCCGCCGCCGGGCGCCCAACGTAGAACTGACGTTGATCCCGACTGCCGTGCAGGGCCGTGAAGCGGTATCGCAAATCGTCCGCGCACTGAAGCTGGCCGACGCACGCGGCTTTGACGCGTTGATCCTGGCCCGTGGCGGCGGCTCGCTGGAAGACCTCTGGTGCTTCAACGAAGAAGCCGTAGCGCGTGCGGTGGACGCCTGCGTGACGCCCATCGTCAGTGCCGTCGGCCATGAAACCGATGTGTCCATCAGCGACTTTGTCGCCGACGTGCGCGCCCCGACACCCTCCGCTGCGGCCGAACTGCTGGCCCCGGACTCCAGCGACCTGGTGCGCCAGGTCGAAAGCCTGCACCGGCGCCTGGTAATGCGCATGCGCAACCGCCTGATGCACGACCGCCTGCGCCTGGAAGGCATGGCCCGTCGCCTGCGTCACCCGGGCGAACGCCTGCGCCAGCAAGCCCAGCGCCTGGACGACCTGGACATGCGCCTGCGCCGGGCCTTCGAGCGCAGCCTGAATACGCGTCGCGAGCGGCTGATCCGCCTGGAAACCCGCCTTGCCGGCCAACACCCGGGCCGCCAACTGGCGCTGCTGCGCCAACGCCTGGACAGCCTCGCCGAACGCTTGCCGCGCGCCATGCGCGAAGGCCTCAAGGCGCGCCGCCTGCAACTGCAAAGCCAGGTGCAGACGCTGCACGTGGTCAGCCCACTGGCTACTCTTGCGCGCGGCTACAGCATCTTGCTCGACGAGC
This sequence comes from Pseudomonas sp. K2I15, assembly GCF_002204795.1. Taxonomy (GTDB): domain Bacteria; phylum Pseudomonadota; class Gammaproteobacteria; order Pseudomonadales; family Pseudomonadaceae; genus Aquipseudomonas. Next base: position 113,164 of record NZ_NIXO01000012.1, read on the forward strand.
GCGGCCAGGCGATTCGCAATGCCGCGCAAACCCACACCGGCCAGCGCCTGACCGCGCGCCTCGGTGAAGGCCAATTGCAGGTGCGGGTGGAAGACAACCACCTGACGCCCGTCACCCTCTCGTTACTGGATTGATTGATGCCACGCTTTTTAAGTTTGTTGATGCTGTTGTGCCTGACCTTCAATGCCCACGCAGACAGTTACATCACCCGGCTGCTGAACAAGCCGGTACCCGGTGGCGTGGCGGTGGTCGACCTCGGTACGTCGGCGACGGCGCCCAAAGCCACTTACCTGAACCGGCCGGTGCTGGTGGTGAAGGAGCAGAACAACTGGCTGGCGATTGTCGGCATCCCGCTGACGGTCAAACCCGGCACCCAGCGCATCACCAGCGGCAGCCAAAACCTGCCGTTTATCGTGGGTTTCAAGAAGTACCCCGAGCAGCACATCACCCTCAAGAACAAAAGCCAGGTGAACCCCGACCCGGCGCAGCTGAAACGCATCGAAGGTGAGCTGGCGGTTCAACTCAAGGCCTATCGCAGCTTCAGCCCGAACACCCCGAGCAACCTGCTGCTGGACAAGCCGGTGAACGGGCCACTGTCGAGCAAGTTCGGCGTGCGACGTTTCTTCAATGGCGAGGAGCGTAATCCGCATTCGGGCCTGGACTTTGCCGTGGGCGCCGGTACGCCGATCAAGACGCCGGCGGCAGGCAAGGTGATTCTCACCGGTAACTTCTTCTTCAACGGCAACACCGTGTTTGTGGACCATGGCCAGGGCTTTATCAGCATGTTCTGCCATATGTCGAAGATTGACGTGAGCGTGGGCCAGCAACTGGCGCGTGGCGCGGTGGTGGGCAAGGTTGGTTCCACTGGGCGGGCGACCGGGCCGCACATGCATTGGAACATCAGCCTGAACGACGCGCGGGTGGATCCGGCGATCTTTATCGGGGCGTTTCAGCCTTGACGTTCAATTGCGCACCCGGCAACAGGTGCGCAAACAAAACAACCCCATACACAATTATCAACCATAAAATCTCGTCTCCTACGCCAATAGCAGAACTTCTCTCAATTTTTTCCGACTGCTTGCCATCTTTCACCCCGGCGGTTAGGGTTGGACCTATGAAAACCTCTCACACCCTCATTCAGCTTCGCCAGCACCGCAGCCTGTGCCTAGTCAGCGCACGACTGCCAGGCTGAATCGATCTGCCTCGTCTTTTGCTTTATCCCCAATAACAGTTTTACGGCAGGCCGCCTTTTCTCGGCCCCTACACAAAGGATTTCCCGATGAGCATGCTCAAAGACCCGTCTTCGAAGTACCGCGCATTTCCGACCATTGATATCCCGGACCGCACTTGGCCGTCGAAGACCATTACCGCCGCGCCGATTTGGTGCAGTTCCGACTTGCGCGACGGCAACCAGTCGCTGATCGAACCGATGGACGCGGTGAAAAAGCTGCGCTTCTGGAAGACCTTGGTCGCCGTCGGCGTGAAGGAAATCGAGGCTTCGTTCCCGGCTGCATCGCAAACCGACTTCGACTTCGTGCGTACCCTGATCGAAGACAACCACATCCCCGAGGACACCACCATCCAGGTGCTGACCCAGGGCCGTGAAGACTTGATCGCACGCACCTTCGAATCCCTGCGCGGGGCGAAGAAAGCCATCGTTCACTTGTACAACGCCACCTCGCCGTCGTTCCGCCGCATCGTGTTCAACCAGGACAAAGACGGCATCAAGGCCATCGCGGTCAACGCGGCCAAGCTGTTCGTCAAATACGCCGCCCAGCAGCCAGAAACCCAGTGGACCTTCGAGTACTCGCCTGAGACCTTCAGCGCAACCGAGCTGGAGTTCGCCAAGGAAGTCTGTGACGCGGTGATCGAGGTCTGGAACCCGACGCCTGAGCACAAGGTGATCCTCAACCTGCCGGCCACCGTTGAATGTGCCACCCCGAACATCTATGCCGACCAGATCGAGTGGTTCGGTCGCCATATCAACCGTCGTGACAGCGTGATCATCAGCCTGCACACCCACAACGACCGTGGCACTGGCGTGGCCGCCACCGAGTTGGGCCTGATGGCCGGCGCAGACCGTGTCGAAGGTTGCTTATTCGGCAATGGCGAGCGTACCGGTAACGTCGACCTGGTGACCGTGGCGTTGAACATGTACACCCAGGGCCTCGACCCGCAGCTGGACTTCTCCGACATCGACGGCGTGCGCAAGGTCGTCGAAGAGTGCAACCAGATCCCGGTGCACCCACGTCACCCGTACGTCGGCGACCTGGTTCACACCGCCTTCTCCGGCTCCCACCAGGACGCGATCCGCAAGGGCTTCACCCAGCAGAAACCGGACGCTTTGTGGGAAGTGCCGTACTTGCCGATCGACCCGGCCGACATCGGCCGCAGCTACGAGGCGGTGATTCGCGTCAACAGCCAGTCGGGCAAAGGCGGCATCGCCTACCTGCTGGAGCAGGAATACGGCATCAGCTTGCCGCGCCGCATGCAGATCGAATTCAGCCAGGTGGTACAGGCCGAAACCGATCGTGTGGGCCTGGAGATGACGGCCTCGCAGATCTACAGCTTATTGCAGCGTGAATACCTGCAAGCCAACATTCCTTACGCGCTGGTCAGCCATCGCTTGCAGGAAGAGAACGGCAACAGCTCGGTGGAAGTTGAAGTCTCGGGCAAGGGCCAGGGCGAAACCAACCTGCGCTGGCACGGCAAAGGCAACGGCGCCCTGGAAGCGCTGGTGGCCGGGCTGCCGATTGGTGTTGAGATCATGGATTACAACGAACACGCGATTGGCGCCGGCACCAATGCCAAGGCAGCGGCCTACATTGAGCTGCGGGTGAACGGCGAGCGTCCGGTGCATGGCGTGGGTATTGATGAAAACATCACCACGGCGAGCTTCAAGGCGGTGTTCAGTGCCCTGAACCGTTCGTTGAGCCAGCTGGAAGCAAAAGCGGCGTAAACGCTGATTGCTGAAATACAGAAGGCCCCTGGATGAGAATCCAGGGGCCTTTTTGTTGGGTTCTAAATTTGTGGTGACTGTCAGGGCCTCTTCGCGAGCAAGCCCGCTCCCACATTTTGACCGCGTTCTTTCAGGTTGCGCAGGTCGAATGTGGGGCTTGCTCGCGAAAGCACTCTATCAGGCGACGAAAACCCTTCAGGTGAACTCGAAGCTGTCCGCATCCAGGTTCGCCGGGAAGCGTGTGCGGTACGCGGCCAGTTCCGATGCATCCAGGCACACCTGGAACACGCCGTCCGCCTCCCCTGCACTCAGCAGGCTTTCTCCCTGGAAGTCCAGGACCTGGCTGTCTCCGGTGTAGGCAAAACCCTTGCCGTCCGTACCCACCCGATTCACCGCCGCCACGTAACACAGGTTTTCGATGGCCCGTGCCGGCAGCAGGCGGTTCCAGTGCTGGCGCCGCGCACCCGGCCAGTTGGCGGTGTACAGCAGCAGGTCCGTGTCCTGGGCGTCACGGCTCCACACAGGGAAGCGCAGGTCGTAGCAGATCAACGGACGTATCCGCCAACCCTTGAGTTCGAACTGCACCTGGCGCTCGCCGGGGGTGTAGTGGTCGTGTTCACCGGCCATGCGGAACAGGTGGCGTTTGTCGTAGTGCAGCACCTCGCCATCCGGGCGCGCCCAGAGCAGGCGGTTGCGGTGGCTGCGGTCAGCGGCCTGGATGATCACGCTGCCGGCGATCACGGCGTTGTACTTCTTGGCCTGGGCTTGGAGCCATTGATGGGTGGGGCCGTTTTCGGGCTCGGCGAGGGTTTGCGACTCCATCGAGAAACCGGTGGTGAACATCTCCGGCAGCACGATCAGGTCGGCCCCCTTGGCCTGTTCCAGCAGCAGTTCGAAATGCTCCAGGTTGGCCTGGCGGTCGTGCCAGGCCAGGGTGGTTTGCACCAGGGCAATGTTCAGGTTGGGCAGTGCACTCAGATCACGCATAGTTTCTCGGCTGCTTGGCGCAGCGTCTCCTCGCGTTTGGCAAAGCACAGTCGCACCAGGCGCTGGCCTTGCGGTGGGTTCTGGTAGAACACCGAGACCGGAATGGTCGCCACGCCATGTTCGCGGGTCATCCACAGTGACATGGCAACGTCATCCAGGTCTGGGCGAATCTGTGAGTAATTCACCAGTTGGAAGTAAGTACCGGCCACCCGGGTAAAGCTGAAACGCGACGGTTCCAGCAGGTCGCAGAACAGGTCGCGCTTGGCTTGATAAAAAGCCGGCAGTTCCTCGACATGTTCCGGGTGTTCGGCCATGAAGTCTGCCAAAGCGTACTGCAACGGGGTCACGCCGCAAAAGTTGACATATTGATGCACCTTGCGCAGTTCGGCGCTGAGGGCTGGTGGCGCGATCACGTAGCCGGTCTTCCAGCCGGTAACGTGGTAGGTCTTGCCGAAGGAGCTGACCACGAAGGCGCGCTGGTACAGCTCTTCGTGGGCCAGCACGCTGACGTGGGGCACACCGTCGAATACCAGGTGTTCATAGACCTCGTCGCTGACCAGGTAAATGTCACGGTCGCGGATCAACTCGGCCAACTGGTCCAGCTCGGCACGGCTGATCAATGCGCCAGTGGGGTTGTGCGGGCTGTTGAGGATGATCATGCGGGTGCGCGGTGACAGCGCCGCGCGCAGTTGCTCGAAGTCCAGGGCGAAGTCATGCAGGCCCAGTTGCACATGTACACAGCGGCCGCCTGCCAGTTCTACCGAGGGCTCGTAGCTGTCATAGGCCGGGTCGAACACGATGACTTCATCACCGTTGCGGATCACCGCCTGGATCGCACAGAAGATCGCCTCGGTGGCGCCTGGGGTGATGGTCACTTCGCTATCGGCATTCACCGTGGCGCCATAGCCGCGGGCGATCTTGGCTGCCACTTGCTGGCGCAGCACCGGCAGGCCGGTCATCGGAGCGTATTGGTTATGGCCCAGTGCAATGTGTTTGCCCACTGCATCGAGTAACTCTTGGGGGCCATTAAAGTCGGGAAAGCCTTGGGACAAGTTGAGCGCACCGGTTTCGGCGGCGAGTTGCGACATGGTGGTGAAGATGGTGGTGCCGACATTCGGCAGCTTGCTGGTGATCATCGGTGCGCCCCTTGCGGTGAGCCCCAAGTTTTAAGCTGCATGCGGCGAAGGGTCAACCGCCAGGCACAAAAAAAGGGCTCCGAAAGAGCCCTTTTTTAACCGATCAGGATCAGCGCTTGTCGCGGCGCTTTTTGTCGGCTTTCTTGTGGTGCGTCATCATCCGGCGCTTTTTGTTTACCTGGCGGTCGGTGAGGCTGTTCTTGTTGCCTTCGTACGGGTTCTCGCCACCCTTGAACTCGATACGGATCGGCGTACCGACCAGTTTCAAGACACGGCGGTAGGTGTTTTCCAGGTAACGCACGTAGGACTTCGGCACCTTCTCCAGTTGATTACCGTGGATCACGATAATCGGCGGGTTGGCACCACCCAAGTGAGCATAACGCAGCTTGATCCGACGGTTGTTGACCATCGGTGGCGCATGCTCGCTGACCGCATCTTCAAGAATCTGGGTCAGGCGGTTGGTCGGCCAGCGGGTGACCGCGGACTTGAACGAGTTCTGCACCGAAGCGTAGAGGTTGCCCACGCCGGTACCGTGCAGTGCCGAGATAAAGTGGATATCGGCGAACTCGACGAAGAACAGACGACGCTGCAGTTCGATCTTGACGAAATCGCGCTCGCTCGGCGTCATGCCGTCCCACTTGTTGATCGCGATCACCAGGGCGCGACCGGCTTCCAGGGCAAAGCCCAGCAAGTTCAGGTCATGGTCTACCACGCCTTCGCGGGCGTCCATGACGAAGATCACCACGTTGGCGTCTTTGATCGCCTGCAGGGTTTTCACCACGGAGAACTTTTCAACTTCCTCGTGGATCTTGCCGCGCTTGCGCACACCAGCGGTGTCGATCAGCGTGTACTTCTCGTCGTTACGCTCGAACGGGATGTAGATACTGTCGCGGGTGGTGCCGGGCTCGTCATAGACGATTACCCGGTCTTCACCCAGCATACGGTTGACCAGGGTCGACTTGCCGACGTTCGGGCGGCCGATGATCGCGATCTTGATACCGTCTTTTTCGCTTGGGCCAGGAATGCGCTTGGCCTCCTCGCCTTCGGCAACGATCTCTTCTTCGCCTTCGACTTCATCCACGTCATCACGCGGGAAGTCGCGCAGGGCGATCTCCAGCATCTGGGTGATGCCGCGACCGTGGGCACCGGCGATCGGGATCGCGTCGCCCAGGCCCATCGGGCTGAACTCGGCGCGGGCCATTTCAGGATCGATGTTGTCGATCTTGTTGGCCACCACGTAGGAACGCTTGTTGCGCTTGCGCAGGTGCTCGCCAATCATTTGGTCAGCAGCGGTGTAGCCCGCGCGGGCGTCCACCAGGAACAACACGACATCAGCTTCTTCAATGGCCAGCAGCGACTGCTCGGCCATCTTTTCGTCCATGCCATGCTCGTCACCGGAGATACCACCGGTGTCGACAATAATGTAGGAGCGCCCTTGCCACTTTGCCTCACCGTATTGGCGATCACGGGTCAGACCGGACAAGTCGCCGACGATGGCGTCGCGAGTCCTGGTCAGGCGGTTGAACAAGGTGGACTTGCCGACGTTCGGTCGGCCCACCAGGGCGATTACGGGAACCATGCGGCTCTCCACTTCGTTATTTCAGAAAATACAAAAGCCGCTGCAAGGCAGCGGCTGGTGCTCGGGGCAGCATATTTAAATGCCGCATGCCCCGCCGAAGCGGGGCCGCCTGGGTGTTACCCCAAGCATAGTCAAACCCTTACTTGATGGTCAGCGCTTCCAGTTTGCCGCTGTTGCCATACACGTAAAGCATGTTACCCACCACCAGCGGACGGGCACGCAGGCCGTCGCTGTCGATACGTTCGCGACCGACGAAGCGACCGTCCACCTGGCTCAGCAGGTGCAGGTAACCTTCAAAGTCGCCTACCGCTACGTAGCTGGAGAACACCTCCGGTGCCGACAACTGACGGCGAGCCAGGGAGTCATTGCTCCACAATGCAGTGGTGGAACGCTCGTCGACACTTTCAACGGTGCCGGACGCCAGGCTGACGTAGACGCTGCCAAACCCTTGGGCGACACCGGCGTAGCTGGAAGCATCACGCTGCCAGTTGATCCGGCCGCTTTGCACGTCCAGCGCCGCAACACGGCCCTGATACGTGGCGACGTAAAGGGTCTCACCCGACAGCAGCAAGCCACCGTCGATGTCCACTACGCGGTCCAGTTCCGAACGACCCTGAGGGATCGCAACACGGGTTTCCCAGGCCGGCACGCCGTTCTGGGTGTCCAGGGCGACCACTTTACCGGTCGACAGGCCTGCCAGTGCGAGGTTGCTGGTCACAACCGGACCGCTGGTACCGCGCAAGGTCAGGACCGCCGGCGTGCTGTCATACAACCAGCGCTGGTTACCGGTGGCGGCGTCGAGGCCGATCACACGGTCATCCTGGGTCTGAACGACAACGATGTCACCGTTGGTAGCCGGTGGCGAGAGCACTTCACTGGTCACGCGAGAGCGCCATTTCTCTTCACCGGTGCTCGAATCCAGCGCCACGACGTCGCCTTTCAGCGTGCCGAGCAGCACCAGGCCGGAACCCACGCCAACGGCGCCGGACACAGGCAGTTCGAGGTCTTTCTTCCATTTGACGTCGCCGTTCATGCGATCCATGGAGACTACAACGCCGGTGGAGTCAGCGGCGAAGATGGTGTCACCGTCGATCGCCGGGACCATCAGGTTGTACAAGTCGCCCTGACCGTCACCAATGGAGCGGCTCCACTGCTTTTGCAGGACCACTTCTTCCTTGAAGCTGGTCAGCTCGGCCGGAGGCAGTTCTTTTTTGCTGTTGCTGCTGCAACCCGCGGCCAAAACGGCCAGAGCCAGCAATGCTGCATGTTTCCAACGGATCACGTCACGCATCCCCTTTGGCCAAGTCGTCGAGCTTGATTTGTAAGCCACCGACCGCCGCTTCATCAGACAGCGCCGCCTTGGCTTTTTGGTACGCAGCATTGGCTTCGTCGGTACGACCCAATTGGACCAGCAGGTCGCCCTTGAGCTCTTCACGAGTCGCCAAAAATGCCTTGTCAGCATCGCCGTCGAGCAGTTTCAGTGCGTCGTCGGCCTTGTTCTGTGCCGCCAGTACCTGAGCCAGACGCTGACGTGCGATTTCACCCAGTGTCGGGTTGGCAGGCTTGTCGGTGATGGCTTTCAGCTCGGAGGCTGCGTCATCCAGCTTGCCGTTGTCGACCGCAACTTTTGCGACGAACAGGCTGCCGTATTGCGCGTAGGTGCTACCGCCAAATTCGCTCTTCAGCTTGCCGGCCAGGTCTGCCACTTGGGCGAGGTCCGGTTTGCCGTTTGGCGTCAGCGTGGTTTCCAGCAATTGCTGATAGATAATCGAGGCGCCTTGCGACTGGTTAGCCTGATACTTGTGCCAGGCTTGCCAGCCGAACACCACTACTAAAGCCAGCAAACCGCCAGTGACCAGGGGCTTGCCGTTGCGCTGCCACCAGTCTTTGAACTCGGCCAGCTGGTCATCATCAGTACTCGACACCCCAATACTCCTTAATCGCTAAATCGGCTGTTTGACAGCTTCAACCCTGCACGATGCAGGTGGCCAGGTGCGCTGCAAGCGCATCAAAGGCAATGCTTTGTTGTTCACCCTGACCACGCAGGGGTTTGAAACTTACCACTTGCTGGGCCAACTCATCATCACCCAGGATCAGTGCATACAACGCACCGCTCTTGTCGGCTTTCTTGAACTGGCTTTTGAAGCTGCCGGCGCCGGCATTGACTTGCAGGCGCAGGTTCGGCAGTTGGTCGCGCAGCTTCTCGCTCAAGGCCAGGGCAGCCAGTTCGGCCGCCTCGCCGAAGGCACAGAAGTACACGTCCACCTGGCGGGAAATTTCTTCGGGGATCTGCTCCAGGGTTTCCAGCAGCAGGATCAGCCGCTCAATGCCCATGGCGAAGCCTACGCCGGTGGTCGGCTTGCCGCCCATCTGCTCGACCAGGCCGTCGTAACGGCCACCCGCACACACGGTGCCCTGGGCGCCGAGCTTGTCGGTGACCCACTCGAACACGGTCTTGCTGTAGTAATCGAGGCCACGCACCAGTTTCGGGTTGATGACGTAGGGAATACCGGCCGCATCCAGGCGAGCCTTGAGGCCCTCGAAGTGGATACGCGACTCGTCGTCCAGGTAGTCGGCCATTTTCGGCGCGTCCACCAGTACGGCCTGGGTCTCGGCGTTTTTGGTGTCGAGTACCCGCAGCGGGTTGGTTTTCAGGCGGCGCTGGCTGTCTTCGTCCAGCTTGTCCAGGTGGCCCGACAGGAATTCCACCAGGGCTTCGCGGTAGCGGCCCCGGGATTCGCTGGTGCCCAGGCTGTTGAGTTCAAGCTTGACCGCATCGCGGATGCCCAGCATGCCCCACAGGCGCCAGGTCAGCACGATCAGCTCGGCATCGATGTCCGGACCATCGAGGTTGAACACTTCCAGGCCGATTTGATGAAACTGGCGATAACGGCCTTTTTGCGGACGCTCGTGGCGGAACATCGGGCCGATGTACCAGAGCTTCTGCGGCTGGCCACCGCCGGTGAGGCCATGTTCCAGCACCGCACGCACGCATGCGGCAGTACCTTCCGGACGCAGGGTCAGGGAGTCGCCGTTGCGGTCTTCGAAGGTGTACATCTCTTTTTCGACGATGTCGGTCACTTCACCGATGGAGCGCTTGAACAGCTCGGTGAACTCGACGATCGGCATGCGGATCTGCTTGTAACCGTAGTTATCCAGCAGACGCGCGACAGTGCCCTCGAAGTAGCGCCACAGGGGCGTCTGCTCAGGCAGGATGTCGTTCATGCCACGAATGGCTTGCAGAGACTTGCTCACATCAAATCCTTAAATTCGTTCGATCAGCCGCGCGCGATAACCGCTGCGTCAGCTTCGACCTTTTCGGCCGCTTTCTTGCGGATCAGCCGTTCCAGCTCATCCACCAGATTGTCATTCGTCAGTTTCTGCGACGGCTTGCCGTCGATGTAAATCAGGTTTGGCGTACCACCGGTCAGGCCCACATGGGCCTCTTTGGCCTCACCCGGCCCGTTGACCACACAGCCGATCACCGCAACATCCAGCGGCACCAGCAGGTCTTCGAGGCGTACTTCCAGTTCGTTCATGGTTTTCACCACGTCGAAGTTCTGCCGCGAGCAGCTCGGGCAGGCAATGAAGTTGATGCCACGGGAACGCAAATGCAGGGATTTGAGAATGTCGTAACCGACTTTCACTTCCTCTACCGGGTCTGCCGCGAGGGAGATGCGAATAGTATCGCCAATCCCGTCGGCCAGCAGCATACCGAGACCCACCGCAGATTTCACTGTGCCTGAGCGTAAACCGCCGGCTTCGGTGATACCCAAGTGCAGTGGCTGGACGATTTCCTTGGCCAGCAGGCGGTAAGCTTCTACCGCCATGAACACGTCGGAGGCCTTTACGCTGACCTTGAAGTCCTGGAAGTTCAGGCGTTCAAGGTGTTCAACGTGGCGCAACGCAGACTCGACCAATGCTGCCGGAGTCGGCTCGCCGTATTTCTTTTGCAGGTCTTTTTCCAGGGAACCGGCGTTGACGCCGATGCGGATCGGAATCCCGCGATCACGGGCGGCATCCACCACGGCGCGAACTCGGTCTTCACGACCGATGTTGCCCGGATTGATCCGCAGGCAATCGACGCCCAATTCGGCCACGCGCAGGGCGATCTTGTAGTCGAAATGGATATCAGCGACCAGCGGCACCTTGACCAGTTGCTTGATGCGGCCAAAAGCTTCGGCAGCGTCCATGTCCGGCACAGACACCCGCACGATGTCGACGCCAGCCGCTTCCAGACGATTGATCTGGGCGACAGTGGCCGCAACATCATTGGTGTCGCTGTTGGTCATGCTTTGTACTGCGATGGGGGCATCGCCGCCCACCGGCACCGAGCCGACCCAGATCTTGCGCGATACGCGACGTTTGATTGGAGATTCGCCGTGCATGACTTTATTGTCCCAACTTCAGGCGAGCAGTCTCGCCACTGGTGAACGGCGCCACGTCCACAGGCTGGCCGTTGTAGGCCACTTGCGCGCCACGGGCAAAGCCCAGACGCAGCGTCAAAGGAGGCTTGCCGCCCTGGTCAAGTGTATCTCCCTTACGCTTCAGACCGCTGAACAGCACTTTGCCATTGCCGTCGCTGAGTTGAGTCCAGCAGTCAGCGACGTAGGTAATTTGTACTCGGCCATCACCGGCGATAAGCACCGGCGTGGTTGGCGCGGAAATCGCCGGGGCTGCCGGGGCCGTTGGCGCTGGAGCCTGCGCCGGTACAGCCGGGGTGTGAACCGGGGCTGCTGGCGTCGCTGCAACCGCTGGAGCAGGTGCGACAGGGGTCACAGCTGGGGCAGCCCCCGCTTGCGGCGCAGGTTGCTCGGCGCCAGGCTCTGCTTCAGGCGCCGCCTGGCCCTGGGCCACGGCCTGGTCTTCCGGCTCGTCCAATGGATGAATCTGGGTGGTGCCGTCGGCGCTTTCGACTTCGACGTGCTCCATGGCGTTGCTGGACAGGTCCTTGCCACGCTGGGAGGTCTGGTCCTGCCACCAAACAAAGCCACCGCCGATCACGGCGATCAGCAGCAACAGGCTGACAATGCGCAGGATAGTGTGGGAAACCCGCACAGGCTCTTCAATGCGGCCCAGGCCATGGACATTGCTGCCCTGGGAATCGGTACCGGTGATCTGGTCGAATTCCTGGACCAATGCGGCCTGGTCGATACCGAGCAGCTTGGCGTAGGCACGGATATAGCCGCGGGCAAAGGTATGCCCCGGCAGCTTGTCGAACGCGCCAGCTTCAAGGTTGCCCAATGAAGTCGTGGTCAAATTGAGCTTGAGGGCCACTTCTGCCAGCGACCAACCATTGCTTTCGCGGGCCTGACGCAAGGTCTCGCCTGGGTTTCCACGATTAGCTGCTACAACTTCCGGGTGCGCCGCTTTCATCATTGCTCCGACAGGTATTGCTGATATTCCGGCGTACCGGGATAGAGTCGTTCGAGTTGCTGGCCAAAACGTGCGGCCTTGTCGCGTTCTTCATGAACCGTCGCCAGGCGCACACCGAGCAATAGACTACGTGCATTTTGCCCGCTCAGCAGGCTAAAACGCTCGTAATAGTCACGTGCCGGCACATAATGCCTGTCTTCGAAGGACAACTCAGCCATTTCGAGCAACGCTCGTGGCTGGCGCTGGTTCAGGTGCAGGGCTTTTTCCAGTTGCTGGCGGGCGGTGTCGCGCTGGCCGAGAAGCATTGAGGTCACCCCAAGGTTCTCGAAAACCCGCGAGCGCTCAGGATAGAGGGTATCGGCCGCAGCCTGCTGGAAATATTCGGACGCCCGGTCATAACGTTTCTGCGCAAACAAAAAACTGCCGTAATTATTCAGCAGCCTTGGGTCGCCAGGACGTGTGGCCAGGGCCTTGTGGAAATATTGATCGGCCAATTCGGGCTCGGCCTGGGCCTGGAACACCAGCGCCAATGCAGCATTGGCGTCGGCGTCACTGCCATCCAGCTCAAGGGCCTTCTTCAGCGGCACCTTGGCCTGTTCGGCCATCCCTTGTTGCAAGTACCCCAAGCCCAACTGCACATAGGCAGCGCGCGCTTCGTCACGGCCCTTGCCGGTTTGCAAAGGGCTGTCATGGCCCGATGAAACACAGCCAGCCGCAAGGCTGGCAACAAGCAAAAGCAGCGCAAGGCGCAAGGGCATAGAGATCCTCTCTCAGGTTCGAGTCGCGGCGTTTTGCGGCATATCGTCGGCGGCACTCAATTCACGCACGGCGATATAACGTTCGCTGCGACGGGTGCGATCCAGCACCTGTCCTACCAATTGGCCACATGCTGCATCGATGTCTTCGCCGCGGGTGGTGCGTACGGTGACATTGAAGCCTGCATGGTGCAGTTGATCCTGGAAACGGCGGATGGCGTTGTTGCTCGGCCGCTCGTAACCAGAATGGGGAAACGGGTTAAACGGAATCAGGTTGATCTTGCACGGTACATTCTTGAGCAATTCGATCATCTCGACCGCGTGCTCGACCTTGTCGTTGATGTCCTTGAGCATGGTGTACTCAATGGTCAACACACGTTTTTCGCCCAAGGTCGCCATGTAGCGCTGGCAAGATTCGAGCAGCATCTTAAGCGGATACTTCTTGTTGATCGGCACCAATTGGTTACGCAATGCGTCATTCGGTGCGTGCAGCGACAACGCCAGGGAGACGTCGATGTGCTTGGCCAGTTCATCGATCATCGGTACCACGCCGGAGGTCGACAGGGTTACACGGCGCTTGGAGATGCCGTAGCCCAGGTCGTCCATCATCAAATGCATGGCCGCAACAACGTTGTCGAAGTTCAGCAGCGGCTCGCCCATGCCCATCATCACCACGTTGGTGATGGCACGGTCGGCGGTCGCCGGGATGCTGCCGAACGATTTATTGGCAATCCACACCTGGCCGATCACTTCGGCGGCGGTGAGGTTGCTGTTGAAACCTTGCTTGCCGGTGGAGCAGAAACTGCAATCCAGGGCACAGCCTGCCTGGGACGAAACGCACAAAGTGCCGCGTTTGCCTTGGGGAATGTACACGGTCTCGACGCAGCTGCCGGACGCCACGCGCACCACCCACTTACGGGTGCCATCGGTGGAGATGTCCTCGCTGACCACTTCGGGGCCGCGAACTTCGGCAATGACCTTGAGCTTGTCGCGCAGGGCCTTGCTGACGTTCGTCATGGCGTCGAAATCATCGACGCCAAGATGGTGAATCCACTTCATTACCTGAGCGGCACGAAAACGCTTCTCCCCGATTGAGTCGAAGAATTTTTCCATTTCCTGTTGAGTCAGACCCAGCAGGTTGGTTTTTGCAGTCAATGTAGTCATGGATTCACCTTCGCTCTTTTAAGCCAATGCTTAGCGAGCGGTTACTTCAGTAGCAGCGAAAAAGTACGAGATTTCGCGGGCAGCAGCGGCTTCGGAGTCCGAACCGTGAACAGCGTTGGCGTCGATCGACTCAGCGAAGTCAGCACGGATGGTGCCGGCAGCAGCTTCTTTAGGGTTGGTAGCGCCCATCAGCTCACGGTTCAGAGCGATAGCGTTTTCGCCTTCCAGGACCTGAACAACAACAGGACCGGAGATCATGAAGGCAACCAGGTCGCCGAAGAAACCACGAGCGCTGTGCTCAGCGTAGAAGCCTTCAGCTTCAGCTTTGGACAGTTGCTTGAGTTTCGAAGCTACAACCTTCAGGCCGGCTTTTTCGAAACGAGTGGTGATCTCGCCGATGACGTTTTTTGCAACAGCGTCAGGCTTGATGATGGAGAAAGTACGTTGAACAGCCATGGTGTAACTCCAGAAACGGTAATTTGCGAAAAATTAAACCCGCGAATTATACGCGGGTTCTTGGGTATTGCCTAACCTGCGGGGAGGATCAGTCTATTTCTTCGATCCAGAGAGCTTGGACCGCTTCCAATACCTTCTCGCCACAGCGGCCAGAGGCATTGTCGAAATCCGGAAGCTCCATGATCCATCGCTGCAGGTCGACGAAGTTGACAGTGAGCGGGCTCACATCGGGCTTGGATTCAGCCAGTTCTTCAGCAATGCGTTGTACATCATTCCAACCGTAACTCATGACAGTTCTACCAGTCAGTGCGGCGCTTCAGCGGCATGGTTGAGCGAATATTTCGGGATTTCAACAGTGAGGTCTTCGGTTCCCACTTTCGCCTGACAGCTCAAGCGCGATGTCGGCTCCAGCCCCCACGCCCTATCAAGATAGTCTTCTTCCAGGTCATCAGCCTCTTCCAGGCTGCTGAAACCTTCACGGATGACGCAGTGACAGGTGGTACAGGCGTTGACGCCGCCGCAGGCGCTTTCGATCTCGATGTGGTTGTCGTGAGCGACTTCGAGAATGGACTTGCCGGTCTCAGCCTCCACAACCATACCGTCCGGGCAATGCTCGGCGTGTGGCAGAAAAATGATCTGCGGCATCAGTTAATCCTCAAGTTCATTCAAGTTGCGGCCCGCCAGGGCGGCTTTTACCGACTGGTCCATACGACGGGCGGCAAAGGCATCGGTCACTTGCGACAGGCGCTTGGTCTGTTGCTCGATGGCGTAACCATCGGTGCCTTTCATCAATTCAGCCAGCTCCTGCATTTGCAGGTCGATGACCATGCGCTCTTCGGCATCCAGCAGGCGCTCGCCGTCAGCTTCAAGCGCGCCCTGCACTGCTTCGAGCAGGCGCCGGGCGTCGACTTGCTGCTCACGCAACACACGGGCGACCTTGTCGTCACCGGCGTATTGGAACGAGTCCTTGAGCATCTTGGCGATTTCGCCGTCGGTCAGGCCGTAGGACGGCTTGACCTGGATGCTGGCTTCAACGCCTGAGGCCAATTCGCGAGCGGCAACGCTGAGCAAGCCGTCGGCGTCGACCTGGAAAGTCACGCGAATCTTCGCCGCACCGGCAACCATCGCCGGAATGCCGCGCAATTCGAAGCGCGCCAGAGAACGGCAGTCACTGATCAGCTCACGCTCGCCTTGCAGCACATGAATCATCATGGCCGTCTGGCCATCTTTGTACGTAGTGAAGTCCTGAGCTCGGGCAACGGGGATGGTGGTGTTGCGCGGAATCACCTTCTCCATCAGCCCGCCCATGGTTTCCAGCCCCAAGGACAACGGAATCACGTCGAGCAGAAGCAGTTCGCCACCATCGCGTTTATTACCGGCGAGGGTATCGGCCTGGATCGCGGCACCAATGGCCACCACTTGATCCGGGTCAATTTCAGTCAGCGGCTGGCGGCCAAAGGCTTCAGCAACGGCCTCACGCACACGTGGCACGCGGGTCGAACCACCAACCATCACCACGGCAGCCACGTCTTCCAGCTCGATACCCGAGTCACGCACGGCGCGGCGGCAAGCTTTCAGGCTGCGGGCGACCATCGGTTCGATCAACGAATCGAAGGCTTCGCGGGTCAGTTGGGCCGACCAGCTACCGTAGGAAACTTCAACCGATGCAGCATCCGTCAGCGCTTCTTTAGCGGCGCAGGCAGTTTGCAGCAAACTACGTTGCGCGCCCGGATCCAGGTCGGCAGACAAGCCGGCGCTGGTGATGATCCAGCCAGCAATGGCGTGATCGAAGTCATCGCCGCCCAGGGCCGTGTCGCCACCGGTAGCCAGCACTTCGAAGACACCGCCGGTCAGGCGCAGAATCGAAATATCAAACGTACCGCCGCCCAGGTCGTAAATAGCGACCAGGCCTTCGGCGTGTTGATCCAGGCCGTAAGCCACAGCGGCTGCGGTCGGCTCGTTGAGCAGGCGCAGCACGTTCAAGCCGGCAAGTTTCGCCGCATCCTTGGTGGCCTGGCGCTGAGCGTCATCGAAATACGCAGGAACAGTAATCACCGCACCTACCAGTTCGCCGCCCAAGGTGGTTTCTGCACGCTGGCGCAGCACCTTGAGGATATCGGCCGACACTTCCACCGGGCTTTTCGGCCCTTGGACGGTGTCGATGAACGGCATATGGGATTCGCCACCGACAAAGCGGTACGGCAGCTGGTCCCCCAATTGCTTGACGTCGGACAGACCACGACCCATCAAGCGCTTGACCGACAGCACGGTGTTCAAAGGATCGGTAGACGCTGCCAGCTTGGCCGACTCGCCCACTTCAGTGCGGTCAGGGTGATAGCGCACGGCAGACGGCAGGATGACCTGGCCATCGGCGTCGGGCAGCGGCTCGGAAAGACCGCTGCGCAACGCAGCGACCAGCGAATTGGTAGTGCCCAAGTCAATCCCGACCGCCAGACGACGCTGGTGCGGTTGAGGACTTTGACCGGGTTCGGCGATCTGCAGTAGGGCCATGGTAATCAGGACTTATCTGTATATCAGGCGTGCAACCTGGGCGGCACTGGGTTAATCGTCGAGGCGCTCTTCTAACTGGCGCACTTCGTAGGTGAGCTTGTCGAGGAACTGCATGCGCCGCATCAGGCGTTCGGCCTGTTCACGTTGCGCCGCATCATCCCAACAGGCTGCGAAGCTTTCGTTGAGTTCATCCTGGGCCACTTTCAGACGGCGCTTGAAAACTGCGACTCCGGCCAGATCGGCCTCGTCCTGCAGTTCTTCAAGCTCTTCGCGCCATTGCATCTGCTGCATCAGGAAATCAGGGTCCTGGACCGTGACTTCAAGTGGCAGCTCGCGACCGCCCATGGCGAGCAGGTAACGCGCGCGCTTGGGAGGGTTCTTGAGCGTCTGATAGGCTTCGTTGAGGCTGGCTGATTGCTCCAGCGCCAAGCGTTGCTCACGCTCGGAAGCGTCAGCAAAGCGGTCCGGATGCACCCCACGCGCCAGTTCACGGTAGCGCGTGGCAAGCTGTTCAAGGTCCAGTCGAAAACTCGGCTGCAGCTCGAACAAAGCGAAATGACAAGGAGTACCCACAATCAGCCTCAGATGTTGAAGCTTTCGCCGCAGCCACATTCACCGCGTACGTTGGGGTTGTTGAACTTGAAGCCTTCGTTCAACCCTTCCTTGACGAAATCGAGCTCGGTGCCGTCCAGGTAGGTCAGGCTTTTCGGGTCGATAATCACTTTCTCGCCGTGACTTTCGAACACCTGATCTTCCTCGACCACCTCGTCGACGAACTCCAGCACGTAGGCAAGGCCGGAACAGCCCGTGGTGCGAACACCCAGACGAATCCCCTCACCTTTACCGCGCCCATTCAGGGAGCGGCGAATGTGCTGCGCAGCCGCTTCTGTCATGCTGATAGCCATCGTGACTCCTTACTCGTCGCCAAATTGCTTAGATCAAGCCTTTCTTCTGCTTGTAGTCGCGAACAGCCGCCTTGATGGCGTCTTCTGCGAGTACCGAGCAGTGGATTTTCACTGGCGGCAATGCCAGTTCTTCGGCCAGCTGGGTGTTGCTGATAGTCACAGCCTCATCCAGGGTCTTGCCTTTCATCCATTCGGTCGCCAGGGAGCTGGAGGCGATGGCCGAACCGCAACCGTAAGTCTTGAACTTGGCGTCTTCGATAACGCCAGCTTCGTTGACCTTGATCTGCAGGCGCATAACGTCGCCGCACGCCGGAGCGCCGACCATGCCGGTGCCGACATCAGGGTCTTCCGCGTTCATCTTGCCGACGTTGCGCGGGTTTTCGTAGTGGTCGATGACCTTTTCGCTGTAAGCCATGGTACTGAATCCTCACTCATCAGGGCCGCTCTGGAACCCTGTAAATACGCCTGCGTTTTCCGCCACGTCTTTACAGAGCCTTTTGGGTGGCGGCTTCTATATTTAGTGTGCCGCCCACTCGATCTTGGAAATATCGACACCGTCTTTGTACATGTCCCACAGAGGCGACAAGGTACGCAGCTTGGTGACGGCCTCGCAGACTTTCTGCGCGGCGTAGTCGACTTCTTCTTCGGTGGTGAAACGGCCGAACGTAAAGCGGATCGAGCTGTGAGCCAGTTCGTCGTTGCGGCCCAGGGCGCGCAGGACGTAGGACGGCTCAAGGGAAGCCGACGTGCAAGCCGAACCGGACGAAACCGCCAGGTCCTTGAGCGCCATGATCAGCGACTCGCCTTCGACGTAGTTGAAGCTCAAATTCAGGTTGTGCGGTACACGGGCGGTCATGCTGCCGTTGATGTACAGCTCTTCAAGGTGCTCGACCTGCTTGTAGAAGCGGTCGCTCAGGGCCTTGATGCGAACGTTTTCGGCAGCCATGTCTTCCTTGGCCACACGGAACGCTTCACCAATGCCGACGATCTGGTGGGTCGCCAGGGTGCCCGAACGCATGCCGCGCTCGTGACCGCCGCCGTGCATGGTGGCTTCGATACGTACGCGAGGCTTGCGGCTCACGTAGAGGGCGCCAATGCCTTTAGGACCGTAGGTCTTGTGGGCAGAGAACGACATCAGGTCGACCTTCAGCTTCGACAAGTCGATATCAACCTTGCCGGTGGACTGAGCGGCGTCGACGTGCAGCAACACACCCTTGGAGCGGGTCAGCTCGCCGATGGCGGCGATGTCGTTGATGGTGCCGATTTCGTTGTTCACGTGGATCACGGAAACCAGGATGGTGTCTTCACGCATCGCAGCTTCGATCATCGCAGGGGTCACGATACCGTCGGTGGTTGGCTCGAGGTAGGTGATCTCAAAACCTTCACGTTCCAGTTGGCGCATGGTGTCGAGGACAGCCTTGTGCTCAATCTTGGTGGTGATCAGGTGTTTGCCTTTGGTCGCGTAGAAATGCGCCGCACCCTTGATTGCCAGGTTGTCGGACTCGGTGGCACCGGAGGTCCAGACGATTTCGCGCGGGTCGGCATTCACCAGGTCAGCGACCTGGCGACGAGCATTTTCGACTGCTTCTTCAGCTTTCCAGCCGAATACGTGGGAACGGGACGCCGGGTTACCGAAGTTTCCGTCTACCAGCAGGCATTCGCTCATCTTTTGCGCGACACGCGGATCAACCGGGGTGGTCGCTGAGTAATCAAGGTAAATCGGCAATTTCATGGACTTTCTCCTAAATCAGGCTGGCTGGCGTGCCGTTAGCTCTTCGGCTGTCACTCGACGGCGGACGCTTCAATCTTGTCCAGACGCGGCGCCTTGGTGTTGCAACGGCGCTGGTCCTGACGCTGGGCTACTTCTTGCACCTCACGGCGAGTCACAAGATCAGCCAAGCTGATACCACTCAAAAACTCATGGATCTGCAGGCTCAGGTCACACCACAAGTGGTGCGTCAGGCAGGTGTCGCCGGCGTGGCAATCACCCAGGCCCTGGCATTTGGTGGCATCGACGGATTCGTTGACCGCGTCAATCACCTGGGCTACCTGGATGCCCTGCATGTCGCGGGACAGTTGATAGCCGCCGCCTGGACCACGAACGCTGGAAACCAGATTGCTGCGGCGCAATTTGGCGAACAACTGCTCGAGGTAGGACAAGGAAATGCCTTGGCGCTCGGAGATATCGGCCAGGGACACCGGCCCATTTTGCGCGTGCAAGGCCAAGTCAAGCATGGCGGTTACCGCGTATCGGCCTTTTGTAGTCAGTCTCATGGACAAGTACCAAGGTGTTTCAGAATGGGAGCAAGTATGCGATTCCCGAGTATTTAAGTCAACTATAAGACCTAGTACTTTAGTCAGGAATAGCCGCAAAAAGGGCGCGCGAATAATAGCAGGGCGGGACGGGATGGACCAGCGGGAACAGGGCCAAGCCGGGAATGCGGGACTAATGAAGGTCAAAATGTGGGAGCGGGCTTGCTCGCGAATGCGGTGGATCGGTCAATATATTCGGCGACCGACATGCAGCTTTCGCGAGCAAGCCCGCTCCCACATGGGTTTTGCAGTGATTGCGAGACTTCAGCCAGCCTTGGTGGCGGCACTTTCGTCCTTGATCTCGGCGAAGTCTTCCGTGCGCAGCTCAGGCAAGTCCTTGGCGCAGTAGTTGCTGCCCAGGTCTTTCAAGGCGCCACACATGCCTTCCAGTTTGCCGTCCACCGCTTGCAGGTGGTCGAGCAACTGGCCGATGGCACGCGCCACCGGGTCGGGCATGTCTTCACTGACGCCATACGCATCGAAACCAATCTTCTCAGCCATGGCCTTGCGCTTGGCTTCCTGCTCATCACCGACTTCCGGCTTGACGATGATCCGCCCCGGAATGCCGACAACTGTTGCGCCAGGCGGCACAGCCTTGGTCACCACGGCGTTGGAACCAACCTTGGCGCCCGCACCAACGGTAAACGGACCGAGCACCTTGGCGCCCGCCCCCACCACTACACCGTCTTCCAGCGTCGGGTGGCGCTTGCCCTTGTTCCAGGTGGTGCCGCCCAGGGTCACGCCCTGATACAGGGTCACATCATCCCCAATCTCGGCGGTCTCACCAATAACGATGCCCATGCCGTGGTCAATAAAAAAGCGACGACCAACCTTGGCGCCCGGGTGAATCTCGATCCCGGTCAACCAGCGGCCAAAGTTCGACACCACCCGCGCCAGCCATTTCCAGCCCATCTTCCACAGGGCGCCGGACAGGCGATGAATCCAGATCGCATGCATGCCGGGGTAGCAGGTCAGCACTTCAAAGGCGTTGCGCGCCGCCGGGTCACGGTGGAAAACACTCTGGATATCTTCTCGCAAACGCTCGAACATTTTTAATCCTTCCGCTTAAGAAGCTCGCCACGGGCCGCTTTCTGGGTCTCCGTGAGGATGCCACGCAATATATTCATTTCCGCCCGGCTGACCGAGCTGCGTCCGTATAACCGGCGCAGGCGCGCCATCAAGTGCCGTGGTTTTTCCGGGTCGAGGAATTCGATGGCCACCAGGGTTTGCTCCAGGTGCTCATAGAATCGCTCCAGCTCGTCCATGGTGGCCAACTCACCACTCTTGGTCGATGCAACCTCGTCCTTCTCTACCTTGCTAGGCTGACCTTCGGCGGCCAGCCAGGCCATGCGCACTTCATAACTCAACACCTGCACCGCTGCCCCAAGGTTCAGCGAACTGAACTCAGGGTCTGATGGGATGTGCACGTGATAATGACATCGCTGCAGTTCCTCATTGGTCAGGCCGGAATCTTCACGGCCAAATACCAAGGCGATTTCAGCGCCGCCGGCAGCCTCCTCCACAACTTTGGTCCCACATTCGCGAGGGTCCAGCAGCGGCCAGGGGATACGACGGTCGCGGGCGCTGGTGCCGAGCACCAGGTTGCAGCCGACCAGGGCGTCTTCCAGGGTGGCGACGACCTGGGCTTTTTCGAGGATGTCATTGGCGCCGGACGCGCGGGCATCGGCCTCGTGGTGCGGAAACACACGCGGCTCGACCAGCACCAGGCGCGTCAGCCCCATGTTCTTCATGGCTCGCGCCACGCCACCGATATTGCCGGGATGACTGGTATTGACGAGGACGACACGGATGTTTTGCAGCAAGGGAGGCGCTCTCGGACACGGGAAAGGGGAGCAAATCTTACAGAACCGCCTAAGGTTATGCCATGAAAGGTAACGTCGTCCTTCACCTGAAGAAAGTTTCTGCTAGAATGCTCGGCTTTCTTTAACAACCTTAGGTGACACATCCATGCAGCCCATGCTGAATATCGCGCTGCGCGCCGCCCGCAGCGCCAGTGAATTGATCTTCCGCTCCATCGAGCGCCTGGATACCATCAAGGTCGACGAAAAAGACGCCAAGGATTACGTATCCGAGGTGGACCGCGCCGCCGAGCAAAAAATCATCGACGCGCTGCGCAAGGCCTACCCTACCCACGGCATTCTCGGTGAAGAAACCGGCCTGCACAAAGGTAGCGGCGAAGGCGAAGACTACCTGTGGATCATCGACCCACTGGATGGCACCACCAACTTCCTGCGCGGCATCCCGCACTTTGCCGTGAGCATTGCCTGCAAATACCGTGGCCGCCTGGAACACGCTGTTGTTCTGGACCCGGTTCGCCAGGAAGAATTCACCGCCAGCCGTGGCCGTGGCGCCCAGTTGAACGGTCGCCGCCTGCGTGTCAGCGGTCGCACCAGCCTGGACGGCGCCCTGCTGGGCACCGGCTTCCCGTTCCGCGATGACCAAATGGACAACCTGGAAAACTACCTGGGCATGTTCCGCGCCCTGGTTGGCCAGACCGCCGGCATCCGTCGCGCTGGCGCAGCCAGCCTGGACCTGGCTTATGTAGCTGCCGGTCGTTTTGACGCATTCTGGGAATCGGGCTTGTCCGAGTGGGACATGGCTGCAGGCGCACTGCTGATTCAAGAAGCAGGCGGCCTGGTGAGCGACTTCACCGGCGGTCACGACTTCCTGGAGAAAGGCCACGTGGTTGCCGGCAACACCAAATGCTTCAAGGCAGTACTGACGGCCATCCAGCCGCACCTGCCGGCTTCGCTGAAGCGCTAAGCGAGCGAGCACAAAAAAGCACCCCTCGGGGTAATGCCAGTCAGTTAAGCTGACTGGCTTTTTTATTTCTGATCGGATATTTCGGTGATTTGAGCCGGATGGCCCGCGGATAAATGCGCTCCTCACGCCGATGAGGCAGGACGTAATGCATGGCTGAG
>NZ_NIXO01000013.1 GCF_002204795.1 Pseudomonas sp. K2I15
CCAGTTTGGTCATGACACTGGCCGGTGCTTGTTTTTCAAACCGCTCTAGAACCTTTTCCCACATAGTTTCGTCGTCCTGACTGGGTTGTTTGGGGGATTTTAAACCAAGACCTTGAAAGGCATGGCTGTAAGAGCGGAACCAATAGCAGCCATAACAAAAATAACGGATATGCCCCCCAACGCTACTGCAAGTTGACAAACAACCCCCCATCCACCAGCAACGAAGCCCCGGTCACATACCGCGCCATATCCGAGGCCAGAAACACAATGGGCCCCGCAACATCATCGGGCTCCCCCAACCGCCCCAGCGGCGTACGCGACGTCATGTACGCGAGCTTCTCCTCATCCGCCAAATCCTCCTTGTTGATGTCGGTAGCGATCGTCCCCGGCAACACCGAATTACAGCGAATCCCATAGGGCCCCAACGCAATCGCGCACGACTGCATCAACGAATGCAGCCCGGCCTTGGTCGGCGTGTAATGCGTTTGCATCCCGCCCCCCACCAACGCACTGATGGAACTGACCGCTATAATCGCCCCACCCGTGCCTTGGTTCTTCATCTGATTGGCCGCCGCCTGCACCGCAAAATAGGCCCCATTGAGATTGGTATTCACCGTCTTCAGATACACCTCACGCGGCATATCCAGAAACGAGTGAAACGGACAAATCCCGGCATTGTTGACGAACACATCAACACTCCCAAACGCCTTCAGCGCCCCAGCCACCAGCTTGTCACCGGTATCCGGATCAGCCGCATCACCGCCCACTTCGACCGCCCGCCCACCAAACCCCTTGATCTCCTCGATCAACGAAAACGCCGCCTCGGTGCCCTGGCCACTGCCACTATGGCCAATCACCACACGCGCCCCCTGACGCGCACATTCACGGGCAGCCGCGCGCCCAATACCCCGGGAAGCACCAGTAATAATCACGGTTTTATCTGTAAGTAACATAACTAAACTCCTCGAAAACAAACGGCCTCAGCCGAGATAGTTGCCGTAACCGACCATGGCGATAGCGCCCAGAATCACCGCGATACCGGCAACCAATACGCTTTTGTTGGTAGCACTGGTGCCTTGCCATTCACGGAAATACAGACCCCAGCAGTTGGACACGATGATGATGAAAGACATATGCAGCACCCACGAACTGGCGTCGTTGTGCAGGCGACTTTCGCCCATGCCATAGAAGAAAAACTGCAGGAACCACAAGGTCCCGGCACACGCCACCAGCAGGTAGTTGCTCAGCAGCGGAGTGCTGCGATCGGTGTAGTTATGGAACGTACGGTTGCGCCAGTTCAGCCACAGGCACCAGATGCCGTTGGTGGTCAGGCCGCCCCACATGATCACCATAAAGGTCACGTTGTTCTGGAACAGGCTGTTGGCACCATGTTCAACGGCGGCGGCAGCCAGCGGACGCCCGGCGGAAATGCCGTAGCTGAAGCACGCGCTCAGTACGCCCGAGATCACCGCCACCAGCATGCCCTTGGTCACCGAGAACTCGCTGATGCTGGCGAACTTCACCGCCTCCGGCACTTCCCGTTCCTTGATCAACCCGGCCTTGCCACACACCGCGATGCCCACCAGTGACACCGCCACACCCCACAGCACCCAATGCCCACCCTGGGAGGCGAGCATCGAGGTCAGGGTGCCTTCGGTGGCGTCGGTGAACAGGTCGCGGTACAGCGCCGGCATCAACGCACCAAGGGCCGAGGTCAGGCCCAGTACCAGCGACATGCCCAGGGACAGCCCGAGGTAACGCATGGTCAGGCCGAAGGTCAGCCCGCCGATGCCCCAGAGCACGCCGAACAGGTAGGTCCAGAGCAAGGTGCTGCTGTCGGCCTGGCGCAGGATGTCGACCCAGCCAGGCACGGTCAGTTGCGCGGCAATCAGCGGCACGATCAGCCACGACACCAGGCCGCCGGTGATCCAATAGCTTTCCCAGGCCCAGCCACGGACCTTCTTGTAGGGGATGTAGAAACTGCCGGAGGCGAAGCCGCCGATGAAGTGCAGGATCACACCGAAGAGAATGATTTCCACGTGTTCGAATCCTTTTTTATTGTTGTGGTAAACGCTGATTCAGCCCGGGGTGAGGCTGAACATCGGGACCAGGTCCACGCTGACGGGCGAGGCGTCCGGGTGGCTTGGCATGATGTCTTGCATGTACTGCCACCAACGTTGCATCAGCGCGGTTTCGGGCAGGGCGTCGAGGCCGTGCTGGTCTTGGTGGGTCATCACGGCGAACAAGGCGTTGCTGGCCTCGTCGAGGAAGATCCGGTAGTCCACCACGCCAGCATCGCGCAGGGCTTGGGCGAGTTCGGGCCAGATCTCGGCGTGGCGCCGACGGTACTCATCGTGCAGGCCAGGGTTGAGGTTCATGCGAAAGGCTCGGGTCTGCATTACTCGCCTCCGTGGGGTGGCGTGGGGCTGTAGATCCGCACTGCGTTGTGCAGGAAGAACTTGCCCTGTACGTCCTCGGGTTTGTTCGCCATGCAGGCTTTCACCAGGCCCAGGGTGGTGGCGAAGTTGGCCAGGTGATCGCTGTTGGGCCAGTCGCTGCCAAAGAAGCAGCGGTCTTCGCCGAAGGCTTCCCACAACACGGCCAGACGGTCGTTGTAGAAGGCCGGATCAAGGATCAATCCATGCGGGCCGACCTGGGGGATTTCCGCGAGTTTGGCGAACACGTTGGGCCGCTCTGCCAGGCGCATCAGGTCGGCGTGATACGTCGCTTCTTCACCGGCTGGAACGCTGGCATTGGGCAGGTGATCGACGATGATTCGAAGCTCCGGCAGGGCATCGCTCAAATGCAGCAGGCCTTTGATCAGGCGCGGGTTGGGGTTGGCACTGTCCAGGCCGCGCCCGCATTCGGCGAGGCGGCGCAGGCCGTCGATGAAGCCGGGGCGCGTCTGGTCTTCGAGCAAATCGCGGTTCCACAGGTTGCCGTAGCGCAAGCCCAGGAACAGCGGTTCATGGGCCAGGGCATTAAGGTCTGCCGCAAAGTCGCTGTGCAGCGGGTCCAGGTTGCCGACGAAGCCGAGCATGCGCGGGTCGCTGCGCAAGGTTTCCAGCAACCAGCGGTTGTCGGCGCGCCATGGGCTGGCTTCCACGGCAATGGCGCCGATCACGTTGTGGTCAGCGGCCAGTGCCCAATAGTCCGCCGGCAAATGCACGGCATACAGCGCGTTGCCCGGTTCGGGCCAGGGAATGCCCTGGGGGCGGTGCGGGTCGAACAGGTGCAAATGGCTGTCGATGATCGGCCCGCTGTAAGGGGTAAGAGGCATTGCGCAATCCTTGTCGGAAGAATTGATAGGGAAGGGCCCGCACGCTACCGCGCAAGAGCCCGTTGCACCACCTCAGCCCTGCAAGTACACCGCATGGGTATGGGTGTACTCATACAGGCCGTGCTTGCCATCGGCGCCGCCGATCCCGGATTTGCGCACGCCGGCATGGAAGCCTTGCATGGCTTCGAAGTTCTCGCGGTTGACGTAGGTTTCGCCGAACGACAACTCGCGTACCGCCTGCATCGCCTTGCCCAGGTCGCGGGTGTAGATCGAGGAGGTCAGGCCGTAGTCACAGTCGTTGGCCATGGAAATCGCTTCATCCAGGTCATCGACGATCTGGATCGGCAGCACCGGGCCGAAGATTTCTTCGCGCATGATCTCCATGTCGGCGCGGCAGCCGGCCAATACCGTGGGCTGGAAGTGAAAACCCTGGCCCAAGTCGGCGATCTGCCCGCCGCTGACCAGCGATGCACCCTGATCCAACGCGGTGCGCACCTTGCGGTTGACGCTGTCCAGACCCTGGCGGTTGATCAGCGGGCCCATCTCTACATCGACCTGGGCGATGGGGTCGCCGTAGCGGGTGGCGGCCATCGCGGCGCTGATGCGCTCGATAAACTGGTCGGCAACCTTGCGCTCTACATACACCCGTTCGGCGCAGTTGCACACCTGGCCGCTGTTGATGATCCGCGAGTCACGAATGGCTTTTACCGCGAGGTCCAGGTCGGCATCAGCGAGGACGATGGCGGGTGCCTTGCCGCCCAGCTCCAGGTTGAGCTTGGTGATATTCGGCGCGGCGGCGGCCATGATCCGCGAGCCGGTGGCAACGCTGCCGGTGAAGCTGATCATGTCCACGCCCTTGTGGGCGGTGAGGGCGCCGCCAACGCGGCCGTCGCCGCACACTACGTTGAAGACCCCGGCCGGCAGGTCGGTTTCGGCCACCAGCTTGGCGAACTCGAAGCAGTTGTTTGGCGTTTCTTCGCTGGGTTTGATCACGATGGTGTTGCCGGTCAGCAACGCCGGGGCCATCTTGCGGGCAATCAGGAAGAACGGGAAATTCCACGGCAGGATGCCGGCCACCACGCCCAGCGGTTTGCGGAACAGGAAGATGTTTTCGTTGGGCCGGTCGCTGGTGATGATCTCGCCTTCAATACGGCGCGCCCACTCGGCCATGTAGTCGAGGTAATCGGCGGTGAAGTTGACTTCCACTTCCGCAAGGCCCGTGACCTTGCCTTGCTCCAGGGTGATGGTGCGCGCCAGGTGGGTGACGTTTTCCCGCAGCTTGGCGGCGATGCGGCGCAAGTGCCCGGCGCGTTCGATGGCCGGTTTTCGCGCCCAATCCTTTTGTGCATGACGGGCAGCGGCCAGGGCCTGGTCGACGTCATCAAAGGTGGACGCCGGGACCTTCGACAACAGGGCGCCGGTGGCCGGGTTCAACACATCAAGGTGCGCATCGCTTGGGGTAAAGCGGCCGTTGATGAAGTTCTGGTAGACCGGTACGGATGACATGCTTAGCTCCTCAGTAAGTACGTGACGGCGCCTGGGCCTCGGCGGCTGGGCGATAGCGGGCCAGGGTCGCCATGGCGCCCTGGCGCAGCAGGCTGATGTCGATGGCCACCGCAATGAACTGGCAGCCCCAGGCTTGATAACGACGGGCGTCGTCTTCGTTGGGCGCGAGGATGCCGCAGGCTTTGCCGGCCGCCAGCGTGGCGTTGACCGCGTGCTGGATGCGTTCTTGCACCTCGGGATGCCCGGGGTTGCCGGCGTGACCCAGGCCAATGGACAGGTCGGCCGGGCCGATAAATACCGCGTCCACGCCTTCCACCGCCGCAATTGCCGCGACGTTTTCAACGCCCAGGCGCGACTCCACCTGCACAATCAGGCACAGCTGTTCATGGGCAGTGTTGAGGTAATCGGCCACGCCGTCCCAGCGGGTGGCGCGGGTCAAGCCACCGCCGACGCCACGAATGCCGTGGGGCGGATAGCGCATGGCGCGCACCAGGGCCTGGGCCTGCTCGGCGGTTTCCACCATCGGGATCATCAGCGTTTGGGCGCCCACGTCCAGCAGTTGCTTGATCAGGTTGGCGTCGCTGCTCACCGCACGCACCACCGGCGCAGTGCCGTAGGGCGCCACGGCCTGGAGCTGGTTGAGCACGCTGGGCACGGTGTTGGGGGCGTGTTCGCCGTCGATCAGCATCCAGTCATAACCGATGCTGGCGACGATCTCGGCGGCATAGGCGGTGGCGAAGCCGGCCCAGATCCCGTATTGCGCGGCGTCTTTGCGCAGCGCGGCCTTGAAAGCGTTGTGGGGCATGTTCATGGCAGGAGTCCTCAGCGGTTATACGGACGATGCAGCTGGCAGTCGGGGTTCAGGTCCACGCCAAACCCAGGCTTGTCCAGCGCTGACAGGCGCATGCGGCCATTCACCGGTACCGGTTCGCCGAGCAGTTGCGGGTGGAACATCGGCACCACTTCATCGGCCTTGGGCGCCATCATCAGGAACTCGGCGAACGGGCTGTTATGACGGGTGGCGACAAAGTGGTAGCTGTAGACCGACGAACCGTGGGGCACCACCAGCGCGTTGTGGGCATCGGCCAGGGCGGAGATTTTCACCAGTTCGGTGAGGCCGCCGCACCAGCCCACGTCCGGCTGGATAATGTCGCAGCAGCCCATCTCCAGCAGCATGCGAAAGCCCCAGCGGGTGGCTTCGTGTTCGCCGGTGGTGACCAACATGCCTTTGGGCACGTTGTTGCGCAGGGCGGCATAGCCCCAGTAGTCGTCGGGCGACAGCGCTTCTTCGATCCATTTCAGGCCGTATTCGTGGGCGCCGATTGCCAGTTTGGTGGCGTAGTTCAGGTCCAGGCTCATCCAGCAGTCGAGCATCAGCCAGAAGTCCGGGCCGACCCGCTCGCGCATGGACGCCAGTTCCTCGAGGTTTTTGCGCAGGCCTTCTTCGCCTTCCGAAGGGCTGTGGTGCAGGGGCATCTTGCCGCCGATAAAGCCCATCTTCTGCGCCAGGTCCGGGCGGGCGCCGGTGGCGTAGAACTGCAACTCGTCCCTCACCGCGCCGCCGAGCAACTGGTGCACTGGCTCCTGGCGGATCTTGCCGAGCAGGTCCCACAGTGCCAGGTCGACGCCGGAGATCGTGTTGATCACCAGGCCTTTGCGCCCGTAATACAGGGTGGACTGGTACATCTGGTCCCAGATTTTCTCGATGTCGGTGACGCGGGCGCCTTCGAGGAAGCGCGCCAAGTGCTTCTCGACGATATACGCAGCGGGCTCGCCACCGGTGGTCACGGCGAACCCGACGGTGCCGTCACTGGCCTCGATTTCCACGACGAGTGTGCCAAGCACATTGATCCCGAAACTGCGGCGGCTCTGGCGGTATTCGGGGTATTTGCTCATGGGGGTGCTGATGTGGTCGTCGATCCAGTGGCCGTCTGCCTGGTCGTGGTAATCCGCGCCGCCGCCGCGCAGCACAAAGGCGCGCACGTGCTTGATAGTGATGTTACCCATGGTGTGACTCCTTGATTAAACAGTGGCCGGCGTGTTCGTCACTTTTTGGCCTGGCGAATGGATACCGAGTACCAGCAAGGCTGCGAGTACAGTGGTGGCGGACAGCAGGTAGAGGCCGGCCGCAGGGGAGTTAAAGGCGGTTTCTGCCCAGTTCTTCAGCACCGGCGCGATAAACCCACCGAGGGCGCCGAAGGAGTTGATCAGGGCGATACCGGCGGCCGCTGCGCTGCCGGCCAGGTAGCTGGACGGAAAGGTCCAGAACACCGGTTGCACGGCAATAAAACCCGAGGCGGCAAAACACAGGGCGAGCATGCCCAGCAGCGGGTTGGCGAAGGTCACCGAGCAGGCAATCCCGGCGGCGGCCATTAACAGGGTCAGCGAGGCGGTTTTGCGGCGCTCGCCAGTGCGGTCGGAGTAGCCGGGAATCCACCAGGCGGCGAACAGTGCACACACCCACGGAATCGCCGAAACCAGGCCCACCATCAAGCCGACCTTGGTGCCCAGCAGGCCGCCGACCTGAGTTGGCAAGTAGAACACCACGCCATACACGC
Source organism: Pseudomonas sp. K2I15 (assembly GCF_002204795.1). Classification (GTDB taxonomy): domain Bacteria; phylum Pseudomonadota; class Gammaproteobacteria; order Pseudomonadales; family Pseudomonadaceae; genus Aquipseudomonas. Next base: position 7,345 of record NZ_NIXO01000013.1, read on the forward strand.
TGGCCTGGATCAGCAGGTAAACCAGGCACAGGTACAGCACGCTGGGCTGGCACAGCACGTTGAGCAGGCTGCGGCCGTGGGTGGTCTTGTGCTGGTCTTCGTGGTCCAGCAGGTCCTGGATCTGGCGACGTTCTGCAACGCTCAGCCATTGGGCATCGGCGGGGCGGTTGTCCAGGTACCAATAGGCCCAGATGCCCACCGCCGTGGCCATCAGGCCTTCCACGACGAACAGCCATTGCCAGCCGTGCAGCCCGTAGAACCCGTCCAGCTCCAGCAACAGACCGGACAGCGGGCTGCCGAAGATGAAGGCCAGTGGCGCGCCAAAGTAGAAGAACCCCATGGCCTTGCCGCGTACCGCAGAGGGGAACCAGTAGGTGAGGTAGAGGATCACGCCGGGGAAGAATCCGGCTTCGGCCACGCCCAGCAGGAAGCGCAACACGTAGAAGCTGGTTTCGTTGTGGGCAAACATCATCGCGGCGGACACCAAGCCCCAACTGACCATGATCCGGCACATCCACAGGCGGGCGCCGACACGGTGCATGATCAGGTTGCTGGGTACTTCCAGCAGCGCATAGCCGACAAAAAACACCCCGGCGCCAAAGGCGAAAGCGGCATCACTGAGGCCCGTGTCGGCCTGGAAGGCTTGTTTGGCGAACCCGACGTTGGCGCGGTCGAGGAAGGCCATGATGTACATCAACAGCAGGAAGGGCAGCAGCCGCCAGGAAATCTTGGCGAGCAGAGACGCAGGCAGGGTCTTCATTGTTCAGTCCGGTTGTTTTGTTCTTATGGGGAGGACTGTACGGCGCCCGATCTATGCGCTACAAATCGAATCTCGCTTACAACTGATAACCTCAGGGTATCGATGACAAGGAAAAAAATGAGTAGTCCCGCGATCTCCCGCAGCCTGTTCAACCGTCTGCGCTACAAGCATCTGCATATGCTGGTAGCCCTGAGTTCCAGCCAGAACCTGCACCGCGCGTCCCAAAGCCTGAACATGTCGCAGCCGGCGGCGACGCGCATGTTGCGCGAGATCGAAGACATGTTTGCCTGCGACCTGTTCGAGCGCCTGCCCCGTGGCATGCGCCCCACGGCGCTGGGCAAGGAGCTGATCCGCTTTGCCGAATCGGCCCTGAGCGGCCTCGACCGCTGCGCCGAGGAACTGATGGTGCGCCAGCAGGGCGGCTACGGGTATTTGTCGATCGGCACCATCATGGGCGCGGCCCCCGACCTGGTGATGGACTCGATTGCGCAGATCAAGACGCTCAACCCGCAGATGCGCATTCGCATCATGGGCGACACCAGCGACCAGGTGATCCAGTTGCTGGAGCAGGGCCGCATCGACCTGGCCATTGCCCGGCGCAACGCCGCCACCGACAGCGAGCATTACAGCTTCGAACCCCTGGGCAATGAACGCATGCTGGCGGTGGTGCACGCCGGCCATCCCCTGGCCCAGCGCGAACATCTGCCGCTGGCGGAACTGGTCAGCGACTGGCCGTGGATCCTGCAACCGCAAACCAGCCCGGCGCGCATCGGTTTTGATGAGGCGCTGCAACACCTGGCACTGCCGCAACCGGCGGACATCATCGAATGCAGCTCGGTGTACTCCATGCAGCAACTGATTCAACTGACTGACGCGATCATGGTGCTCTCGGAAAGCGCCCTGCGCGATTACCTGAAAATGGGCCTGGTAGTGGCACTGCCGGTGGCGCTGGAGGTGCAGCTCGCACCGTTCGGCATCATGCTGCGCAAGGGCGACCCGGTGAGCCGGGAACTGGGGTTATTTATCGACATACTCAGGCAAAAGGGCGCGATGCTTTAAACACTCTGTGCAAAAGAACGTGGTGTGTCGGCGGGATATTAATTAGAATTAATCTCATTTGAGATTAACTCGCGCCGCGCAGGTTACTTGCCATGAATGATGCTGTATTGCCGACGCACTTCGCTGAACCGAGTCTTCACACCTTGTACCGCGACCATCGCAGCTGGCTCGAAAGCTGGCTGCGGCGCCGTTTGGGCAATGCCTGGGATGCGGCCGACCTGAGCCAGGACACGTTCCTGCGGGTGCTGGCCAGCGCCCAGCCGATTGCGCAATTGCAGGAGCCCCGGGCCTACCTGGTGACGGTGGGCAAGCGCTTGCTGATCAATTTCCACCAGCGGCGCAGCCTGGAGCAGGCGTATCTCAACGCGTTGATGCAGTTGCCCGAGGCTTGCGTACCGTCACCGGAACAGCGCTGGTTGCTGCTGGAAACCCTGCAAGCCCTGGATGAGCTGCTCGACGGTTTGCCGCCGGTGGTGCGTCGCGCGTTTCTCTGGAGCCAGCTGGAAGGCCTGGGCTACCGGGAGATTGCCGAGCGGCTCAAGGTCTCGGAGCGTACGGTCAAGCGCTACATGGCCCAGGCGTATGAGCATTGCCTGCTGGTGGAACTGTGAGCCGCACCGCACCCGATCTTGCCCGCGCGGCGGCGCAATGGCTGGCGCTGCTGGAATCCGGTACCGCTACCGAGCGTGATCACGCCAGCCTGCAACAGTGGCGCGACAGCCATCCCCAGCACGAACAGATCTGGCAAAAAGCCCAGTTGCTGCGCCAGCGGTTCACCGACTTGCCGCCGGCATTGGCCATGGCCAGCCTCGATCGCCCGCAACCGGGGCGGCGCGCGGTGCTCAAGCGTGCCTTGGGTGTGGCGGCGCTGGTGCCGGCTGCGTGGTTGCTCAGCCGGCAATTGCCGATCGACGTTTGGCGCGCCGACCTGCACACCGCCACTGGCGAACGCAAGCGGGTGCCGCTGGCCGATGGCAGCAGCCTGCAACTCAATACCGCGAGTGCGGTGGATGTGGTTGTGGCCCGACGCCGTGTGACGCTGGTGGAAGGGGAAATGGCGTTGACCGTGCCTGGCGCCGGCGCGCTGACGGTGCAGACGCGTTATGGCCAGGTGATCGTCAGCCAGGCTGAAGTGTGTGTGCGGCAGTTGTCTTCCGGGTGCCTGGTGTCGGTGCTCAAGGGCGCGGTGCAGGTGCAGGATCTGCGTGGGCAAATGGCGACCTTGCAAGGCGGGCAGCAGGCACGGTTGCAGGCATCCGGGATGGGCGCTGCGGTGGCGTTTGATGCGCAGCAACTGGGGTGGCGCGACGGCGTGTTGACGGCGCAGAACCAGCTGTTGGGCGATTTCTTGCGGGAGTTGGAGCGGTACCGGCCAGGGGTGCTGCGTTGGGACCCGAGCCTTGAAGCGCTGCGGGTGACCGGGAGTTTTCAGTTGGCGGATACTGACCGTATCCTTGCGTTGCTGGCGTCGACAATGCAGCTGGACGTGCAGTCCCGCACGCGATATTGGGTGACGCTGACGCCGCGTAAAACGCTTGCCTGATGCGATCTAAAGAACACTGAAGACCCAATGTGGGAGCGGGCTTGCTCGCGAATGCGGTGTGACAGTCGACATCTACAGCGACTGATCCACCGCCTTCGCGAGCAAACCCGCTCCCACATTTTTGATCTCGGCGTTTTCAGATCACATGCGCCCGTTGCAGTTCGGTCAACGCCAATGCCTTGAGCCGCGACAACAGAGGATCCCGCCGGTCCCGCGGATGCACCAGCTCCACCGCCAGTTCCTGGCGAATACTGCTCGGCCGGTTGTCCATCACCAGCACCCGGTCACTCAGGTACAGCGCTTCGTCCACATCGTGAGTCACCAACAGCAGGGCGATCCCATGGTGCTCAGCCAATTGCAGCAGCAGATCCTGAAGCTTCATGCGGGTAAACGCATCCACCGCGCTGAACGGCTCATCCAGCAGCAACACTTGCGGTCGCGAATACAGCCCGCGAGCAATCGCCACCCGTTGCGCCATCCCGCCAGACAACGCCTTGGGCAATGCCTGGGCAAAGCCGGTAAGCCCCACCTCATCAATCAACTGCGTAACCCAGGCTTTGTCATAGCCGTCGTCATCGCTGAAGCCGATGTTTTGCTCAACCGTCAGCCAAGGCATCAGACGCGGTTCCTGGAAGACAAACGCGACCTCGCCACCGCCTTGCAACAGTTCACCCTGATAGTCCTTTTCCAGCCCGGCGACGATGCGCAGCAAGGTGCTTTTGCCGCAGCCGCTGGGCCCCAGCAAACTCACCGCTTCCCGCGGTTGCAACGCCAGGTGGACGTTGGTCAGCACCGTGGTAGTGCCGAAGTTCTTACGCTCGACGCGAATATCCAGCAGCGGTTCGCTCATGCTCAATGCTCCGGACCTTGGCCGTTGAAGGTGTCGCGCCAGGCCAGGCAGCGTGTTTCCAGGGCGGCCAGCAGGCCGTCGCTGATCTTGCCCAGCAGCGCCAACACGATGATCGCCGCCAGCACAATGTCGGGCCGCGAGGTTTCCCGGCCATCGCTGAGCAGGTAACCCAGGCCCTTGGTGGCGGCGATCAACTCGGCGGCCACCAGGAACATCCATGCCAGGCTCAAGCCGCTGCGCAAGCCGGTGAACAAACCGGGCAGGGCGGCGGGCAACAGGATGCGGCGCACCAGGCGCGTACGGCTGAAGCCATACATTTGCCCGACTTCCACCAGTTTGCGGTCGATGTCGCGAATCGCCGCGACGCCATTGAGGTACACCGGGAAGAACGCGCCGATGGCAATCAGCACGATCTTGGAGGTTTCATCAATGCCCAGCCACAGCAGCAACAGCGGCACCCAGGCCAGGCTCGGGATCGAGCGCAGGCCGGCGAAGGTCGGCTCCAGGTACGCCTCGGCCTCGCGGCTCAAACCGACCCAGGCGGCAAACACCAAGGCCAGGCTGGCGCCGATGGTGAACCCCAGCAGCACCCGCAACAAACTGGCGCTGATGTGTTTCCACAGTGCACCTTCGGCGAGGTCGGTGAGGGTCACGGCGATTTCGCTGGGGGCCGGCATCTGGTAGGACGGCAACCAGCCGATGCGCACTACCACCTCAAGGATCACCAGGATCAGTACCGGCAACGCCAGGCCCTTGAGCCGCCGTGGCCAGGCGCTGCGCTGCGCGGTGAGGGTGGGCGCCAGTGCGACGGGCAGGGCTTCGCTTTTGCTGCTCATGACGCTCCCCTTATGGACGAGGCAAGGCCTGGCCGAAGCTTGGGTCGATCAACTGGTCGATTACCTGGTCCACATTCACCCCACGGCGCACCAGTTCTTCTGATACCAGAATCGGCGCGGCGGCCTTGGACGACACGACGTCCTGAGCGGTCAGCAACGGGCTGCTCAAGTCGGTGCGCGACAGTTGCAGCTTGGCCACTTCCAGGGGCAGCCCGGATTCGTCAGCCAGCAGTTTGGCGAATTCGTCGGGGTGTTTCACCGCCCAATTGCGGGCTTTTTCATAGGCGCCGAGCACCTTGGCGATGGTCTGTGGATGCTCCTTGGCGTACTTATCGGTCACGCTGACCACGCCGTAGCTGTTGAAGTCCTTGTTGCGGTACAGCAGGCGCGAACCTGCCTGGATTTCGCTGGCGGCCATGTGCGGGTCGAGACCGGCCCAGGCGTCGACATCCCCTTTTTCCAGGGCGGTACGGCCATCCGGATGTTGCAGGTGCACCAGCTCCACGTCTTCCTTGGTCAGGCCGGCTTTCTGCAGGCTGCGCAAGGTGAACAGGTAGGGGTCGGTGCCTTTGGTGGCGGCGATTTTCTTGCCCTTGAGGTCGCTGACGCTCTTGAAGGTCGAATCCTTGCGCACCACCAGTGCGGTCCACTCGGCGCGGCTGTACACATACACCGACTTGATCGGGCTGCCGTTGGCCCGGCTCAACACCGCCGACAGGCTGGCGGAGGAGGCGAAATCGACGCCGCCGCTGTTGAGGTATTCCAGCGAGCGGTTGCTGCCCTGGCTCAATACCCAACCGACCTTGGTTTTTGGCAGTGCTTCTTCGAGCCAGCCGAAGTGCTTGAGCACCAGGCTCACCGGGGAGTAATAGGCGTAGTCCAGGTGGACTTCCGCGGGGTCGGTTTCTGCCGCATGGGACACAGGTTGCAGGCTGAGGGCGAGGGCGCAGGCGCCCAACAGGGTGTTGACGAAGGGTTTCATGGAACAGCTCCGGGCAAGGCGGGAAAGAGAAGGCTTTTCTTATATTCAGAAAATTCATATGGCATGTTCCATCATGCGTTATTGGAATATGCAGTCTCTGTGCCAGCAGTCGCGGGGCCGGTTTTATTGAGAATTGGCGGGGAGGTGCTGTGATTGGGGAGGGCACTTTGTTGAATCACTGTTGGCTATGCAACAGCTTGCATATGTTTTTATGGAATAAATAAAGAGTTATTTATTCCTTTTGTTGTTTTCACGAATAGGGCACTTTGAGTGCCTGCGCATTCGTGCGGATTGACCCAACAGACCAAAGGAAAGCCGACATGACCATTAAAGCGATCAACGTGCGCAACCAGTTCAAAGGCGTGATCAAGGAAATCCTGATCGGCGAAGTGGTGTCCGAGATCGACGTGCAAACCGCGTCGGGGATCGTGACGTCGGTGATTACCACGCGCTCGGTGCGTGACCTGGAATTGAAAGTGGGCAGTGAAGTGATTGCCTTTGTGAAGTCGACCGAAGTCTCTATCGCGAAGTTGTGAAACCCATCTAAATGTGGGAGCTGGCCAGCTCCCACGCCGCTTCATTGAGGGGCTGCGCCTTAACGGTGACGCAGGCTGCGTTCCAGGCGGGCAATGCCTTCTTCCAGCATGGCCCGTGGGCAGCCGAAGTTCAGGCGCACGAATTGCTGGCTGTCATCGCCAAACTCCAGGCCGGCGCTGAGGCCGACTTTCGCCTGCTCGAGGAAAAACCGTTGCGGGTCATCCAGGCCCAGGGCGCTGCAATCCAGCCAGGCGAGGTAAGTGCCTTGTGGCGCATGCATCACCACGCCGGGCAGGCGGGTTTGCACGGCGTTCAGCAGGTAATCGCGGTTGGCTTGCAGGTACGCCACCAGCGCTTGCAGCCAGTCGCCGCAGTCGCTATAGGCCGCACGGGTGGCTTCCAGGCCCAGGGGGCTGACGCTGTCGACCATGCCGCAGCGCGCGTGGTTGAAGCGCTCGCGGATCTCGGGATTCTGGATCACCGCAAAGCAGGTCTTCAGACCGGCGACGTTATACGCCTTGCTCGCCGACATCAGCGTGATGGTGCGCTGGGCGATCTCGGGGCTGAGGCTGGCGGTGGGAATATGCCGGCGGCCGTCAAAACACAGCTCGGCGTGGATCTCATCGGAGACGATCAGCGCGCCCTGGTCCAGGCAAGCGGTGGCCACGGCCAGCAGCTCTTCGCGGGGGAAGACCTTGCCCATCGGGTTGTGCGGGTTGCTCAACAGCAACGCACCGGCGCCAGTGAGTGCCTCACGCATCGCAGGCAACGGCGTGAGGTACTCGCGCTCGGCGCTCAACTCAAACGGCACTTCGATCTTCGGCAGGTTCCAGTGGCCGGGCGCCAGGCGAATCGGGCGATAGTTGGGGGTTTGCAACACCACCGGTTGCCCGGGTTGCACAAACGCATGCAGCGCCATGTTGAAACCAGGCTCTACACCCGGCAAAAACAGCAGCTCATCGGGCTGTACGCGCCAGGCGTACTTGGCCCACAGGTCGGCGACGATCGCTTCACGCACGCCATCGCAGGCCACGCTGTAGCCCAGGATCTGCTGATCAAGGCGTTGGTGCAGCGCCTGAAGCACAGCCGGTGGTGCGGCGATGTCCATGTCGGCAATCCACATCGGCAGAACGTCTTGCGGGTAACGACTCCACTTGGTGCTGCCGGTGCCGAGGCGGGAGTGGATCTTGTCGAAATCAAAGCTCATGGGTGGCTCGTGTCAGGGAGGCGGGCGTGGAAATGGCGCTGATTCTAGCGCCATTAATTTTATAGGCCACCATTTGCGCATCTTCATTCGCGACATCCGCCCCAAGCTTCTACCCTGAAGGCATAGCCCTCAGGACGCCAAGCGCTCATGTACAAAGACCTGAAGTTCCCGGTTCTGATCGTACACCGCGACATCAAGGCCGACACCGTTGCCGGCGACCGCGTCCGGGGCATCGCCCGGGAGCTGGAACAGGAGGGCTTCAGTATCTTTTCAGCGGTGGACTACGCCGAGGGTCGCCTGGTGGCCTCGACCCATCACGGCCTGGCCTGCATGCTGATCGCCGCCGAGGGCGCCGGGGAAAATACTCATCTGCTGCAAAACATGGTGGAGCTGATCCGCCTGGCGCGTGTGCGGGCGCCTAACCTGCCGATCTTCGCGCTGGGTGAGCAAGTCACCCTGGAAAACGCCCCGGCCGACGCCATGAGCGAACTCAACCAACTGCGGGGCATTCTTTACCTGTTTGAAGACACCGTGCCGTTTCTCGCCCGGCAAGTTGCGCGTGCGGCCCGCACTTACCTGGATGGCCTGTTGCCGCCATTTTTCAAGGCCCTGGTGCAGCACACGGCGGATTCCAATTATTCGTGGCACACGCCGGGCCATGGCGGTGGCGTGGCTTATCGCAAGAGCCCGGTGGGGCAGGCGTTTCATCAGTTCTTCGGGGAAAATACCCTGCGTTCGGACTTGTCGGTGTCGGTGCCGGAGCTGGGCTCGCTGCTGGATCACACCGGCCCGCTGGCCGAAGCCGAGGCGCGGGCGGCACGCAATTTCGGGGCTGACCACACCTACTTCGTAATCAATGGCACATCCACCGCCAACAAGATCGTGTGGCACTCGATGGTTGGCCGTGACGACCTGGTGCTGGTGGACCGCAACTGCCACAAGTCAGTGTTGCATTCGATCATCATGACCGGCGCCATCCCGCTTTACCTGTGCCCGGAACGCAATGAACTGGGGATCATCGGGCCGATTCCCCTGAGCGAGTTCAGCCCCGAGTCGATCCGCGCCAAGATCGAAGCCAGCCCGCTGACGCGTGGCCGACCCGCCAAGGTCAAGCTGGCGGTCGTCACCAACTCCACCTACGACGGCCTGTGTTACAACGCCGAGCTGATCAAGCAGCAACTGGGCAATAGCGTCGAGGTGCTGCACTTTGACGAAGCCTGGTACGCCTACGCGGCGTTTCATGAGTTCTTCGCCGGCCGTTATGGCATGGGCACCTCACGCACGTCGGACAGCCCGTTGGTGTTCACCACCCATTCCACCCATAAGTTGCTCGCCGCGTTCAGCCAGGCATCAATGATCCATGTGCAGGATGGCGGTGCGCGCAAGTTGGACCGTGACCGCTTCAACGAAGCGTTCATGATGCATATCTCCACCTCGCCGCAGTACAGCATCATCGCCTCCCTGGACGTGGCCTCCGCCATGATGGAAGGCCCGGCGGGGCGTTCGTTGCTGCAAGAGATGTTTGACGAAGCCCTGAGCTTCCGTCGTGCCCTGGCGAACCTGCGCCAGCACATTGCCGCCGAAGACTGGTGGTTTTCCATCTGGCAGCCGCCGTCGGTGGCGGGCATTGACCGGGTGGTGACGGCAGACTGGCTGCTGCAACCCCAGGCCGACTGGCACGGTTTTGGCGATATCGCCGAAGACTACGTGCTGCTGGACCCGATCAAGGTGACCCTGGTGATGCCCGGTCTCAACGCCGGCGGGGCCTTGAGCGAGTGCGGAATCCCCGCGGCGGTGGTCAGTAAATTCCTCTGGGAGCGTGGGCTGGTGGTGGAAAAGACCGGCTTGTATTCATTCCTCGTGCTGTTTTCCATGGGCATCACCAAAGGCAAGTGGAGTACCCTGCTCACCGAATTACTGGAATTCAAGCGCAGTTATGACGCCAACGTGAGCCTCGCCAGCTGTTTGCCATCCGTGTTTCAGCAGGGCCCTGTAAGGTATCAGGGCTTGGGTTTGAAGGATTTATGCGACCAGTTGCACGGCTGTTACCGCAGCAATGCCACGGCCAAACACCTGAAACGGATGTACACCGTATTGCCCGAAATCGCGATGAAACCGGCCGACGCCTATGACCTGTTGGTCAAGGGCGAAGTCGAGGCAGTGTCCATCGACGCTTTGCCAGGACGCATCGCGGCGGTCATGCTGGTGCCTTATCCACCGGGTATTCCGTTGATCATGCCGGGGGAGCGTTTCACCGAATCGACTCGCTCAATCATTGATTACCTGGCGTTTGCCAGGACGTTCGATAGCAGTTTCCCGGGCTTTGTCGCCGATGTTCATGGACTGCAACACGAAGATGACGGCAATGGTCGTTGTTACACCGTCGACTGCATCAAGGGTTAAGTAATGTTTATGCAAGCTGTAATGAACCCCAAGTACCCAGGCCTCAGTGTCCGGGTGGCTGACGAAGGATTTGACGCCTATGTGTGGGGGAACGACTTCAGCTTTGAAGTCAGCGCCTACGGCGTGCCGGAAATGGGCAAGCGCGTCGATCAGTGGACGGTGGAGCGCATCGTGCCTTACCGCAAATGCTACGGCATCGACCCCGAAGAGTTCGCCAGCTTCCGTGACGCGGCCGACAGTGCGGTGTTCATGGCTTACCTGGATGACCGGCCCGTGGGGCACATCGTGGTCAGCACCAACTGGAACGGCTTTGCCCATGTCGATGAGCTGGCGGTGGTTTTGCCTGCGCGGCGCCACGGGGTGGCCAAGGCGTTGCTGGACGTGGCGCAGTTCTGGAGCCGCAAGAAGAACCTGCCGGGGATGATGCTGGAAACCCAGAACAATAATCTGGGTGCCTGCCGGTTGTACGAGCGCAGCGGGTATGTGATGGGCGGGATCGACCACCTGCGCTATCGCGGGATCGATCCGCAGACGCGCGAAGTGGCGATTTTCTGGTATCGGTTGTTCAAATCGGAATTGGAGGCGGTCTGAGCCAATCAGCTCGCCAGCAGGCTTTCGGCCTTCTCGGTGACAATCTCCAGCAACGCATTCAGGGCGGGCGACGCTTCGCTGTCCTTCAGGGTCAACGCATATAAGGTCACCAACATCGGTGGTGACAACGGGCAAGCGTCCAGCCCGGCTTCCCGCGCGCCGGTGGCGGTAAACGGGTCGACAATCGCCAAACCTTCCCCGGCTTCGACCATGCTGCGCATCATCTGGTACGTCTGCACCCGCGTCTGCACCACCGGCAGCGGGCGCAAGGCTTGCAGCTTGCTGTCCAGCAGGCGGCTCAGCGGGTCCTGGCCCTCAAGCCCGATCATCGACTGCCCGGCCAGCTCCTGTAGCGCAATGTACTTCTGCCGAGGCTTGAGCCAGCCGTGGGGCGCGAGCAATTGCAGTTTGCCGTGGGCCAATGGCGTGCTGTGGATCTGCGGGTGTTCCGGGTCGTGCAGGCTGAGGCCCAGGTCTGCTTCATGCAGCAGCAGGCTTTTGACGATGTCCCGGGTGGAATGGCTGGAGAGGTTGCACGGCGTGTCTTGAAAGCGCCGGCGCAGTACGGCGATCGCCTGGGGCAGCAGTTGATTGGCCAGCGGCGGTGTGCACAGTGCACGCAAGGGCGGAGCATGATGGTGCTTGAGGCTGCTGGCCAGGCGCTGCACCGGCTCAAGGGCGGCGTAGAGGCGGGCGATTTCGCCCTGCAGCTCCAGGGTCTCCCGGGTGGCCTGCAAGCGTCCACGCACACTGGCGAACAGCATGAAGCCCAATTGCAGCTCGGCATCCTTGAGGGTCGCGTCCACATCGGCCACAGGCAGTTGCAACCATTCGGCGGCGGTGCCGAGGTGTCCGGTCTGCAAAATCGCTTGAATGACTTCGATATGACGTAAACGCATGGCCGGAGTCTATGTTCAGTGCGACGTGGATTCAATGGCTTAGGCCAGGGCATGGAAAAAAGACCCGGCTCAGGAACGGTCCAACTAGACTTGCACGATCAACACCCCTGGCGCCTGCAACCAACAGGTCACACAAAGGGCGTATCAACCAAGGGATTCATGGGGGAGCCTTATCGATGCTCGGTAAAACAGACACGCGCGGGTTTTCGTTGTGGGACCTGCTGGTGGTGGTGCTGGTGGTCGGCGTGCTGGCGATTGCGGTCGGGCCGAGGATATTTGGCGATGTGACCCAATCGGAAATCGCCACGGCCAAGGTCCAGTTGAACGTGCTGGGCAAGGCGGTGGAGCAGTTTCATCAGGATGTGGGGCGTTATCCCACGGATGACGAGGGCTTGGCGGTGTTGATTACCCAGCCTGAGAACGAGGCGAAGTGGAAGGGGCCATATCTAAAGGACGATATCCTCACGGATCCTTGGGGTGTGGCGTATCAGTACCATTTCCCCGCTACGCAGCCGAACCCCCCCTTTGAGCTGTTTTCATTTGGCAAGGACCGGACGCTGGGTGGTGAAGGCGATAACGTGGATATTGCCTATGGTGAATAGAACCTTCGCCAACGCAGGCTTTGCACGGCGTGCCAGGAAATGGCTGTTGGCAGCAGTGGCGGTGGTGGCGCTTGGTGTCGTGGTCAACTATTACGTGGAAACAGACCCGACAAACCTCGCGTTTCAGGCGTTTTTTCGAGCTTCAACCCGGGTGGGGTCGCTACATGAAATGGCCGCTGGGCCTGGGCCTGGTACTGATGGGATTTATAACCATGCTGATGGGCGTGAATGGCTGGTGACACTGAAACCTGTGATCCGTCCCGGCCCAGTCACCATGCCATGTATGGCCAGGACTGAGCAGGTACGCATCCAAGACTTTGCGTTGCGGCGGGGTCTTATGAAGCGTGGGTCGTTGCGGATTCGCGGGTGATGATAGTGCCCGACTGAATCAGCCTGAACTCATCGCCATCCAGTTTTTCTACGCGGTCGCCAATGGCCAGCTTGTAGGTGGTGGAGGGCGCCGAGCCAGCCATGCCGTCGAGGGGCGGGTTGGATTCCTGGAACTCATGCACGGAATAAACGCGACCTTCCGCGTCTCTGGCATGGAACTGTCCGACAAGTACTGCTGCCATCTGTTTAGAACCTCTGGAGATAAACACTCGATTTGCGGTTCTGTAGACCGTAGGAGAGCGGGGTAGTTTACCTATGGAAAAAAAATACTATTCGTTGACTTTTTCAGACATTACTTACAAGTCCATCTGCGGTGTGAGCGTCCCTGGGGATTGCAAAAACGCGCTGGTGATAGCGCCGCGCAGGCTCTATAACTACAAGCTCCTTAAGTCAGAAACCGGGAAACCCCAATGAGCAAGGTCTACACGATTGCCGTACTGGTCGGCAGCTTGAGAAAAGAGTCGATCAACCGCAAGGTCGCCCTGGCATTGGCCGAGTTGGCGCCTGCCAATCTCAAATTGAACATTGTTGAAATTGGCGATTTGCCGCTCTACAACGAGGACATCGACGGTGCTGCACCGCCGGCAGCCTACAGTACTTTCCGCCAACACGTGCGTTCATCCGACGCGGTGCTGTTTGTGACCCCCGAATACAACCGCTCCGTGCCGGGCGTATTGAAGAACGCAATTGACGTCGGTTCGCGGCCTTATGGGCAAAGTGCCTGGAGTGGCAAGCCAGGCGCGGTGATCAGTGTGTCGCCTGGCGCCATCGGCGGTTTTGGGGCCAATCACCATTTGCGCCAGTCGCTGGTGTTCCTCGATGTGCCGTGCATGCAGCAACCGGAAGCCTACCTGGGCGGCGCGGGCAGTGTGTTCGACGAGTCGGGCAAGGTGTCGGAAAAGACCAAGCCGTTTTTGCAGGCGTTTATTGATGCCTACGGGAAGTGGGTGGAAAAACAGCACGCATAAAAACTGTAGGAGCGAGCTTGCTCGCTCCTACAGTGAGTGGGGTTATCTGAGCCAGTTGGTTTTCGCCAACTCGATCACTTCATCGCCGCGCCCGCTCATCACTGCCTTGAGCATGTACAGGCTGAAGCCCTTGGCCTGTTCCAGCTTGATGCTCGGCGGCATGACCAGTTCCTGGGTGGCGGTGACCACGTCCACCAGCACCGGGCCGTCGTGGGCCAGCGCACGGCGCAGGGCCGATTCCAGGTCTTCAGACTGCTCGACGCGAATGCCGAGGATGCCCATGGCGTTGGACATGGCGGCAAAGTCCGGGTTTTTCAGCTCCGTGCCGGTGTCCAGGTAACCCGCAGCTTTCATTTCCATGGCGACAAAGCCCAGGGACGAGTTGTTGAACACCACGAGTTTCACCGGCAGATTCAACTGCGCCAGGGTAATGAAGTCGCCCATCAGCATGGTAAAGCCACCGTCGCCGGACATCGAAATCACCTGGCGGCCTGGAAATGCCGCTTGTGCGCCGATGGCCTGGGGCATCGCGTTAGCCATCGAGCCGTGGTTGAACGAACCGATCAACCGGCGCTTGCCATTCATTTTCAGGTAGCGCGCCGCCCATACGGTAGGCGAGCCCACGTCGGCGGTGAAGATGGCGTCGTCATCCGCCAGCTCACTGAGCAGGCGCGCGACGTATTGCGGGTGGATCGGCCGGCCCGCCTTTGACGGTTCTGCCAGGTCATCCAACCCTTGGCGCGCTTTTTCATAATGCTTGAGCGAGGTTTCCAGGAAGCTGCGATCGGTCTTGCGGGTCAGGCGCGGCAGCAGCGCCTGGATGGTCTCGCTGACGTCTGCAGCAATCCCCAGGTCGAGCGTGGCACGCCGGCCGAGTGCCTGCGGGTTGCGGTCGACCTGGATGATCTTCGCATCGGTGGGGTAGAACTGGCGATACGGGAAGTCGGTGCCGAGCATGATCAGCGTGTCGCAGTTGAGCATGGCGTGGTAGCCGGAGCTGAAACCGATCAGGCCGGTCATGCCGACGTCGAACGGGTTGTCCCACTCCACATGTTCCTTGCCGCGCAGGGCGTGAACCACCGGCGCACCGAGGGCATCGGCCAGGGCCACCACCTCATCGTGGGCGCCGGCGCAGCCACTGCCGCACAGCAGGGTGACTTTGCCGCTGTGTTCGAGGATATCGGTGAGGCGCTCCAGGTCCTGTTCCGCCGGCAGCGTGCGCGGGGCCAACAGGGCCGGCCAAGGTTTGAACTTATCTTCCACTTCCAGCAGCGACACATCGCCCGGAATCACCACCACCGCCACACCGCGATTGAGGATCGCCGAGCGCATGGCACGGTGCAGCACGTGGGGCATCTGCTCAGGGTTGGTCACCAGCTCGATAAAGTGGCTGCATTCCTTGAACAGCTCCTGGGGATGGGTCTCCTGAAAGTAGTTCAGGCCGATCTCGGAGGAGGGGATCTGTGCGGCGATGGCCAGCACCGGCACATGGTTGCGATGGCAGTCGAACAGGCCGTTGATCAAGTGCAGGTTGCCGGGGCCGCAGCTGCCGGCACACACGGTCAGCTCGCCGGTGGCCGCGGCTTCGGCACCGGCGGCAAACGCGGCCACTTCTTCGTGGCGCACATGCATCCACTCGATGCTGTCCATGGTGCGCAGGGAGTCGGTCAGGCCGTTGAGGCTGTCGCCAGTCAGGCCCCAGATGCGCTTGATGCCCGCCTGTTCAAGGGTGGTCGCCAATTGCTGGGCCAGGGTGATTTTCGCCATGAATAACTCCAATCGTCAGTGAGTGTAAAAAGCTGCTGATCACTAGAGGACAGTTCCATGGCGTTGAATGCTCCCTGGTCAATGTGAAGAATTGGTCATCGCAGCTCGATATTGACGGGTGCGCCGGGCGATAAACAGTTGGTCCTTGATCAACGCCAGCAGCGGCGCCACCCCGGGTTTCGGTTGGCGGCCACGGCTCAGGCGGCGTAGCTGATACCGCACCACGGCCATACTCGCGAGGCTGGCCAGGGGTTTGCGCTTCCAGCGGATCGGCGGCAGTTGCGGGTTGAGGTCACGGCCTGCGCGCCATTGCTTGATCAGGTGCGGCTCCAGGGTCAGCGCGGTGGCGATCCCGGCCATGGCGATGCCGCTGTCCAGTACTTGCTGGACGATCGGCAGTCGCCGGATACCGCCGGTGACCATCACCGGCATGCTGGCGACTTTCGCCAGGTCGCTGGCCATCTCGATGAAATAGGCTTCGCGGGCCAAGGTGCGCCCGTCGCGGGCTTCACCCTGCATGGCCGGCGCTTCGTAGCTGCCACCGGACAACTCCAGCAGGTCGACGGCCAGCGGGTTGAGCAACTCGACCACGGCGCGGGCGTCGGCGGCGTCAAACCCGCCGCGCTGGAAGTCGGCAGAGTTGAGTTTCACGGCCACGCAAAAATTCGGGCTCACCACCGCCCGCACGGCCTTGATCACTTCCAGCAGCAGCCGCGCACGGTTTTCCACGACACCACCCCAGCGGTCCGTGCGCTGGTTGCTCAAGGGCGAGAGAAACTGGCTGAGCAGGTAGCCGTGGGCGGCATGAATCTGCGCCCCGCTAAAGCCGGCTTTTTCCGCCAGGCGCGCGCTGGTGGCGAAGCGTGTGATGACATCCTGGATATCGTCCTCGGTCATGGCCTTGGGCTGGGCGAACATCTTCGAAAAACCGCCAAGGTCGAGGGGTACCGCCGAAGGCGCCAGCGCCTGCTGGCCGAGGTTGGCCATGGTCTGGCGGCCCGGATGGTTGAGCTGCACCCAAAACTGCGCGCCCTTGGCCCGGCCAATCGTTGCCCACCGGCGAAACTTGTCCAGGTGGTGCTCGTCTTCCAGCACCACGCCGCCGGGGCCGGTCATGGCGCGGCGGTCGATCATCACGTTGCCGGTCAGGATCAGGCCGGGTTCGCCTTCGGCCCAGGCTTGATACAGGCGCATCAGGGCCTCGGAAGGCGCCTGGTTCACATCCGCCATGTTCTCCTCCATCGCCGCCTTGGCGATGCGGTTACCGATGACCTGGCCGTTGGGCAATTGCAACGCTTCGAAGGGCGACATGCTTGACTCCTCACAATGGGAGCGCTCAGGCTAAGCTTAAAGGTAACTTTAAGGTCAATGGGGTTGGCTATGAATATTGGTGAACTGGCTGAACTCAGTGGGTTGGCGGCCTCGAAGATTCGTTTTTATGAAGCTCAGGGGCTGATTCAGGTTGAGCGGCAAACCAATGGCTATCGTCGTTATGCACCTCAAACCCTGCAGCGATTGCAGTTGATCCAAGGCGCGCAGCGGGCGGGGTTCAGCCTGCAGGAACTGAAGGGGCTGATGCCGGATGCCTCGCCGAGTGAGGCTAGGCGTGCCGAAATTGTGCTTGGGCTTGAGCGCAAGATCGAAGAAATTGAAGCGATTCAGGCGGGCCTGGAGCAGAGCAAGGCAGAGTTGCGGGCGATGATCGCGACAGTCAAGGCCCACCCGGAAGGTGAGCCTTGTTTGATCAGCGGGAGTTCCCTCCCGCGTGCAAAGGTTACCAGTCGACTGCATAACTCAGGCTAAACGTGCGGCCTTCTGCATTCGGGTAGGGCGCGCGGGCGTTGGCCTGGGCAAACATGTTTTGGTAGTTGCGGTTGGTCAGGTTGTAGACCCCGCCCTCCAGGCGACCCACCGGCAAAGCTACCGAACCCAGCAGGTCGAACAGCGTGTAGCCCTTGATATCGCGACCGTTGTTATCGTCGAAGGCTGCGTCATAGTTGGCCAGTCGCATGCCTTGCAGGCGCAGGTTGTAGTCGCCACGGTCGTAACCCACGAACGCAGTCGTCTTGGCGGGTGAAATGCGCGTGGCAGGCAGGTCGATCCATTTGCCGTTCTGGTTGGTCTCGCCCTTGGCGTAAGCGTAAGTGCCGCCCACCGACCATTGATCCGTCACGTTGTAGGTCAGTGTCGTTTCCGCGCCGCGCACGCGCTCTTTCTGGTTTATCAAGCGCAGTACGCGGTCGTTGGCGTCATAGAACTGGGTGACGTCCGAGGTGTTCTCATACGCGGTGACGCTGGCCTGCCACTTGTCCCAGTTGCCACGCCAGCCCAACTCATAGCTGTTGACCTTGAGTGCCTGGGCATTGAGTTTCTGGATGTCGTAAGTGCTGTTTACGTCGCGCAGGAAGCGCTGGATATCCGGCAGGGAAAAGCCCTGGCTGAAGTTGGCGAACACGTCCTGGTTTTCGCTCAGGTGGTACACCGCGCCGAGGTTGTACAAGGTGTCGTTGTATTTCAGGGTGCCGCCGGGAAGGGTCGCACGATTGCCTGTCTGGACGATTTCCCCGTAGGCAATGCTGTCGGAAATCTCGCTGTCGATCCATTCGCGACGTACACCGCCACGCAGTGTCCAGTCGCCAATGTCGTAGGACAGTTGACCGAAGATAGCTTTGTTGGTGGTGGTGATGTCCGGCCCCATTTCAAAGGTTGTGCCGGTCTTGGTGTAGCTCAGCCCATTGACCCTGTATTGGTCACCGCGCTGGGTTGAGGTTTCGTGATTGTAATCGGCACCCCAGACCAGTGTGCCAGTGGCCGGGCCGATGTCTGGCATAGCGCTTTCGATGGCTGCCCGCAGGCCGTATACGTCCTGCACGCTATTGTTGTCGGAAATCCCGGCCCTGCCCCGTGACAGGTCCGGAAAGAACAAGGCGTCGGCGCGCCGCCAGTAGCTTTCGACCTGCAAGCCCTGGCCATAGAAGTCTTTGTCGGTGTAGTTGAGGTTAACGGCCTGGTTGTGGGTGAACGGTTGGTCATCCAGGTCCAGGCCTTTTACCGCGACGGCTTCGCTGGTGATGCGCGGGTTCTTGGTGTAGTGGGTGTCTTGTTGGTCTTTGTAGTCCTGCAGCGACAGGCTGATCTTCTTGTCGGCGTCCAACTCGTAGCCGAAGCGACCTTGCAGGTCGTAGGTGTCGGTGTCCATGTTGCTGCCCTGGGACGTGTCCTGGGGGATGCGGCGTCCATTACCGTCAAATTGATCGTTGCGTTGTACGCCGTTGGCCGATACGTACCAGTCCAGCGCGTCCTTGCGCCCGGTGGCGCTTTGGAACACGTCGTAGGCAAAGCCCTTCTTGTTGAGGTTGTTGCCGGAAGTCAGGCCAATCTTGCTGCGAAATGCCAGGTCCTCACCGTTGTTGCGCTTGGTGATGATGTTGATGATGCCGCCCGATGCACCCGCTCCGTAGACACTGCTGGCGCCGGATACCACTTCGATGCGCTCGATGCTTTCCGGGGCAATGCTGTTGAGTTGACGGAAGTTGTCTCGCGTCGAGTTCTGGGAAACCCCGTCGATCAGCACCAGGGTGTTACGCCCGCGCAGGGTCTGGCCGAAGTTGCTCATGCCACCGGTAGAGGGGGAAATACCCGGGACCAGTTGTCCGAGGATGTCTGATACGCGTCGTCCCGCACCGGTTTGCCGGGTGATCTGCTCTTGATTGATCACCTGCACAGAGCCCGGAATCGAGGCGATGCTGGCCTCGCTGCGCGTGGCGGATACCACCACTTCCTGCAACTGCATGGCGTTGGGCGTGGTTGGCGCCGGCTCGGTTTGATCGGCCCACGCCGGGGTGCTCAACGAGCCGATAAAGGGCAACAGGATGGACAGTTGTATTTTTTTCATTTTTTTCTTTTTTAGTGTTGAGAAGTGTTAGTTGAGGAAACGGTCGTTTCCGGCATTTTTGAGAAAGACCGAATGGCGCGGATGCCCAGTGCAGCCAAGGCGTACGTGAGAGCGACCAGCCAGAAGCTGTGCGCCAACCCAATGACTCCCATGCCGATGCCTCCGATCAGGGCTCCACATAACGCGCCGGCTTTGGCGGCGCTGTTGCCCAGGCCCAGCGCGAAGCCTTGCTGGCTGGACGCGACAGTGTTGGCGATCAACGTATAAGCGACGGGCAGTAGTGCCCCTTGCCACACGCCCCACAGCAATCGGCTGGCAATAAAACCTATCCATTCACTGGCTACGGCGGTAAAGGCCAGGGTCAGGGCACAGGCCCAGGCAACCCATTCGATGACGCGCAGGGTGTGCGCCGGTTGGTGGCGGTCGAATAGCCGACCCCACAGCGGCGCGGACAGCGCGAGCGTGGCAGCACTGGCGGCATAACTGGCGCCGATCAACCAGGCTGGCGCGTGCAGGATGTCGGCCACGTACAAGGCATAGAACGGCTGCGGCATCATTTTGGCCGCCTGAATCAGCACGATGACGCCGAGCATTGCCCCCAGCCAACCCTTGGGCAGCTTCGTATGTGCCGGCTTTTGTTTGTGTGGTGCGCGCTGCGTGTCGCTGGGCAAAAGCACACTGATCGCAGCGCACAACAGGCAAATGGCGGTAGCGCTGTAGCACAACAACGCGAACCCCGAGACATCCATCAGCCAGCCACCTAACACCGGACCTGCCAGTGAGCCAACGGCCGTCGCCGATTGCAGGCGGGCAAGAATCTGCCCGCGTCCCCCGTCGCCACAGCAGGCCAATGCGTAGGCTTGGGCCGCCGCAATAAACCCGGCGAGCGCCCCTTGTGCGACCCTGATGCCTACCAATAACCAGGGGTCGAAGGTGATTGCGGCCAGGGCCTGACACACTGCCAGCGCCAGCAACGCCCGAATGATCATTGGCTTGTGGCCGGTCCGGTCACCCAGCCGCCCCCAGGCGGGAGTCAGCACCATCGCTGCCATCATCGGCCCGGCGTACACCAGTGAAGACAGCAGGCCGGTGTACTGGGCATTGGCGACGCCGAGCAATTTCTGGATCTGCAAGGGCCAGAAAGGGCCGCTCATTTCCATGGCACCCATGGACACCAGTTGAATGCAGACCAGCAACCGCAGGGCAGTGCTGTTAGTTGCCATCGGCTTGAACGCTCAGCGGGTTGCGCAGGCGTCCGACGATATCGGCATGGCTCTCCAGCAAGCGCATACGCATGAACGACTTGGCCGGCCAGTCCTGTTCCAGCAAGGCTTGGCGTTCCGTGGCCCAGCGCTGCGGTTCGACCTGGTCGCGCAGGTCGTCGAAGCATTGGCTGACCTGTGTGGCCAGATCACCCCATAGCAGCGCCTGGGGGATGTCGAATTCGCGAGCGCCGAGGAGCACCAGCTCGCCCAGATGGCACATGAAAACCGTGTGCAGCAGCTTGTCGCGCACGAAGCCTGCGTCGTCATACAGCGTCATCTTCGGGTCATGCAATTCGATATCCAGGCCCTGGGCGTGCAAGGTCTTGCGGTCGATACGGATATCACCGAAGTCACGCAACAGCAGGCGGCTCAATTGTCCATCCGCAGCCATGATCATGAAGCTGTTCTGTTGGTGAGCTTCGAAAGCTACCCCGTAGCGCAGGTACATATTCAGCAGGCCAGGCACTGCAATCGAAATGTAATCACGGAAGAACGCTTGCATGGCGCCGCTATCGTCTTTGCCCTTGGCCAGCTGCACCCACTGTCGCAACAGCGGTCGGCCGTGTTGGTCGACGGCAAACAGGCTGCCGACTGGAACGGCTATCTCCCCGGGTTGCAGCTGGTTCAGCGGGTTATCCCGGTACAGCACCGCCAGGTGCCGGGAACGTTCGTCGTCTGCTGGTTGCGGTTTGAAGTGCACGCCGATGCGCTCGGGAACGATGCCGAGAATCTTCTGAACCTGCGGTTCGCGTGCCAGGATGGTTTGCATCAAATGGCTGATACGCGGGCCCATGCGCGCCGAGCGTGGCGAAACGGTGCGCTGCACGCTGGTCAGGCGCAGTGAAACGGGCAGTTTGACCATCGGTGCCTCACGGCTGCCTTCGGGTAATACGGTGCGGAATGACATGGTGGGATGTGCGGTAAACGCGACAATATCGGTCAGCACCAACAACCGGTCACCGATCTCGTTGGCAAAGGTCTGTGGCAGCTCCTGGCGTGCCTGCCACGGGTGCGCAGGCAGCGGCAGGTAGTCTGCGGCCTCAAGGCCTTGACGCGTCAGCACAGCCTTCAACTGCTGGGCCGCCTGTGGAAAGTGGCTTTGCCACCACTGCCAGTAGTCTGCGGTGCCTGCCAGTGATTCGACATGGGCAAACTGGCGATGCAGCGCGCAGAGGACCACCGGAAAGCGGGCTTCGAACTCCGGTGAAAAATCGATGACTTGATCGGTGCTCAAGCCAAGCTTGGTCTTGTAGTTGGGGTGCCATGGGTGGCCCAGGGTGCCCCATTGCTCAAGCAGCGAGGTCGGGTTGGCCACGCGTGGATCGTCCTTGAGCCAGCCCAGCAAATTGTCGCGATGCACCGGGTCCATGGCCTCGTGCAGCTGGAGCGTCCATTGCTCATGGAACGCCAGGCACAGCGTGTCGTTGGTGAAGCTATCATCGAGTTCTTCATTGAGGCGGCGCAGCACCTCGGGAGCGGCAGGTGCCTGGAGGTCCTTGTTGAGCAGGGTAAGCAGCTCTGAAGGAAACTGGACTTTGTGGGGTGGATGCTCATCGCTGTGTGCAGTGATGTCGCCACGCAGGTCCCAACTGCTCATGCGCCCCGGCAGCAAATGGTCGAAGCACAAACGGGTTTGGTCGCCAAGGGTCAACCAGCATCGCTGGTGGTCGTCATACTCAAGAGCGTTTGCGTTCAGTAACCCCTCACGAAACAGCGCCTGAATCAAACGCTGGAAGCTGCGCTCGGCAGCCGGTGCCAAGGTGTTGATCAGGGAGTCGAGTGTGATGCGGTGGGCTTGGAAGAGGGGAGTGCCGAGTGCCTCGCTCCAGCGAGTCAGTAGCAATTGCGGTTTTGTGCTGTATTCGTACTTCAAGTGGTAGTCCTTTTGCGCAGCCTTGAGTAAAAGCAGGCGGAGGATACCGAGTTAAAATGCGGAAACCAATGATAATCATTGTTATTCGCGGCTTTATATTTGCATTCTGATACAGCCGCCGGGCCTTTTCGAGGTTTGACTAAACTCCTCTAGCCCGCGGATTCATTGACCTTTGTGCGTGGTTTACATGTTTTGAAGGAGGCTCTGTATCGAAGTGTAAATATTCCCTACGCAGATACAGGACTGGTCTTACGGAACATTTTCGACCGTTTCGGGTTGCCCGATTTTCAGCGCACATAAAAAAACGCCGCGTACCTTACGGTAGGCGGCGTTCGTTTACAGCAACAAAACCTTAGGCTTGAATCACAGGAATGTTGGCGTTTGCAGCAGCTTCACGGAACTCGGCGATCTGGTCAAAACTCAGGTAGCGATACACGTCGCTGGCCATGGTGTTGATCTTCGCAGCGTATTCCATGTACTCCTCGACGGTCGGCAGGCGACCCAGGATGGAAGCCACCGACGCCAGCTCAGCCGAAGCCAGGTAGACGTTCGCGCCGTCACCCAGGCGGTTCGGGAAGTTACGGGTCGAAGTCGACACGACAGTCGAGTTCGGCTCTACACGTGCCTGGTTACCCATGCACAGCGAGCAGCCCGGCATTTCCATGCGCGCGCCAGCCTTGCCGTAGATGCCGTAGTAGCCTTCTTCGGTCAGTTGGTGAGCGTCCATCTTGGTCGGCGGCGACAGCCACAGACGGGTTGGCAACTGACCCTTGACCTGATCCAGCAGTTTACCGGCAGCGCGGAAGTGACCGATGTTGGTCATGCACGAACCGATGAACACTTCGTCGATCTTCTCGCCTTGTACCGACGACAGCAGACGGGCGTCGTCCGGATCGTTTGGCGCGCAGAGCACAGGCTCTTTGATGTCGGCCAGGTCGATCTCGATGATTTCAGCGTATTCGGCGTCAGCATCGGCAACCATCAGCTCAGGGTTGGCAACCCAGGCTTCCATCGCTTGGGCACGACGTTCCAGGGTACGCGCATCGCCGTAGCCTTCACCGATCATCCAGCGCAGCAGGGTGATGTTGGAGTTCAGGTATTCGGTGATGGATTCTTTCGACAGCTTGATGGTGCAACCGGCAGCCGAACGTTCAGCCGAGGCGTCGGACAGCTCGAAAGCTTGTTCGATGCTCAGGTTGTCCAGGCCTTCGATTTCCAGGATGCGGCCGGAGAAGGCGTTCTTCTTGCCTTTCTTCTCTACGGTCAGCAGGCCAGCCTGGATCGCGTAGTAAGGAATGGCGTGAACCAGGTCACGCAGGGTGATACCAGGCTGCATTTCGCCTTTGAAGCGCACCAGGATCGATTCCGGCATGTCCAGAGGCATTACGCCAGTGGCTGCGGCGAACGCTACCAGGCCGGAACCGGCCGGGAACGAAATGCCCATCGGGAAACGGGTGTGGGAGTCACCACCGGTACCGACGGTGTCCGGCAGCAGCATGCGGTTCAGCCAGCTGTGGATGATACCGTCGCCTGGACGCAGCGATACACCGCCACGGGTCATGATGAAGTCAGGCAGGGTGTGGTGGGTGGTCACGTCGATCGGCTTAGGGTAAGCCGCGGTATGGCAGAACGACTGCATTACCAGATCGGTCGAGAAGCCCAGGCACGCCAGGTCTTTCAGTTCGTCACGGGTCATAGGACCGGTGGTGTCCTGGGAGCCGACGGTGGTCATCTTCGGTTCGCAGTAGGTGCCTGGACGAACGCCAGCCACGCCGCATGCCTTGCCGACCATTTTCTGCGCCAGGGTGTAGCCCTTGTCGCTTTCAGCCGGAGCTTCCGGCAGTTTGAACAGGGTCGAAGGTGGCAGACCCAGCTCAACGCGAGCCTTCTCGGTCAGGCCACGGCCGATGATCAGCGGGATACGACCGCCGGCACGGACTTCGTCCAACAGAACCGGGGTCTTCATTTCGAAGGTGGTCAGGACTTCATCGCTGTTGTGCTTGGTGACTTTACCAGCATGCGGGTACAGGTCGATCACGTCGCCCATATTCATGTTGGTAACGTCGAACTCGATTGGCAGTGCGCCAGCATCTTCCATGGTGTTGTAGAAGATGGGAGCGATCTTGCTGCCGAAGCAGAAGCCGCCAGCGCGCTTGTTCGGCACAAAGGGAACGTCGTCGCCGAAGAACCACAGCACCGAGTTGGTGGCCGATTTACGCGACGAACCGGTACCGACCACGTCACCGACGTAGGCGATCGGGAAGCCTTGGCCGCGCATTTCTTCGATCTGCTTCATCGGGCCGGTTTTGCCTTGCTCATCCGGCACGATGCCTTCACGGGCCATTTTCAGCATGGCCAGGGCGTGCAGCGGGATGTCAGGACGGGACCAGGCGTCCGGGGCAGGGGACAGGTCGTCGGTGTTGGTTTCGCCAGTCACCTTGAACACGCGCAGGCTGATCTTGTCGGCCAGGGTCGGGCGGTTCTTGAACCACTCGCCATCAGCCCAGGACTGGATCACGTCTTTGGCGTGCTGGTTGCCGTTCTTGGCTTTTTCCGCGACGTCGTGGAACGCGTCGAACATCAGCAGGGTGTGCTTGAGTTGGGCGGCAGCGACGGGGGCCAGTGTGGCGTCGTCCAGCAGCTCGACCAGGGTCACGATGTTGTAGCCGCCTTGCATGGTGCCGAGCAGTTCAACAGCGCGTTTCTTGTCGATCAGGGGAGAAGTGGCTTCGCCCTTGGCCAGGGCAGACAGGAAACCGGCCTTGACGTAGGCAGCTTCGTCAACGCCTGGTGGAATGCGGTTGGTGATCAGGTCAACGAGGAATTCTTCTTCGCCAGCCGGGGGATTTTTCAGCAGCTCGACCAGGCCTGCGGTTTGTTCGGCGTTAAGCGGCTGGGGAACGATACCCAGGGCTGCACGCTCTTCGATATGTTTGCGGTAGGCTTCAAGCACAGTTATTACCCTCATCAGTGGTCCCACGGGACGCTCATCCAGAAATGCACGGCACGCATGCGCTCAGGGGCTTTTTGGGCCGTAGAGCCAGCGCTGCCGGCAATCCTCACAGAAGCTGCTTTCAAAGTTTTACGCCTGCAGAACGGAGCTGATGAGGGTTGGCGCTGGCTATTTACCGGGTAAATAACCATCGCCAACACCGTTCTTTAGGAACGACTGTGCTCGTGACGCTTTGAAAACAGCTTCCAACGGATTATTGGCGCCTTACAAGGCCGGATGATTCTACGGCAAAAAATTTCTAAAGGTAAGTTGCCTCGCCAAGTTTGCAGGGTGATGAACCTTAGACAAAGGGCTAACATGTGTGGCTGTTTCGCTGATTTGTGCGTTGTCGACCATGTCTAACCAAACCATCAAGACCCCCTGCGTCGGGCTGTGCTCCACGGTTTACGGCGATCTTGTGTGCCGGGGGTGTAAGCGGTTTCACCATGAGGTGATTCAGTGGAACGGGTATAACGAGGAAGAAAAACGTGCGGTTTGGCTAAGGCTGGAACAGTTGTTGGTGCAGGTTATGGCGGGGAAGCTTGAGGTGTTTGACCCCAAAATGCTGCGTGGGCAGCTGGAGCAGCGCAAGATTCGGTTTGTGCCGCATCAGTCGGAGTACTGCTGGGCCTATCAGTTGATTGCCCGGGGTTCGCGGGTGATCAGCAATCTGGAGGCTTATGGGATGGTGCTGATGCCGGAGTTTCGGGAGTGGAATCTGCCTGACCTGCGGGATGCGATTGACCGGGAGTTTTTTATTTTGTCGGAGGCGCATTATCAGCGATATATCGCGCCTGGGTTTCTCCGGGATGCGTTTGGGAGGTGATGTTTTTGCTGGGATTGAGTACATATCCGTTGCTGCGGTAACGGCTACTTAGGGTTCCGCTCTTACAGCGGGTCACTTTTGGCAAACGCCCGGAATGCCGGCCCAGCCAAAAGTAACCAAAAGGTCTTTGCCCCACCACTCGGTGCCTCGCCTAGGCTCGGCATGCCGGAACGAAGGCACCGCGAAGCGGGTCGCTGCGACGGGCCATCGTGGTTGACGGGGCCCGCAGATCAAGATCGACAGCAGATCAAAAGCACGGCGGCCTGAAAGCCGACCTGAGTGTTAGAAGCAAAGGCCAGATCCAGAGCGAAAGCAGAACTGCTTTTATGTGGGAGCGGGTTTGCTCGCGAAAAACCTGAGGGCGCCGCGTTGAATCAGAAAACCATCGTCATCGTTGACGACCTTCGCGAGCAAGCCCGCTCCCACATTTGAACCGTGCCCGCTTTAGTTTTTGATTTTGCTTCACCACACTCAAGCCGGCCGGTAGGCCGCTGTGTTCTTGATCTGCTGTTGATCTTGATCTTAGGCGCCCCGTTAAACCACGCTGGCCGAACGCAGGTAGTACAGAGTGAGGGCGCACCGAGCATTAGCGAGGTGCCGAGTGGTGGGGCAAGAGCCATTTGGTTACTTTGGGGCTTTTTTTCCAAAGTGACCCGCTGTAAGAGCGGAACCCATATCAAAAACCACCCAAAAAACGGATATGTACACACCAAAGGGCATCACCCGTTAGCCAACTCCTCCAGATGATCCATCAACTCCTGCGGCTTAAGCACCAACACATCACTGTCCACCGCATCCAGCACCACCTCCGCCGTATTCCCGATCAACGCCCCCGAAATCCCCGTACGCGCCACCGTACCGATAATGGTCACCGCCGCCTGCCACTTATGCGCCGCATGAGGAATCAATACATCCGCCGGACCTTCCTCGATATGCAGATGCGTGTCGTCAATATCAAACTCCGCCTGAAACGCCTTGCACTGCTCTCGATAGCGCGCCTCGATCGTCTCCTTGAGCTGAAACACCGGATCCGCCGCCGACAGCATCGGCGACGGATGCGCACTGATTACATGCAACTGCGCCTTGGCAAGGCTCGCGATATCAAACCCATGATCAATGATCGAGTTATGCAACGCCTGATGCTCTGCATCGGAATTCCCCACATCGATGGCCGCCAAAATCACCCCGCCAGCCCACGGCTTGGACGTCTTCACCAGCAACACCGGAGTAGGGCAGTAACGCATCAGCTTCCAGTCCGCAGGCGTCAACAGCGCCTTTTTCAGCGGGCTGTCGGCAAAATGCTGCTTGACCACCAACCCACAACCCTCGGCCTGCTGCACGTCGATGATCGTTTCATGCAGGCTGTCATTCCACGCCTGCTCGGTGGTGACGCTGTAGCCATCCTCCTGCAAACCCGACTTGAGCAGGCTCAGCATCGCCGAATGCTCGTGCTTTTTGTCACACACCAACAAATGCAAATGTGCCCCCGTCACACCGGCAATCAGCTTGGCGCGCTTGAGGGCCAGGCTTTCCGAATGCTCGGGCTCGATGACCACCAGGATGCTGCGGATGGCTTGCATGGTCGGGTTCTCCAAAAAGGGTGGGCGTGGAACAACTATAGTTGCTGCCGGCCACACGTCATGTTGATGCACATCAAGCCCGGTGGCTGGCGGTCTGCGGCGTGGTCGGTATAATCGGCGCCCTTTTGCGAATCTTTGCCCGTGAGCCCGATGAACCTGCCAGAAATCCACGAATTCCTCGGTTGCCGCACCCCCGACGGCTGGGTCCAGGCCGCGTTGGCCGACCAGGAAACCTTGCTGATCGACCACAAGAACTGCGAGTTCAAGGCCGCCAGCACCGCCTTGAGCCTGATCGCCAAGTACCATTCCCACGTCGACCTGATCAACCTGATGTCGCGCCTGGCCCGCGAAGAGCTGGTGCACCACGAGCAAGTCATGCGCCTGATGAAGAAGCGCAAGATTGAACTGCGCCAGCTCTCCGCCGGCCGTTACGCCTCGGGTTTGCGCAAAGTGGTGCGCAGCCATGAGCCGGTCAAGCTGGTGGACACCCTGGTGGTCGGCGCGTTTATCGAAGCCCGCAGTTGCGAGCGTTTCGAAGCGTTGGTGCCGCATTTGGACGAAGATCTCGGCAAGTTCTACTTCGGCCTGCTGAAAAGCGAAGCGCGACATTTCCAGGGTTACCTGAAGCTGGCTTACCAGTACGGCGACGCCAAGGACATCGCCCAGGTCATCGACCGGGTGCGCGCCGCCGAGCAGGAGCTGATCGAGTCACCGGACGTCGAGTTCCGCTTTCACAGCGGCGTGCCGGCCTGACGCAACCGCTACACCGATCAACACGGTGATCCCGGCCAGCAGCAGGATCACCGTCTGCGCCCCCAGTGGCGCCGCCAGCAGCGCAATCAACAACCCGGCCAGTGGCTGCGAGAGGTTGTTGAGCAAGGTCAACACACCCACCGTCTTGCCAAAGTCCTGGACCGGGATCACCCGTTGGCGAGTGCTGCGGATGTACACGTTGAACATCTTGTCGAAACCGGTCACCAGCAGGAAACCCGTGGCATACGCCCACATATTCGGGCTGATGGCGGTGATCAGTGCACCCACGGCAATCATCGAGTACGACAAACCGCCCAGCACCTTGAGCGGCAGGGAAGCGCGCGCCAGGTAGAACAGAATGGCGATGGTCACCACCGCGCCCGCCGCCTGCAATCCCGCGTAGGTGTCTTTACCGGCGGCGTATTGACCGATGACCATCGCGGCGGAGGTCGCCAGGGTCACACCGATAATCAGGTTCACGCCCACTGCCAGGGCGATGATCTTTTTCAGTTCCGGCAGGTCGCGGATGTGCCCGAAGGCGATGCGCAGCGGTTGCAGCCAGATGTCATTGTGCTGCTCGAAGGTCTCCAGGTTGACCGTGGTATTGCGTTGCCAGATGCGCATCGCCACGTCCGCCAGCAGGAACAACCCGGCAACCCCCAATACCACCCAGTGCCACGCCCACACTTCGAGCATCAGCGCCGCCACCAATGGGCCCAGCACCAGCCCGGTCTGGTCGGCAATCTGCGAGTAGGACAATGTCTTGGCATAGCTGTAGTGCTTGAAGATGTGTGGCAGCAACACTTCCCGGGCCATGATGCCCTGGGTGGTCAACACGCCGCACAGTGCCGAAAGGATGACGATCCAGTAAATCCCGTCGAACATCCCGTACAGCAGCACCGACACTACACAGGCCAGCGCCCGATAAACCTGGCTGATATGCAGGATGCGCACGGCCGGATACTTGTCACACAATGCCCCGCACACCGGGAACGACAGGTAGCGCGGCAAGGACTCGACAAAAAATGCCAGGCCGGCCCACGACACACTGTTGGTGGTCTGGAACACGATTAACGGCACGATGAACAGCAGAATCTGGTCGGCCAGCCGCGACAGAAACAACGAAATGAAGAACGCCAGGTAATCCTTGCGCATACAACTCCCTGTGAATGGCGTTAAAGATTGCAGGCTATTTGTTAAAAACTCTTAAAAGCATGAAGCTTCGTCGGCCAGTGATGGCCAGCTGCTTTAGTTGGCCAGCTTGCCACCTATAATGCCCGCACTTCAATCCGCGCGCGCACTGGAAATTTATGGATAACTTGGGTCTCGGCAAGGTATTGCTCGTGGAGGACGATCAGAAGCTGGCAGGGCTGATCGCCCATTTCCTGTCCCAGCATGGCTTTGAGGTGCTCGCCGTGCACCGCGGTGACTTGGCGCTGGCGGCCTTCCTGGAGTTCAAGCCCAAGATCGTTGTGCTCGACCTGATGCTGCCTGGCCAGAGCGGCCTGCATGTGTGCCGCGAAATTCGCAACGTATCCGACACGCCGATCGTGATCCTCACCGCCAAGGAAGACGACCTGGACCATATCCTCGGCCTGGAATCCGGCGCCGACGACTACGTGATCAAACCGATCAAACCACCGGTGCTGCTGGCCCGCCTGCGTGCCCTGCAACGCCGCCAGACCCCGGAGCCCACGGTGCGCGGTTCCCTTGAATTCGGCCGGCTGGCCATCGATCGCAGCTGCCGGGTGGTAAGCCTGGGCGGCGAGAAGATCGACCTGACCACCATGGAGTTCGAACTGCTGTGGTTGCTGGCCAGCGCCGCCGGGAAGATCCTCTCGCGCGATGACATCCTCAACCGCATGCGCGGGATCGCCTTTGACGGGCTCAATCGCAGCGTCGACGTGTACATCAGCAAGCTGCGCGGCAAGCTCAATGACAACCCTCGGGAACCGGTGTGCATCAAGACCATCTGGGGCAAGGGCTACCTGTTCAACCCGTTCGCCTGGGAGGTCTAGATGTTACGGCTGTTTCTGCGTCTGTATATCATCCTGGCCATTGGCTTGGCGGGGGCGATCTGGCTGGTGAACTACACCTTCGATGAGCTGCTGCCGGAGGCCAACGAGACCTACAACCGCGAAGCCCTGCGCGGCCCGGCGTATGGGCTGGTGGAGCAATTGCGGCCGGTGGCGGGTGAAGCGCGCGCCGCCCGCTTGGCCGAGTTGCAACCGCATTACGGGTTGCGCCTGGCGCTGGTGCAGCGTGATCAACTGGCGATGACCGAGAGTGAGAAACAGTTGCTGGCCGCCGGGCAATTGTTGGTGCGGGGGGACTTCATGGAATTCCTGGTCGACATTGATGGCGGCTCGCAAATGCTCGAAATCAAACTGCCTGAAGAACCCAAGTGGCTGTACCTGTGGGCGTATGGCTTCCTTGGCCTGTGCTTGGCCATCGTCCTGTATTTTTGGGTACGGCCCCATTGGCGTGACCTGGAGCACATTCGCCTGGCGGCGCAACGTTTCGGCGACAACGACCTCGGGTCGCGCATCCTGCTGCCGCGCCGTTCCACCGTGCGCGAGCTGGCGGGGCACTTCAACCAGATGGCCGAGCGTATCGAGAGCCTGATCGCCAATCAGCGCGAGCTGACCAACGCGGTCTCCCACGAACTGCGCACGCCGATCGCGCGCTTGTCGTTTGAACTCGACCAGCTCAAACAACAGGCCGACCCTCGCCAGAGCCGCGCGCTGATCGCCGACATGTACGCCGACCTCGGCGAGCTGGAAGAAATGGTCTCGGAACTGTTGACCTACGCCAGCCTGGAGCGCGGTGCCACGCAGATCACCCGGGAAAGCATCGAGGCACACAGCTGGCTCGACAGCGTGATCGGCAGCGTCGCCCTGGAGGCTGAAGCGGCGGGGGTGCAGTTGCTGCTGCGCACCTGTGAAGTCGACTACATCCGCATCGAGCCGCGCTTTATGGCGCGGGCGGTGATCAACCTGTTGCGCAATGCTATTCGCTATGCCGACCGGCGCGTGGAAGTGTCGCTGGTGAAGTTTGGTGCCGGCTATGAAGTGCGGGTCAATGACGACGGCCCCGGCGTGCCGGTGGAAGGTCGGGCGAAGATTTTCGAACCGTTCCTGCGCCTGGATGCCAGCCGCGACCGCCGCACCGGTGGCTTTGGCCTGGGCCTGGCACTGGTGCAGCGGGTGTGCCAGTGGCATGGCGGGCAGGTTGAAGTGCTGGACTCGGAGTGGGGCGGGGCGTCGTTCCGCATGACGTGGGCGTATGTCGAGTAACCCTCTCGAAGGTTAAGAAGCTCAAATGTGGGAGCGGGCTTGCTCGCGAAGACGGTAGGTCAGTCGCCGGATGCATTGACTGAAACACCGCCTTCGCGAGCAAGCCCGCTCCCACATTTTGATTGGGTTATCACATTAAAAGGTGTACTCGACCATCCCCATCACCGACGTCTGCAACCGTCGCTCCACAATCGGGCTTTGGCCGGCCTTGTCTGCCAGGTACTGCACATCCAGCAAGGTCGAGAATGTGGTGTGGTCGCTGATGGGCAAACTCCACACCAGGTTCATCCCGTTGCTGATATTGCCGCCGCTGGCCTTGTAGGCCTTGAAGCGACTCTGCGCGGCCTGGCCGGTGGTCACGCCGTACCAGGTCTGCATGTAATTACTGTCGCCAAAATGGCTGCTGAGGCTGACGTCCAGCGAACCGTAGTCGCCGTCATACAGGTTGGTGCCCAGGCTCAGTTCCAGGTGAGTGAATGCCTTGCCGGAATCCTTGTGATCATCCTCCTCGAGCGCATGCTCCAGGGTCGCGCCCATAATCACCCCGCCAAGGTTATAGCTGGCGCTGACACCCACCTGGGCACGCGTCTTGATCTCGCCCATGCCCTTGAGTTTCTTCGAGCCCGGGCGGCCGGTTTTGCTTTCATCCTTGCGAGAGCCACTGGCGCCGACGTAGGCGCTGAAACTCGCGCCGCCGCCGTCATAACCCCAGCCCAGGCCCTTGTCGGTGTCGAGGAAAATCCCCCACGGGCTGACGACTGCCGCCCCCAGCACCGGCGCGGTCACCCGCTCGTCGCTGCCGCTGTAGCGGGGCAGGTTGGCCACGCCGGCCTTGAGGGTGTATTCCCAGTCGTCGGCCAGCAGGGTGTCGGCACTGGCCAGCAGGCACAGGGACGTCAGGGACAGGCACAGGTGTTTTGAACGCATGATGGTCTTCATGTGGGGTCAGAGACTCAAGGGGTTGTGGGGGGGATCGGTACGTTTGAAGTGGTAGCCGGAGGCACTCAGGCCGTTGACCTGGCGGCTCACGGTGTCGCCCAGGCCATAGCCGTTGCCGGCCAGTACCGCGTGGGCGTTGTCCACCGGCAGCAGGATGTAGTCGGTCAGCGGCTCGTCGTGCAGTTGGCCGCGGATCACCAGGAAGCCGTTTTCCAGGCGCACGCTGATGCCGCTCAAGGGCGCGTCGGGTTCATGGGTGTTGAGCACCTGGTAGGTGCCGATGGTGTCGGCCCAGGCATTGCTCAGCGGCGTCTGTTCGATGCGTTCGCCCACGGGCACGCGCTGGCCGTGGCTGCGGGCGGTAAGCATCTGGCGCCCTTGTACCGTCACCACATCCAGCTGCACGCGGCCCAGTTCGCCGAGGTCCTTGAGCCAGAAACCGAGGAATTTCTGCTGCGCCCGCAGCCAGCCCTGGCCGTCGCGCAGCAGTTCGAAACGGGTGCCGGCCAACTCGCCGTACAGCTGACCGTTTTCGTCCTTGATACGGAAAACACCCCAGGCTGTGGCATAGAAACCCGCCAGGCGCTTGCGGTCGATGGCGGCGGGCACCTGGCGGATTTTCAGGCCGTGGGTCGGTTGCTGGCAGTCGTCGGCACACACCGGGTCGCCGGTTTGGGCCTGGAGCATCAGGCGCAGGGTGTCGGTGGTCAGGGACACCACCATTTCCTCGGCGTTGCTGTCGTTGGCCATCACCATCACGGCCAGTTGCTGGTCCGGCAGCACCGTCAATTGCGCGGCGAAATCATCCCCGCCACCGCTGTGCTGGAAGGTGCGGATGCCGGGGCCGACCGGCTCATCACCGCAGGGCGCGAGAAACCATCCCAGGCCCATCTGGCAGTCGAAGTCCAGGGCGTTGCCGGTGTTTTGTTGGGTGAACATTTCGTCGATCGACTGGCTGCCCAGTATCTGTTTGTCTTTGTAGCGGCCCCGGGCGAACAGCATTCGCACGTAGTGGCTGAGGTCCTTGGGGCTGGCCCACAAACCACCGGCGGCGAGGTCGCGCACCTGGGCATCGGCGCTGGCGGTGCCGTCTTCATAACCCAGGGCGCGGAAGCCCGGTTGCGCGCCGGTGCCGACGAAGCTCGACTGGTACATTTCCAGGGGCTTGAGCAGGCTGCTTTGCAGCCGGGTTTCGAAGTCTTGCCCGCTGCTGCGCTCGATGGCGGCACCGGCCAGCGTGTAGCCGAGGTTGGAATAGGCCACTTGAGTGCCCGGTGGTGTGCTGAGCCACACCCCTGAAATGCGCATCGGCATCTGGCCCATGGCGAAGGTAGTGCGCACGTCCCGCAGGTGTTCGCTGGGCAGGCCGGACTGGTGGCTGAGCAGGCGGCGCAGGGTAATGTCGCGGTCGGCGGCGCCCTGATCGGAATGAAAACGCGAGCGTACGTAGAATTCCCGCAGGGTGTCCTGGATCGGCGTGTCGAGGGCCAGGCGCTGTTGCTCCACCAATTGCAGGGCGGCGGTGGCGGTGAACAGTTTGGAGATGGCGCCGGCACGGAACGCGGTGTTGGGGGTAACTGGTTTGCCCAGGGCTTTGTCGGCGAGGCCAAAGCCATGGGCCCAGATCAGTTCCTGGCCATTGACCAGTGCGATGGACAAGCCGGGTACGTTTTGCCTGGCCATTTCACCAGGGATGCGTTTTTGCAGGTAGCGGATGATTGCGCTGTAGTCGCCCTTGGGAATGGGCGGCGGTGCCGGCGGTTGGCCGTGGCAGCCGATGCTGCCCAGCAGGCAACCCAGCAGCGGGATACTGCGCAATGTACGAAACATGATGAGCACCCGAGGGGTGGTTTGGATGCTCGAATGCTAGGGGTGGGCCGTCCATGAGTCTTTGTGAGCTTTGTCGCGAAAGTGTCAAAGACTGTTAACTGGAGTCGACCCAAGCCGGTTTGCTTCATTGCTGGATCTCCAGCGTCAGCTATACCTACAGCTCGGTGTTCCTTCGATAACAGCCAAGGAGTTCTATGATGAAGCTAGGATTAATGATCGGAACGGTATTGATTGCCTCGGTCGGGGTGGCGGGGTGTTCCAGCAAAGTGACGCAGCCGGACGAATACTCCGGGTTTCTTTCCGACTACAGCAACCTGAAGGAGGCCAAGTCGCCGTCGGGGGCGGACGTGATGCGCTGGGTGGATCCCAACCTGAACCTGAGCCGCTATACCGCGGTGTACATTGAGCCCACCCAGTTCTATCCCAAGCCGCAAGCCAGCACCAAGATCCCTGAAAGCACCTTGCAGGGCATCAGCACCTACTACAGCCAGGCGCTCCAGCGCGAACTGGAAAAGTCCTTGCCACGGGCCAACGGGCCTGGCCCGGGTGTGATCGTGGTACGGGCGGCCATCACGGCGGTCAGCAGCAAGACCGAAAGCCTCAAGCCGTATGAGTACATTCCCGTCGCCCTGGTGGCCGCAGCCGTCAGTACGGGCGCCGGGATTCGTGACCAGGAAACCACCCTGGGCACCGAAGCTCAATTTCTCGATGGCGCCAGCGGCAAGGTGGTCGCCCAGGTCGTGCGCAAAGGCACCGGCAAGCCGTTGTCAAACGACTCCCAGGTGATGAAAGCCGATGACGTGAAAAGCGTCATCGACGGTTGGGCTTCGGACCTGCATCAGTCGTACCTGAAGCTTAAAAAGGGTTAAGCCTCAAAAGGTGCTGCGCGCCGGCTTGTTGTAAAAGCTGAGCAAGACGTCGTAGCGGTGGGTGACGAGGGCAAAGTCGTCACTCAGTTGCTGCGGCGTCGCATGTTCGTGCCAGTGTTGTTGCAGGGTTTGCAACGCTTGCAGGTACGCGTCTGCCGACGGTGCGATGGTGTGCCAGAGGTAGTTGGCAAACTCGTCCCGTGGTTTGCCGGGATGCAGGCGCACATAGTCCTTGCCCTGCGTGCTGGCCTGTTGCACCGCGTCGATCAGCGGCGCGAGGGTTTTTGGAGTCAAGGTGGTGAGGTACGCCCCTTGCTCCAGCTCGTCCACCGCAGTACGTGCGGCAATCATGTAGTTGAGCAGGTGCCAATGGGTGTCCTGGCCAAAACGCGCCTGCAGCAGCGCCAGTTGCGCAGGGCGCAGGCGCACGTCCTCACGTTCCAGGCGCTTGCGCAGCTCGGTGGAGGCGGTCATATAGGCATCGCCCTTGATGACCATGGCTTGTGCTACCTGGCCCTGTGGCGGTTGAAAGCGCGTCTGGCCCAGCCGCTGGTAGAAGTCGAACGAGTTGGTCAGCGGCGTGGCGGCCTGTAAGGCCAGCACGTAGCGCCCGGCCGCATTGATCAGCGGGCTATCGGGTTCCAGGCGCTCAAGCTTGCCGGTGATGCGTTGGGCGCAGATATCGTTTTGCAGCTCGCGGCCCAGGGCTTCGTCGTGGTCGCCGAACTCCTTGAGAATCCGGTCCATCTGCACGAGCGACTCGTAGGTTTGCTCGTCGAAGATGGAGGGCCGGTACCACTGCTGGTGGGTGTAGCCGTAATAGAACAGGCGCCAGTCCCGGTCGACGCGGTTCATGCAGTCGACGATCGGTGCCAGGGCGCTGGCCTTGGCGGTTTCGGGGCCGTCGCGCTTGTCCAGCCACAGTTGCACTTGCGCCACCTGCTTGCTGGCGCCGGCCAGGCCCAACAACCCCAGGCCCAATGTCAGGGCGATGGGGATCAACCATTTCGGATTCATCGTTTGGCCTCCTGGCCGTACCATTGCGCCTCGGTGGCGGGGGCGTGGCATTCCTGGGCGGTGGCCGGCAGGCGGCTGCACAGGCGCTCGGTCCATTGCTGCAAGCCCTGGTTGCGATTGACCTGGTGTTGGCTGTCGAGCATTTTCAATCCGCCATACAGCACCACGCACGCGGCGATGCCCAGGGCGATCATGCGGGTTGGCCATTGGGCGTTGCCGGCTGTCCATGGGGTGTGGGTTTTCAGAGTGTGCCGCTTGAACAGGCCGATGGCCGCCAGCACGAGCAGCAGCGTGACGCTGGCCGCCGGGCCGATTTTATAACCGGCCGCCGCCATCATCGCCGCGCCCGGCAGCAGGTCGCGCAGCGGCAGCAGCGGCAAGCGCGTCGGGCTCAGCCAGCGGGGAAGCAGGGCGCCCAGGCGTTCATCCAGCACACGATACTGGTGGGCCAGCGGGCGCCACACGTGCCACCCCACGAACCCGCCCATCACGATGGGTATCGACCACAACAGGCCGATGCCAAGGGTTCGCAGCAGGTTGCCGGCCAGGGATTCGGCATGTATCAGGGCACCAACCATGCAGCCCACGACAGTCGCCAGCACCAGCGGCCAACTGTCGAACGTACGTTCCCAGCCTTGCCAGAAGTAGGGCGTGCCGCCTGGCATCGAGGCCGCCACCGTGGGGTGGTCGGCATAGATATCGGCGCTGAGGCGTTGGCACGCGGCCCAGTCGTCTTCGTTCAAGCGCTGGGCAAAGGCGCGGCGTTGACCCAGGGTCATGGGCGCCAGCAGCAGGCGCGCGGCGCGTTGCTGCGGGGTGCCGGGAGGCTCGGCTGCCAGCTCGCGTTGTCGGGCGATAAACAGCGGGCTTTGCTGGCGCCGCAACAGTTGCGGCCAATCGCCGGGCGGGCAGGTATGGTCGCTGCCGCCGTGCCAGCCCTGGCCGGCGCACACCGCTTCAAACACCGTCGGGGACCAATAGCGGGTGTCCAGCAGCAGCTTGGCCAACCAGCTGTTAAACCACTGCGCGTGGGGATTCTTGTCAATCCAGGGCTCACACAAGCGTGCTTCATAGGCGGCCAGGAAGCCTGCCTCATCCTGCTGTTCCAGGGGCAGGCGCAAGGACTTTTGCAGGGCCGCCTTGCTGTGCATCTCCAGGGCTTCAATCAGTACGTCGGGCAGTTCCAGGCGTTGCCAGGCGCTCAGCCACTGGAAGGTTTCAAAGGCCCATTGGCGGTCATCAAGGCTGACTTCGTGGGTGTCGACGATGCGTTGCAGCAGCGTGACTTCAAACGCGAGCCCGGTGCCGGTAGCCAGTGCTTGCTGATACTGCTGTTGCAGAGTCTCGGCAACGACGGCAGTGGGTGCTTGCTCAACGGTCGTCAGCTGATCATCTTCCTGCTGCCATTCGCTCCAGCTCAGCGCCTGTTCATAGGCTTCACGCAGGCGCTGGAAACCCTCGGGGTCGTCATCCGGGCGGGTTTTCTTCAGCTGCGCGGCGTATTGGCGTTTGATCGTGCGGGTGTCGGCATCAGGGGACAGGCCGAGGACGTTCCAGCAACTCATGTGCGGTGCAACTCCATGAACAACGGCATCGCCCTCCTGGCGGGCGATGCAATGGAGCGCACCTTACCTGTTTGGCGCGAATCTGTCCTTCCCTGACATCAGTGCTTGCGTGGTGCGGGTAAACGCTGGCGAATGACTACGTGAAACCATCGCTCTACGCCTTGGAAATGACTGAAGTCAGGGTGCTGCGGTGCTACGTGATCAGGCGCTATTTGATCGGTGTGAGCGGTGGCTGCTTCCATTGGCCGTTGCCCACTTCAGGCTTGGGCAGGTAAATGCGCAACAGGGCGTAGAACGGGCCGGGCGGTGCTGGCAGCCAGTTGCTTTGTTCGTTTTTCGGTGGCTCGTGGTGCGCCACCAGCAGCGTCAGGCCGCCATCGGCGTCGAGCTTGAAGTTGGGCAACATCCGCGAGTTGAGCAGGTAGCGCTTCTTCAGGTTAGGCGCCAGCAGCTTGTTTTTTGCGTCGTACATGGTCAGTGACCAGAACGCGTCAGTCGGCGGCAACTGGTCCTTGGCGAAGTGCAGGGTGTAGCTGTGGCGGGCGCCGTTGGCCGGTTTGCCTTCGCTGTCGATGGAATAGCGCATATAGGCAGCTTCGTCGCTGGAGTTGCCGAACATATGGGTGCTGGCGCCAGCGTAGCGGTACAGGTAATTGTTCTGCAGGTGGTCACGGTTGCCGAACAGGTCTGCGCCGGACACTTGCTGGGTATCGATCTTGTCCTTCTTGAACGCCGCAAACTCGGCCTTGCCGTCGGCAATCCCGTCTTCCAGGGCTTTGCGTTGCTCAGCGGTCAGGGCCTTGAGGTCAAACGGTTTGCCGGCTTCGACGCCGATTTTGGCAAAACGCGCCAGCACATCCTTTTCACTGTCCTGAGGGGCTGCATAACCCAGCATGAAGTTCAGGTAGCGGAACAGGTGCACGCTGTCGCTCATGGTCGGGGTTGGCTTGGGCCAGGCGATTTTCGGCGGTTTGGTCGGTTTTGGCTGGTTTACATAATTGCTGAGGGTCTGGACCTTGTAGCCGCCCTGGATCAGCTTGACCTTGCCCAGGTCCTTTTCATCGAACAACTGCGTACGGTAAAGCGCGTAGGCGATATTGCTTTCGCTGTACACCACGCGGTCGATGTTGGTGGGCTGCTGACCCTTCCAGCCAGGGCCGGCGATCATGTAGTGGCCACCGTTGTTGCCGGTGCTGCGGGTGCCCAGATAGCCGAAGTTCTGCGTGTAGAGGTCGATCAACTGCACCGAGTAATAGCGGTCGTCTTCGATTTTTGGCAGGGTCAGCACTACAGGCTCGGCGCGCAAGTCCAGCCAGACGAAAGAGTAGGGCGTGTCCGGGTTGGGGGTGAGGAACGCCGTGTCTTTGGGCGTGAACACTTGGCCGGTGTTGCCGATATGGTTGAACGGCGCCTTGAAGTTCGGCCCGGTCTTCTCGACCGCCTGGGTATAGAGAGTCTTGTACATCTCCACCACCGGGAAGCCATAGAGGTAGGCTTCCTTGGCGATGGCCCGGGCTTCACTCGGCGTGGCGGTGAAATCGGCCCAGGCGCCGGTACTCATGAGAATCGAGAGGCTCGCCAACAGCAGGCGCGTCGGAGTTCGAATCATGTTGTTGCGTCCTTACTGAATCAGTCTGATGTTGTCGAGTTTTCTGCTGTTATCAAAGCAGGCCTCGCTGGGCGCGTACAGTCGCAACTGGCTGAACCTGTGCGTGTCGGGCAGAGTTTGCACTCAGTTGCTCAGGAAGTCTTTTGGCACGTGAGGTCCAACACAAAGATCTATCGATCAGTCGGCATTAACGAGATCAAAATGCCGCCCGTGAAAGGCGGCATCAGGGGGAGCGGTCAAGGCAGCATGGATTTTACTTTGTCACGCAGTTGATCAATCGAGAACGGTTTGCCAATCACCTGAGTGCCAGGCGGCACATCGATATTCTCGGCATAACCACTGGCAAACAGAATCGGCAGGGCGGGGCGCAGTTCGCGGGCCTTGGCGGCCAGCTCTACGCCACTCATGCCCGGCAGGCCGTGGTCGGTCATCATCAGGTCGATGGTGTGTGCGGTGTCTGTGATGATGTCCAGGGCTCTTTCAGCGTCTGCCGCTTCAAGCACCTGGAACTCCAGCTCTTCGAGGACATCGACGATTAGCATGCGCACGATGGCGTCGTCTTCGACTACAAGGATGGTGGAGCTAGCGGCGGACATAATGAGGTTTCCCGAGAAGTGGAGGGTGCAGGTCTTGATCAGTCGAAAGACCATCCTCTAATGAGTCGCGTCAATCTCGGCAAGTTCCCGAAACAGGGTAGGCATTGTGCCGGGAATGAGTAGGAATGTCCCGTTTAGGGCGTAGATGCGCGGGAGTTTTGAGGGGGGCAGAGAAGGTGCAACCGAAAACGCCCCTGCCGAGCGCGATAACCGGGCAAGGCAGGTGGCGTATTCCACGATTGGATCGGAGCGTTTATACGGGCGCGGATACCAATTCGGTGACGGCTGCCTTGTCCAGATTGGCCGAATCAAAATCAGTCTCTTTAAACTCGCTGACACTGTATTCGCGAACGCCGCGCTTTGATCCGTAAGGGGATAACGACGTGCCAATTCCTCCGCTATTCAACGTTTTTTCCATGCCTTCTTGCATGGACCTCAGGGTTTCGAACTTTACCATTCCTGAGTTGGGCTCGTAGAAGAACCAGGAAGTACGGTCATTTTCGACTTTGATTCCTGCAATCATTCCATGGTTTTTGTCGCCAATTCTCAATGTTTTCGACGTGGGAGAGTTGGTCAGGTCTTCAATGATGTCTTGAGGGCTTTTTTTCTCGAAAGGTCCCATGTGAAAGGTGTGTTTATTGTTTACGGAGTTTTGAAAGTCTCTCAAGCCACGAATAAATTTTTCAGAGGCAGGTGCTGTAGGAGCGGCTGCAGCCCTGTAGATATTTTGCATGAATTGGTCTTCTTTCCCGAGGTGAATGGCTTGTGCCATGGCATTTGACAGGCCTGCGCATTCACCTTTTGAGGCCAGGTCAACATGCGCAAGGTAATACTCCTGGGAGACAGGGATCACTTGCACCCCGGGGGCAGCTACGTCGTGCCTTAGAACCGCCGATGCATACTTGGAGTCCTCAATTCGCTTGTTCTTTATTTCCTTGGCCAACATACCAACCTCTTCCGGTGTTCGATTGGGTTTTGAGGCCAGCTCTATAAGCTCGGAGGTATCAATGTCCGGATAATAGTCGGGAATTTTTTCCGCGCCGCCGTTACTGAAGCCCCGTTCATAGGCTGGGCGGTTAGTTGGGGTGGTGGCGTCGTCCAGATTCTTCTGGAGCCCGCCAAAGTGGGTTTCGATCGGTCCGCCCGTCGCGATGCCGCCCATCAGGCCACTGCCTTTAGGCTTGAAATCATTGAGGGGCGGCCCGTATGGCCGATTTTTGACGGGATCGAAGCGATACCACTGATCGTTCCGGTGTATGGCGACGCCCTCGATACTGTGCCCTCCTGCTTTAAAGGAGCCGATCAGCGCCTGCCCGTGTTCTTTGCTGACGGCCTGCAGCAAGTCATAACTGCCCGTAGCACCCCGTAGCTTGTTGATTTGCTGCAGGCTTTGCGAGGCTATGGCGCCGAATCCCTTGCCCACCAGCCCGGCCCCGCCGACAGCCAGGTCTCCCAGGCCTCCCAAGGGATTAAATGCGCTGACGGTGGCGGTCCCGATGATTTTGGCGCCCTTTAAAATCCTGGCCGCGCCGGAAGCTGCGGAGCGCCCGACTTTGGCCACCTTCACGGCGGTTCCCACCCCGGCGGTGAGGAACCCGAATACATCCAGCGCCAGGTCCGCGGCACCCTCGCCGTAGTTGCCCTTTTTGAAATTGACAATCGCCGAGCGGAAGGGAACCAGGTCCAACAGGAATTGTTCGACGGGTTCGGCCCTGGCCCTTTGATCGTCATAGGTCGTGCGCCCGAGGGCTTGTTGCTTGATCTGGGGGTTGTCGAGATCAAAGTGCTCAACGAACGCATCGGCGATGTACTTGGTTCGCGTGGAAGAGAAGCTATTGGGCGGCGCCTCACTCGACGGGGTCGTTTCAGCCCGCTGGTGCGCTTCACTGCCTTTGGGTGTGAACACTTTGGTCTCAAATACCCGGTTGGCCGTCCTGGAGGTTTTCGCCTGCACCCGTTCGACGCCCACAGGTTCAATGGTGCCCTTGTCGAAATTGATTGCATAAGCGA
Organism: Pseudomonas sp. K2I15; assembly: GCF_002204795.1. Classification (GTDB taxonomy): domain Bacteria; phylum Pseudomonadota; class Gammaproteobacteria; order Pseudomonadales; family Pseudomonadaceae; genus Aquipseudomonas. The sequence goes on from NZ_NIXO01000013.1 coordinate 49,654, forward strand.
CCGGGTCTTTACCCTGTTGCTCAATCCTGACCAGCAACTCCTGGTTTTTCGGGTCTGGCGTATCGGAAGGCAGAATGCCCATGCCCAAGGTATGGGAGGACTCTTGGTAAAAAGTGATCGCACCATATTCAAGGTTTTTTCGGTCACCGATCGGGAGTTTGCCGATCAGGTGTTGGAGGGTTGTTGTGAGCGCGGCCTTTTTGTCTTTGATGGTCGCGCCGAACTGCTGCTCGAATTCATCGGCAGCACCGAACCTGGGGTTGGCATTCAACGCGGCCAGGTGCGGGATGATTCGATCGTCCGCAGAATGAAACTGTGCCGGGTTGGGCAAGTCCATCATGGCAATATCGAGCAGCGAGTGTGTGCCGGTCAGGCGTGTTCGGTTGCCGGGCCCGGCGTGGCTGAGGGTGGATATCAGTTTTTCTTCAAACAGCGGGCCCAGGTCGCCAAAGCGCTCGATCAGCTTGGCCAGGGCGAGTTCTTTGCGGGTCGGGATGTCTTTGTCCAGTGAGTGGGACGCGGTCATCCGCTGTTTCTGTTGCGTATTAAAGGTGTCGTTGAGTGCGTTCAACTCCTCGCCGGTATAACGCTCGTCATCCTTCTTGCCGAGTACGCCATTGGCCACGCCCCAATCCACCAGGGCGGCTTTTTGCGCCTGCTGGGTGACTGCCAGGTTTTGCAGGTTGGCATTTTCAGCGGCCAACATGACCTGCACAAAGGTCATGTTCGGTACCCTGCCTGGCGTCTGGGCTTCGATCGTCACAGCAGCGACGGCCAGGCTGATCCAGGCCGGGCTGCCGTATGTCACGCTGGGGGGAATATCCTTGATAAGAAACTCGGGCGCCCTGCGTGCCAGTAGCAGATAGGCGCCCACCTTGGCCATTTCCGGGGTGGTTTTGCCCGCAGTGCTCAGGTGGCGGCTCAAGCCCTCCAGCACCGCGGATGCCGGTTTGCCCCAATGGGCATCCTGGGCCAGGTCGAAACCGGCCACCTTGTTTCGGTGAGGCTTGGCGGTCGACTCTGGGTCCAGCAGCAGATTGATGGCCGTGAGGGTGTATTCATTCACGCTGGTGTCGGTGGCAACACCCTCCAGGCCGGTCTGTATCGACTGCCCCAGTGCCTGCCCCCGAGGGGAACTGATGAGGTGTTCCAGCGCTTTGGCAGGGTCGTTCAATGCGTCGCCGGAGAGCGGCTGGTTCCTGTTCAGAAACTCCAGCACACCGATGCTCACGCCTTCTTGCGGCAAGTTCGGATTCTTTTGGGCAAAACTGTTAGCGGCGGCCACCACCGAGTGCTGCGCACTGGCGCCGATGGGAACGGGCCAGGACAAACCGCCACCAAAGCTGCCAAGCGGGTGCTGCTGTGCACGGTCACCGATAGCCCTGGCATGACCGGTCAGTTGGAAGTGGTTGGTAGGCAAGCCCAGGCCAGTGCCCTTGAGAAACGACTCTACGGTTGCGGCATTGCCGGCCTCCGTCGGGAAGGAGGAGTCGGGGTGCACGTCCATAGGCGTGGTTTTCAGCGCCGTCAACACGGCATGAGGAGTGGCGTCCTCTCCCAGCCTGGCCGCGATTTCGTTGAGTTTTTGCCCCATTACCTGCAGGTTCTTCCTGTCGCCTAATGCGGCCTTGAGGCCTGGTTTCTGCGGGTGTGCAGTGTGGGAGCGGGGAGGCGGCGAGGGGGGATTCTCGACTGCCGATTCCGTCGTTTCCGGCGGGATGTTTGATGGCCCGGCTGTGTTATCGGCCAGCGGCGCGTGGAGTGTGGGCAAAGAGGGTTGCTGGAGTGAGACGGTGCCGGGGCTAAGCATGGTTGGGTACCTTTCTGGAAGTCGGATACGCGCCTTTTTAGAGGAGGTTCCCTGTTCCCGAGGCGCCCCGATTGGGTGGGCGTCTTCGCCGTCGTGGTTCCTGTGGTGGTCGATTGACTGTGTAAGGAGCAAAGTCAATTGCTGACTGTTAAAACCATCGTTCTTATGCTTATCAAAGGTTTGCGTAATGTTTTTGAGCGTCGCTGGCAGAAAAATAGCGTTCAGGCGCAACTTTGGGGCAAACTCCTCGTTTTTCCGCATTTGGCCAAGGCATGCCCATGATTCCCGCGTCGTCAGTCGATGAGAAAAGCTTCCGTAAACTGCTGGGCCGCAACGTGGCGTTACCGCTGGGTGTGGGCGTGCTCAGCGCGGTATTTTTCGTTTGCCTGATCACCTACCTGTTGTCGGTTATCCAATGGGTGGAGCACACCGACCGGGTCATCAACAACCTCAACGAAACCTCCAAGCTGACGGTGGACCTGGAAACCGGCATGCGCGGCTTCCTGATCACCGGCGATGAGCATTTCCTTGACCCTTACGAAGTGGCCAAGCCGCGGATCATTTCCGACCTGCGCAATTTGCAGGCGTTGGTGGCGGATAACCCCGAGCAGGTCGATCGGCTCAAGCGTCTGGAGTCGCTGCAGGTCGCCTGGAATACCTACGCCCAGTCGATGATTGATATGCAGCGCCAGAGCGGTGATTTTCGCACTGCGGTGAAAGCCGGGCGCGGCAAGAGCCTGACGGACGAAATCCGCAAGGAGTACGACCGTGCGGTGGCGATGGAGCAACAGTTCCGTATCACCCGTAATGAAGACGTCACCCGCACCACGATCATCAGCGTCAGCCTGTACCTGGTGTTTGTACTGGGGTTAAGTGGGTTCCTGGCGTACGTCGGAAGAAAGAATTTAGTTTCTCTTTCAGAGAGTTACGGCGCAAACCTCGCGTCACAACAGATGATCGCCAAGCGCCTCGAACAGCAAGCCTGGCTACGCAACGGCCAGACCGAACTGGCCGAGCAGGTCCTTGGCCAACTGACGTTGAACCTGCTGGGCCGCAACATCCTGCAGTTCTTCGCTCAATACATGGGCTCTGCGGTGGCGGCGTTGTACGTGCGTGAAGAGCACGGCGGCCTCAAACGCGTGGCCACCTATGGCTTCTCCCGCGAGCAGGAGCAACAGGAACAGTCGATCTACAGTGATGAAGGCATCGTTGGCCAAGCGGCCCTGCAGGATCGCCTGATTCGCCTGGACGACGTGCCGGTGGACTACTTCAAAGTCAGTTCGGGCCTGGGTGAAGGCCCCACACGCAGCGTTCTCGTGATGCCGACCAGTGACGACGACCGCGTCAACGGCGTGATCGAGCTGGGGTTCCTGCGCCCGCTGGATGAGCGTGACGCGGAGCTGCTGGAACTGATTGCCGGGAATATTGGCACCTCCATAGAAGCCGCCCGTTATCGCCAGCGCCTACAAGAAGTGCTGGCTGAAACCCAGCAACTCAACGAAGAGCTGCAAGTGCAGCAGGAAGAGCTCAAGACCGCCAACGAGGAGCTGGAAGAACAATCACGCATCCTCAAGGAGTCCCAGGCCTACCTGGAAACCCAGCAGGCAGAGCTGGAGCAGACCAACGAGCAACTGGCCGAACAGACCCAGACCCTGGCCGAGCAGCGCGACGCCATGGACCAGAAAAACGTCCAGCTCAACCGCGTGCAGATCGAGCTGGAAGAGCGTGCCGACGAGTTGCAGCGTTCCAGCAAGTACAAGTCCGAATTCCTCGCCAACATGTCCCACGAGCTGCGCACGCCGCTGAACAGCTCGTTGATCCTGGCCAAATTGCTGGCCGAGAACCCCCAGGAAAACCTCAGCGCCGAACAGGTCAAGTTCGCCGAGTCGATCTATTCGGCCGGCAACGACCTGCTCAACCTGATCAATGACATCCTCGACATCTCCAAGGTCGAGGCCGGCAAGCTGGAAATGCGCCCGGAGAACACCAGCGTTGCGCGCCTGGTAGATGGTTTGCGCGGAATGTTCGAGCCGCTGGCGGCCGACCGCAAGCTCGGGTTCCAGGTGGAGGTGCAGCAAGGCGCGCCGCACATGCTGTTCACCGATCGCCAGCGCCTGGAGCAGATTCTGAAGAACTTGCTGTCCAACGCGATCAAGTTCACTGAGAATGGCCAGGTCAGCCTGTCTGTCTCCCGTCAGCCGGGGGAGGGTATCGCCTTTACCGTGCGCGACTCGGGGATCGGTATCGCCCCGGACCAGCAGGAAAGCATTTTCGAAGCGTTCCGCCAGGCTGACGGCACCACTAACCGCCGTTATGGCGGCACCGGCCTTGGCCTATCGATTTCCCGCGACCTGGCCAGCTTGCTCGGCGGTTACATCAGCGTCACCAGCGAACCTGGCCAGGGCAGCCTCTTTACCCTGGTGTTGCCGGAGCACTACGTAGAGCGTGACGAAGACGCCCCGGTGATCGAACCGCCGCGCACCGTCGTGCCTGCGCCCGCGCCGGCACCGATCAAAGTGTCGCCGATGCCGATCACTACCGAGGCGCTGATCCCGCGCTTTATCGACGACCGTGACAAAGCCCCATTCACCACCCGTTGCATCCTGGTGGTGGAAGATGAGCCGAACTTCGCGCGCATCCTCTTCGACCTCGCCCATGAACTGGGTTACCACTGCCTGGTGGCCCATGGTGCAGACGAGGGCTACGCCCTGGCTGAGCAGTACATTCCCGACGCGATCCTGCTGGACATGCGCCTGCCAGACCACTCCGGCCTGACCGTGCTGCAACGCCTCAAGGAACACGCCGGGACCCGCCACATCCCGGTGCACGTGATTTCCGTGGAAGACCGCGTCGAAGCCGCCATGCACATGGGCGCCGTCGGGTATGCGGTGAAGCCGACCACCCGCGAAGAGCTCAAAGATGTATTCGCCCGCCTGGAAGCCAAGCTGACGCAGAAGGTCAAGCGCATCCTGCTGGTGGAAGACGACGACCTGCAGCGCGACAGCATTGCGCGCCTGATCGGCGACGATGACATCGAGATCACTGCCGTAGGCTTCGCCCAGCAGGCATTGGACCTGCTGCGCACCAATATCTACGACTGCATGATCATCGACCTCAAGCTGCCGGACATGCTCGGCAACGAGCTGCTCAAGCGCATGTCCACCGAGGACATCTGCTCGTTCCCGCCGGTGATCGTCTACACCGGTCGCAACCTGACCCGCGATGAAGAGGCCGAACTGCGCAAGTATTCGCGCTCGATCATCATCAAGGGCGCACGTTCCCCTGAGCGCCTGCTGGACGAGGTGACACTCTTTCTGCACAAAGTCGAATCCCAGTTGTCCCATGAACGCCAGACGATGCTGCGCACCGCCCGCAGCCGCGACAAGGTGTTCGAGGGGCGCAAGGTGCTGCTGGTGGACGACGATGTACGCAATATCTTTGCCCTGACCAGTGCGCTGGAGCACAAGGGCGCGATTGTGGTGATTGGCCGTAACGGCCGCGAGGCGATCGAGAAACTCAATGAAGTCGAGGACATCGACCTGGTTTTGATGGACGTGATGATGCCGGAGATGGACGGTTACGAGGCCACGGCCTTGATCCGCCAGGACCCGCGCTGGCGCAAGCTGCCGATCATTGCGGTGACGGCCAAGGCCATGAAGGACGATCAGGAGCGCTGCCTGGCGGCAGGTTCCAACGATTACCTGGCCAAGCCCATCGACCTGGACCGGTTGTTTTCGTTGATTCGTGTATGGCTACCCAAGATGGAACGGATTTAATTGGAAAGAAGCACTGACATCGAACTGCGCTTGTTGATTGAGGCGATTTACCTCAAGTACAGCTATGACTTTCGCGATTACTCCGGGGCCTCGGTCAAGCGCCGCGTGGCCCATGCCCTGCGTCAGTTCGACTGCAACACCATCTCGGCCTTGCAGGAACGGGTGCTGCACGACCCCACGGCGTTCATGCAGTTGCTGCAGTTCCTGACCATTCCGGTCAGTGAGATGTTTCGTGACCCGTCGCACTTCCTGGCGATTCGCAAGGAAGTGGTGCCACTGCTCAAGACCTACCCGTCGATCAAGATCTGGATCGCCGGCTGCAGCACCGGGGAAGAGGTGTATTCCATGGCCATCCTGCTGCGTGAGGAGGGCTTGCTGGAGCGCACCATCATCTATGCCACGGACATCAACCCCAGCTCCCTGGAAAAAGCCAAGCAGGGTATCTTCTCCCTGGAGAATGTGCGCGCGTACACCCACAACTACCAGCAGGCCGGTGGCCAGCGTTCATTTGCCGACTACTACACGGCGGCCTACGATTACGCGATCTTCGACAAAACCCTGCGCGAGAACGTCACGTTCGCCGACCACAGCCTGGCGACCGATAGTGTATTCTCAGAAACTCAATTAATTTCGTGTCGTAACGTACTGATTTATTTCAATAAAAAGTTGCAAGATAGGGCGTTTGGGTTGTTCCATGAGTCGCTGTGTCATCGTGGCTTCCTGGTGCTGGGCAGTAAGGAAACCCTGGATTTTTCTACCTATAGCAAACAGTTCGAACCCCTGGTCAAGCAAGAACGGATCTACCGAAAATTATGAATGAAGCTGCTGCCAGCCCGGCATTCGGGATCGAGGCCATTGTGATCGGCGCTTCCGCAGGCGGTGTCGAGGCGTTGCTGGGCGTTTTTGGTGAGTTGCCGGCAAGCTTCGGCCTGCCGATCATCACCGTGCTGCACCTGCCGGACGAGCGCCGCAGCCAGTTGGCGCAAGTGTTTGACCGGCGCGTGTCGATGAAGGTGGTAGAGGCGCGCGACAAGGAAGTGATCCAGCCCGGCACCCTGTATTTTGCCGGCCCCGGCTATCACCTGTCGGTGGAGCACGACCGTAGCTTGTCACTGAGCCAGGAAGACCGCGTGCACCATTCCCGGCCAGCCATTGATTACCTGTTCGATTCGGCCGCCGACGTGTACGGCAAGGGCCTGCTGGCGATCCTGCTGACCGGTGCCAACCAAGATGGCGCCCGGGGCCTGGCCCACGTCAAACAGTGCGGCGGTACCACGGTGGTACAGGACCCTTCAGAGGCTCGCGTCGCCGTCATGCCCCGGGCCGCCCTGGCGTTGCATACACCTGACCATATCCTCACCTTGAGCCGCATCGGCACTTTGCTGGCTTCCCTGGAATCCTCCCCATGTTAAGTACTGTCCAGGCCAAACTGCTGATCGTCGACGATCTGCCGGAAAACCTGCTGGCCCTTGAAGCGCTGATCAAGCGCGAGGACCGTCAGGTCTATAAGGCATTGAGCGCCGACGAGGCCTTGTCGCTGCTGCTTGAGCACGAGTTCGCCATGGCCATTCTCGACGTGCAGATGCCGGGCATGAACGGCTTTGAGCTGGCCGAGTTGATGCGCGGCACCGAGAAGACCAAGAACATCCCCATCGTGTTTGTCAGCGCTGCCGGGCGTGAACTCAACTATGCGTTCAAGGGCTACGAAAGCGGCGCCGTGGACTTCCTGCACAAGCCGCTGGATATCCATGCGGTCAAGAGCAAGGTCAATGTGTTCGTCGACCTGTACCGCCAGAGCAAGGCGATGAAGCTGCAGGTTGAAGCCCTGGAGCAAAGCCGCCGCGAGCAGGAAGCCTTGCTCACGCGCTTGCAGGCCACCCAGGCCGAACTTGAGCAGGCCGTGCGCATGCGCGATGACTTCATGTCGATCGTCGCCCACGAAGTGCGCACGCCGCTTAACGGGCTGATCCTCGAAACCCAACTGCGCAAGATGCACCTGGCCCGGGACAACGCCGCGGCGTTTACCCTGGACAAGATGCACGCCATGGTCGACCGCGATGAGCGGCAGATCCAGAGCCTGATTCGCCTGATCGAAGACATGCTCGACGTCTCGCGCATCCGCACCGGCAAGCTGTCGATTCGTCCTGGGCGCTTTGACCTGACGCAGCTGGTGCACAACCTGCTGGAAAACTTTGCCCCGCAAGTGGCGGCGGCCGAGTCTTCGGTGAAATGGGTCGAAGAAGGGCCGGTCGAGGGCCACTGGGATGAATTCCGTATCGAGCAGGTGGTGTCCAACCTGCTGACCAACGCCCTGCGTTACGGGGCCAAGAGCCCGGTGGAAGTGCGGGTGTATGCCGAGCATGGCGAAGCGCGGGTTGAGGTGCGTGACCATGGGATCGGCATCAGTGAAGACAACCAGAAACGCATCTTCCAGCAGTTCGAACGCGTGTCGGCCAACCACGCTGTCGCGGGCCTGGGCCTGGGGTTGTTTATCTCCGAGCAGATTATCGCGGCCCATGGGGGTAGTATCGAAGTCGAGAGCCGGATAGGCGAGGGCGCCTTGTTCCGCGTCTGCCTGCCGCTGGCGCCTGCGGCATGAAATCAATCGTGAATCCGACGCAACCTCTGCGTGACCCTATGGTCGTATCAGCAGCAATTGACCGGACAAAGGCTTCCCATGAGTGAAGATGCACAAGATGTTGTACTGATCGTCGAAGATGACGAGTCGATTATGTTTGTGTTGGGCGAGTACCTGTCGGGCCTGGGGTATCGGGTGTTGAAGGCGATCGACGGTGAGCAGGCGTTTGAAATCCTTGCCACCAAGCCGCACCTGGACCTGATGGTGACCGACTATCGCCTGCCCGGCGGCATTTCCGGTGTGCAGATCGCCGAGCCTGCGATCAAGCTGCGACCGGAATTGAAGGTGATCTTCATCAGCGGTTATCCGCAGGAAATCCTCGACTGCAACAGCCCGATCACCCGCAACGCTCCGATCCTGGCCAAGCCGTTTGATCTGGATACGTTGCAGGAGCACATTCAGCGGTTGTTGGCCTGATACACGCCCTGTAATTATCTGCCCTCGCAAAAATGGAATCGAGGGGCCTGTTCCCGGTACGAAAGGTTATCCCGCAGCAGACGAAATCGTCGCTGCGTAGCGATATCCAAACGTATCGAAGGAGTAGGACTTTTTGACCATTGCCAACGCCAGTCTGCGCCAGCCTCATGACCCTGCTGTGCAACCAGGTTCGACGTTAACCACGTCGGCCGCACCTGCGCTTCAGAGCGTCAGCGCGAATGAACCGCCGATCAACGATGCCCCCCTTGATTCACCCCGCGCCAACGCCGATCGCGAGTTGGCGCTTAATTACGCCCAGGGGTTGCGTCAGGCCACAGGGGCGCCGGGTACGCATGGATCGATCATGCTGGACATACCCCCCAATTCAACGTTCGGGCTGTGGTGGGCACAGTTGGCGCGCGCGTTCAAATCGCCGGATGTCGTGCAGTGGATGGCGCACATCGGTCTGGACCCCTCATCGGTCAGCATCGAACCGTTTACCGGTCGACTGTATGGCCGGATCAACGGAGTTCTTGATGTGCTGACGCCCGGGCCGGGGGATCGCGGTTGGTCGTCCGTCAATGGCCCTATTCAACAGGCAGTCGAAAACCTGGCCGGCAACAACCCACGGCGTATCAAACCTGCGATGACCGAGAACAGCCAGCGGGCGTCGTTTGAACAGGTCAAGGGCTTCTACTTTGAACCTAATCTGTCGGATTCTGAACGGGCTCGACGCGCGGAGGAAATTGAGCGTAACAACGCGCCTTTGGTCCTGCATGACAAGGTTTTCGGCGCACTGAATGAGGCCCGATCCGAGCAATCGCTTGATGTTCAGCAGGTCGTACTGGGCAATATCGCGCTCAAGCAGACGTTGCTGGGCAAATTGCGGGGCTTGAAGCCCAATGAAGCCCGCCAACTAACCGAAAACATGAAGCGCATTACCATGAACGTCCATCCGGATTCTTCGTATGGGCGCCAGACGGGTGTGAAAGAGGCAACCCTGGAAGATGTGCTGGAGGGCAATGGCTGGAGCCTGCCTGAAAACAGTGACCCGACGATTCAGCTACAGCTCCTTATCAACGGGCTGACCCTGCCCAAATTGCCCGAGCAACGTGATGGCAACCTCGGCGGGGCCTTGTCATGGCCAGAACCGGTGTCTGTAGAGGATCAAAAAGTCGTCTATAGCCTTATTACCCGAAACAACTTGGGCCTGCCCGGTCTGGATGGGCCGACCGAGGGGTACACGGAGCGGGGGGATAAGGGCGCGTTGGGCTACCTGACAAAAGGCCGGCACTGGACGCCTGCCCAACTCAATAACCCACGCAACGTACTTGATCAGATCCTCGAATCCGGCAAGGCGCAGGAGCTGGGGAAGGTCGTGCAAAGCAAGATGGGCGCGGTCGAGACGTACACCAGCGCCAGGGAATGGGCGTTGACCGCGATTGTGGCCACCCTGGATTCTGAGAGTATTTATTCACCGAAGCCGCACCACGTCGCCGGGTTTGACCTGTCGGCCGGCGCGAATTATGGCCAGCCCGCCAGCGTGATAAAACAAAGGCTGATTGATCATTTGGTGCGCACGCGCAAAGCGACCGCCGAAATGGCGCCTATCGCGGCAATGATATTACTTTCGCGTGTCGCGCCCGAGTTGCAGATAAAAGACACCCCGCCAAACGTGACGTACGGTTCTTTTGCCTGGGCGAGCCTCAAGGCGGCAGTGGCGCGCATTGAAGCGCTGAGCCCTGGGGCCTCGGCGCAGATGACCTTCGCTCAGGTGGTGCAGTTCGATGCCGTTGATCCTGTTCCGGATGAGGAGCGTGACATCCAGGACCAGGCGCAATTGTCGGCGGTGACCGAATGGGGAGTGGTCAATGGCACCCTGTCCAAATTCCCTCCCCATTCGCCTGCGCAGATCAAAGCCAGCCAGGACGCAATGGCGTTGCAGGGACAGGCATTGGCCGACGCCGACGACGCCCTCCAAAGCCCGCTGCCGACACAGCGCAGCGTTGCCTTGGCAGCGCTCAGGACCGAGTTTGGTGATGGTATTCCCTTTGAAGAAAAGTCGATTCGCAGCAATCGTGTGAACACCGATTCCCATAGGCTGACCCCGTCGATTGTCACGGATTCGCGTGGCACGTATTCGCTGCTGGATATCTACCTGTCGGGCAAAATCGATGAAGATACCGGCTGGCACTGGCCGAATAAAAATATCAATCTCAACAACGTGCTGGCACGCATCAAAAAGTTACCGGACCCGAAAGCAAAACACGCTGAAAAATTTGCGGGGTATAAAAGCGCTATCGAAAAAGCCTACGTGTCGATCACCAAGAACCTGATTGCCAACTTGCCGCTGGAAGATCGAAAAAATATCGAGTGGGGGGAAATAACGGCCTATAGGCAGGGGAAGGTAGAGCGTAGTGAGTCCAGCACGCACATAGGCACCCTACACAATGAACGGCCTTACCCGGTGCAGCCTGACGATAATCGAAGCCTGCTGATCAAGACCACCCGTAATGGCCAGGTGGCGTATTACGAGTTTAATCCCCAGAAAAATACCATCGCCCGCCAGGACAAGTTCAAGGACACGTTCAAAACCGGTGTTCAGGGCGAATGGGTGCTGCAACCAAGTAACGAGACGCTGCGCAAGACTTACACCAACACCTCGATCGTCGAAGTGCCTCCTGGGGAAGATGGCAAGGTCCAACAGCAGGCCGGGATCAGCTCAGCCGATAACCCTGCGTCGTTCAGCAGTGCCCGAAGTGAATACCTTGGGCAGTTGCTTTCGCGTAATGTCAGCGTGTCTCACCGGTTTGGTGAGCAAGAGGCTGCAGCGAAAGCGGTCACGACCTTTGATGAGGAGCAAGAGCAGCAAAAAATGTGGCGCGAAACCATTCTGGGGTTCATACCCGGGCTTTCAGTGATTAGGAACATAGCCAAGGGGGATTATGTCGGCGCACTGGGGGACGTCATATTTGATGGTGTGATGTATGCGGTAACGGCTGGCTTTGGCAAAGGTGCGAGCGCCTTGAAAGGCTCGCGCTTTTCTGCAGCCCGGCGTTTCGGTCAATCACTGTTCAAACGGATCACACCCAAGTTGGGCTCCTACAACGGATTTTCGAGCGGCGGTTCGCCGTTACGTACAGCTGTGCCAAGTGCACAAGCGGTAAAGGGTGCACGCTTTACCAAGGCGCAATTACAGGAGATTGCCCAGCGCACTGATTTGTATGTGGGGACGTACAAGGTACCCGGTGGCAACGCCACGGGCAGGACGGTGGCGAAGTTTGATGAAGCAACCGGCAAGTGGCTTCCTTACAACCCTGCGACCAAAAAGCCCTACGGCCGGCCCTTGGACGACTTTAAACCGATTGAATCGACCCACCTCGATATCAACTGGAACAACGTCACACGCAAGGCTGAAAACGGACCTGACGCCCTCGGTTTTCGTGACGGCTACGTCAATGGCGATCCAGGCAAGGTTCCCGGTTATTCGCCGAAGATGAAGTCTGAGCAAGTAAAAAAACTGGCAACCAACGGAAAGTTATCAGCCCGCGATATAGGCACGCTGGTCAGGCAGCGGGAACGGCTGGCGGTCCAGGCCAGCTTGAATGGCGCCAATACATTCAACAACATCGTGCGCACTGCCGGCGGACGCATCACCCCCATGCCGCAGCTGTTTTACTTGAGCCAGACTCAGCCGTTGTCGAAGGGTGAATGTGCAGCGCTTTCGCACCTCATGGCGCAGGCGATCAAGAAGGGCAAGTCTCAGGTACTGATTGATAACTTTTACAAGGCCGCGACCAACCCTACGGCGGCCTCATCCAAAAAGTTCATCGCGACCCTGACGGACCTGCAACGCAAAGTTCAGAGCCCTACCGCGTTCCATGGCGGGCCCAACGTCAAGGCTCAACCCTACACAACGGTTGCTTCAGAACTGTCGAGTGCCACGCAATCGAAGACGCTGATGTTTGGTGATGAAGGCCATGCGATGACTGCTGGCGTCGTCATCGACGGTAATGCCAAATCGTTCTTCTTTTATGAGCCCAATTATGGGGTGGCTCATTTTCCGGACGCGGACAGCTTCGAGCGTGGGGTGAGCCACATTTTTACCTCCAAGGACTTTGGGCGCAGGTATGCGACGGCGGGGGATAACCCCAAAGTACTGGAGTTCAAAATCAGCGCCCAGGACGACAGCGTCCTGCGCAATATGGGTGTTAATCCTCGAGCATTGGAAGAGCTGTATACCGTTCCATTGTGAGTGGTTGATAGGCCTGCGCCTCCCGCTTTACTGCGGGGGGCTTGCCTGAATCATCTCCCGCACCTTCGCCGTCAACAAATCAAAGGTAAACGGCTTGGTGATCATCTGCATTCCCGGGTCCAGGAATCCTCCGCGCACAGCCGCATGCTCTGCATAGCCGGTAATAAACAACACCTTCAGATCCGGGCGTACCTGCCGCCCGATTTCCGCCAGTTGCCGGCCATTCATACCCGGCAGCCCCACGTCGCTGATCAACAGGTCAATCCGCTGGCTGGACTCGATAATCGGCATGGCGCTGTCGGCATCACCGGCCTCTACAAACGCATAGCCCAATTCACTCAACACAGCGCTCACCAACACCCGCACGGCCGGGTCGTCCTCGACGATCAGCACGGTTTCGCCAGGGTTGGCAAACGGCAGTAATGCAGGGTTTAGCGGTTCATCCGTGACCATCTCGCCGATAAAACGCGGCAGGAACAGGCTGACCGTGGTGCCTTTGCCAACCACGCTGTGGATCGTCACATGGCCATGGGATTGCCGGGCAAAGCCGTAGATCATCGACAGCCCCAGGCCGGTGCCCTGGCCGATAGGCTTGGTGGTGAAGAACGGATCGAACGCCCGGCTGATCACACTGTCCGGCATGCCGCAGCCGGTGTCGCTGACGCTCAGTTCCACGTAGTCGCCAGGGGTAAGAGTGCCGTAGGCCGCCGTGAATACGCTGTCCAGGTGACGATTGGTGGTCTCCACGATCAGTTGGCCACCGTCGGGCATCGCATCCCGGGCGTTGATGGCCAGGTTGAGCAGGGCGCTTTCCAGTTGATTGGGGTCGGCTTCGGCGGTCCACAGTTTCTCGGTCAGCCGGATGTCCAGGCCAATGCTCTCATTGAGGCTGCGTTGCAGCAGTTCGCCCATGGAGCTCACCAACTGATTGATCTGCACCGGTTTTGAATCCAGCGACTGGCGGCGGGAAAACGCCAGCAGGCGGTGAGTCAGGGCGGCGGCGCGGTTGGCCGAGGTGACACCCAGGTCGATCAGGCTGTCGAGGTCTTCGGTCCGGCCCCGGGCCAAGCGGCGGCGCAGCAATTCCAGGCTGCCAATGATGCCGGTGAGCATGTTGTTGAAGTCATGGGCAATACCGCCGGTCAATTGGCCGACGGCTTCCATTTTCTGCGACTGGCGCAAGGCTTCTTCGTTATTGCGCAGCTGTGCGGTGCGTTCTTCCACCTGTTGTTCGAGGGTTTCCAGGGTGCTTTGCAGGCGCTGTTCACTCTGGCTCAGGTCGATCAAGCGATCGCGGGCTTCGTATTGCCGACGACGACCGCGCAGCGCGGTCGTCACCAGGCTGATCAGGGTGATTGGATGGAAGGGCCGTTCCAGGAAGGTGACGTTGCCCAGCAGCGTACTCAAGCGCGAGGAACCGTTCTGCCCACTGCCGCCGTGATGGGTCATCAGTACGATAGGCAGGTCTGACCACGCCGGCTGTTGGTGCAGGTGGCTGAGTATCGGTTCCAGGTCGACGCCATGCATGGCCTCGGCCGCGATGATCAGCAGTCCGGCGCCACGTTCCAGCTCCTCGCAAAGCATCTGCAAATGAGTGGCGATGATGCCGTTGAAACCAGCCTCGTTGAGCATCATCAGCGCCAGGGAGCTGTCGCGCCCCAAGGGCGCCAAAATGATCGCCCGTTCGGAGATGGCGGGTGCGCCACTCATGAACTTTCATCCTTGAGCAGCGGGTTGTCGGTGCCCATGTAGGTGGGGACGCCACGCAGCACGCCCTGGAACGCATTAAGGGGTTCGCCGATGGTCATGCCACGTCCGCCGATGCGGTATTCGCGGATCGTCGACTCGTGGCTGCCGGTGCGTTTCTTGATGATGGAGATGGCCCGGCGGACTTTGCCGAGGGCTTCGAAGTAGCGCAGCAGAATGACCGTGTCGGCGAGGTAGGTGATGTCTACCGGCGCCTGCATGTCGCCCACCAGCCCGTGCTGGGCCACGGTCATGAAGGTCGCGGCGCCACGGCGGTTGAGGTACAGCAGCAGTTCGTGCATGTGCAGGATCAGTGCGTTCTCTTCCGGCATCGCGGCCTGGTAGCCGTTGATGCTGTCGATCACCACGGTCTTGATCCCACGCTTATCCACGCAGCGCCGCACCCGGTGGGAGAACTCACCGGGGGATAGCTCCGCGGCGTCCACTTGTTCGATCAGCAGGTTGCCGGTGGCTTGCAGGGCTTCGAGGTCGATGCCCATGTTCTTCATGCGCTCGAACAGCAGCCCCAACTCTTCATCAAAAATGAACAGCGCGGCTTTTTCGCCACGGGCGACGGCCGCTGCGGCGAAGATCATCGAGATCAGCGATTTGCCGGTACCGGCAGGGCCCAGGATCAAGGTGCTGGAACCGGTCTCGATCCCGCCGCCCAGCAGTGCGTCCATCTCGCGGATGCCGCTGGTCAAGGTCTGGCGGTTGTAGCCGCCACGGTGTTCGGCCGCTACCAGACGTGGGAACACGTGCACGCCGTCTTCCATGATGGTGAAGTCGTGAAAGCCGCCGCGGTACTTCTGGCCACGGTACTTAACCACCCGCACCCGACGGCGTTCGGCGCCGTAGTTGGGGGTCAGTTCTTCCAGGCGAATCACACCGTGGGCCACGCTGTGGACGGTTTTGTCGAGGGACTCGGTGGTCAGGTCGTCCAGCAACAGTACGGTGGCTTCGTAGCGCACGAAGTAGTGCTTGATCGCCAGGATCTGCCGGCGATAGCGCAACGAGCTTTGCGCCAGCAAGCGAATTTCGGAGAGGCTGTCGATGACGACGCGGGTGGGTTTGACCCGCTCCACCACTTCGAAAATCTGCCGCGTGGCTTCACCCAGCTCAAGGTCGGAGGAATACAGCAGGCTCTGCTGGTGCTCGGCGTTGAGCAGGCTTTCCGGCGGTGTCAGTTCAAAGATATGAATGTGTTCATCCAGGTCCCAGCCGTGGGACTTGGCACCCTGGCGCAGCTCACGCTCGGTTTCCGACAGCGTGATGTACAGCGATCGCTCGCCGTTCCTGGCGCCGGCCTGGAGAAAGTGCAGGGCCACCGTGGTTTTACCGGTGCCCGGCTCACCTTCGAGCAGGAACAGATGGCTGCGCGAAAGCCCGCCGGAAAGAATGTCATCCAGACCTTCAATACCGGTGGCCGCCTTTGCTGTGAACAGCTCTTTGGATGTAGACAAGAAGTGCCCTCGGGTCACGTACAAATAGAGGGGAACGCCCGGTAGGGCGCGCCATATTTACTTGACCGTGGCGCCGAGTGGCGGTTCAACGTTTTGTATTGATTACAGCTTTTTGCTATGCCTACAGCCCTTGCTGCAACGCCGGGTCGTCCGGATTTTGCTGCTCCAGTTGGGCCAGCAGCACCTGCACATTCTGCAACTGGCCGGTTTCCTTCCAGTAATTGACCAGCAACACCCGCGCCTTGCGATTGGCCGGGTTGCGCTGGACGATTTCTTCCAACTGGCGCTGGGCGGCTTCCAGTTCCTGCTGGGCGTGCAGGGTGGTTGCCAGGTCGTAGCGGTAATCCTGATTGTTCGGCTCAAGCTCCACCGCCCGGGACAGGCTGAGCAGCGCAAAAGCGCGTTCCCCGTGGTGCAGCAGCCACATGCCCAGGGCATGTTGCAGGTAGGCCGACTCGGGATGCGCTTGCAACTGTTTAGCCAGGAGTTGGCGGGATTCGTCGACCTTGCCCTGTTTGTCCAGCAGCTCAATTTGCGCGACGACGGCTTGCAGGTTGTCCGGTTGCAGGCGCATCGCCTGTTCCAGGGCATTTTGTGCGTCGGGCAACAGCGCGCTGTGAATGTACAGGCGGGCGAGTTGAATCCAGCCTTCGGGGCTTTCAGGTTGGGCCTTGAGCAATTTCACATATTCATCGAGCACTTGCTGCAACGGGCCGAAGTACAGGCCAAGGGTGTCGGGAGAGAGCCCAAGCAAGGCATTGGCAGCCGCAAACCGTACGCTTTGCTCCGGGTCATCCAGTAGCGGCCCGAGCAACAGTGTGCGTTGGCCGCTGGGCACCAGGCCGACAATGCTGTGAATCGCCGCCTCGCGCACCATCGGCGCATCGTTGGCCAGGTCCTTGTCCGCCAGCTTCAGGGCCTGGGGGCTGGGGTAGTTGGGCAGTTCGGCATGCAGGGCAGCGCGACGTACGTCGGACAGGTCCGGGCGGCCCAGTTGTTGATACAGCACACGGGCGGCGCCGGGTTCGCCGTTATGCGCCTGTTTCAGCGCCTTGGCGTAACCGTGGGCGATGGCCGGGGGCACAACCACCGGCGGCGTACGGGTGAAATACCAGGTGATCAGCACAATAAACAACAGGGCGCACAGGCCGACGATGGAGTAACGGCGTGACTTTGACATGCAGGCGTCCGAAAGCTTGGCAGCTAGGGCAAAGCCATCAGCTTCGGTCAGGTCACCGCGAGTGTCAAACCCGCATCATGTCAGCACGAACTCAATCGGCTCAAGGGCCGGCGGCAGCGCGGTTTCACCGAGGGCAGCCAGGATCTCGCGTTCCAGGGTGCGGACGATGGCGTTGCAGGGCAGGTCGTTTTCGTCGAAGCCGAAGGGATCTTCGAGGTCGTCGCCGATTTCGTCGAGGCCGAAGAAGGTGTAGCTGACGATCGCCGTGAAGACCGGCGTCAGCCAGCCCAGCGGTTCGGCCATGGCAAACGGCAGCAGGATGCAGAACAGGTAGATGGTGCGGTGAAGCAGCAAAGTGTAGGGGAAGGGCAGCGGGGTGTGTTTGATGCGTTCGCACGAGGCCTGGACCTGGCTGAGGCCGTACAGCCGGGTTTCCAGTTGGGTGTAGCGCCAGTCGCTGATGTGGCCTTGTTCGGCCAGTTTGGAGCAGCGGGCACCGAGTTGCTGCAGGATGCTGTCGGGTTGGTTGGGGTGGTTGGCCTCGACGTTGATCCAGGGCTTGATGGCGTGCGCCTCATTTTCCAGGCGCAAGCGTGCGATCAGGCCGTGGGCGAAACCGCACAGGCTACGCAGTATGCTTTCTCGTTCGGCGGGGCTGAAGACCTGGGTTTCGCGGATCAGCGAGCGTACTTCAATGATCATCTGGCCCAGTTGTTTACGGCCTTCCCACCAGCGGTCGTAGCAGGCGTTATTGCGAAAGCTCATGAAGATTGATAGTGACAGGCCGAGCAGTGTGAAGGGTGTGGCGTTGACTTTGGAGAAGTAGGCCGGGTGCAGGGTTTCTACCAGGACGATGACGGAAGCCAGCAGGGTGACCGCCAGGCTGCGCAAGGCGATGCGCTTGGCGATTGAGCCCTTGAGGGAGAACAGGATACCGAGCAGGTTGGGTTTGGGACGGACGATCATTGGTGGGCTTCTTGGGTGGTGCAGGTTGTCAGGTTAGAAGCATGTCTGGGCTGCGTCCAATCGCTTGGGCTGACTGGGTGATTGGTGGGGTCTATCGGGGGAGCTCTTGGTGTACATACCCGCTCCACCGTGCTACTTGCGGCCATCGTGGTTAACGGGGCGCCTAAGATCAAGATCAAAAGCAGATCAAGAGCACGGCGGCCTGAAAGCCGACCTGAGTGTTAGAAGCAAGGGCAAGGTCAAGGTCCAGAGCGAAAGCAGAACTGCTTTTATGTGGGAGCGGGCTTGCTCGCGAAAAACCTGAGGACGACGCGTTGAATCAGGATGCCAGCGTCATCGTTAACGACCTTCGCGAGCAAGCCCGCTCCCACATTTGAACCGTGCCCGCTTTTGCTTTTGATTTTGCTTCACCACACTCAAGCCGGCCGGTAGGCCGCTGTGTTCTTGATCTGCTTTTGATCTTGATCTTAGGCGCCCCGTTAAACCACGCTGGCCGAACGCAGGTAGTACGGAGCGGGTAAACCGGCAGGACGCCGGTTTAGCCGCGACGGGGCAGGGACGCCCCGTCGCGGCGGCCCGCGCAGTAATACCGGAGAGAGGGCACACCGAGCCCAAGCGAGGTGCCGAGTGGTGGGGCAAGAGCGTTTTGCTTACTTTTGCGCTGTTCAAAAGTGAGCCGCTGTAAGAGCGGAACCCTAAGTGGCCGTTACCGCAGCAACGGATATACCCCCCCAAAACGCAGCCCATTGGCCAAACCAGTCAACCAAGTTGAAAGCTTTGACCATTGCCCGCCCACCGCTCTAGAGCGACTATTTCACCGGTCTACGTACCCATCCTGAAAACAAAAAAACACACAGGGATTTGAAGCGATGCGTGATTACTCGGCTGCCACCACCCAGTTCAACTACCAGCACACCGTCGACACCGCCTTGTCGGGCAACCTAGAGACGCTGAACGCCTGCGTCGAATGCTGCGACCGCCACGCATTGCCCGGCCGCATCGCACTGTTCTGGGAAGGCAAGGACGGCCGCAGCGCCACCTCCACCTTCACCCAATTACAAGACCAGGCCGCACGCTTCGCCAACTTCCTGCTGGCCCAGGGCGTCAAACGCGCAGACAAGGTAGCAGGCCTCCTGCCCCGCACCGCCGAGCTGCTGGTGGTAGTGCTCGCCACCTGGCGCATCGGCGCGGTGTATCAGCCCTTGTTCACCGCCTTTGGCCCCAAGGCCATCGAACACCGCCTGAACAGCTCCGGCGCAGCGCTGGTGGTGACTGACGCCGTAAACCGCCCCAAGCTCAATGAAGTAGCCGACTGCCCAACCATCGTTACCGTCGCCGGCCCCAACGGTGAAGGCATCGTGCGTGGCGATTTCAGCTTCTGGGCCGAGCTGCCCAACTATTCCAATGTCTGCGAACCCGTATTGCTGGGCGCCGAAGACCCGTTCCTGCTGATGTTCACCTCCGGCACCACCGGCCCGTCGAAATCCCTGGCAGTACCCCTCAAGGCGATCGTCGCGTTCCAGAGCTACACCCGCGACGCCGTAGACCTGCGCCCCGAAGACGCATTCTGGAACGTCGCCGATCCGGGCTGGGCCTACGGCATCTATTTCGGCGTGACCGGCCCGCTGTCCATGGGCCACCCGATCACCTTCTACGACGGCCCGTTCACCCTCGAAAGCACCTGCCGCGTCATCAACAAATACGGCATCACCAACCTCACGGGCTCGCCCACGGCCTACCGCTTGCTGATTGCCGGCGGCGAGCAGTTCGCCAAGTCGATCAAAGGCAAGCTGCGCATTGTCAGCAGCGCCGGCGAGCCGTTGAACCCGGAAGTGATCCGCTGGTTCGCCGACAACCTCGGCGTGACCATCCATGACCACTACGGCCAGACCGAATTGGGCATGGTGCTGTGCAACCACCACGGCCTGGAACACCCGGTGCATATTGGCTCCGCCGGGTTTGCCTCGCCGGGCCATCGCATCGTGGTATTGGACGACAACCATCAGGAACTGCCCGCCGGCCAGCCGGGCATCCTCGCCATCGACCGCGAACAATCGCCGATGTGTTGGTTCGCCGGTTACGACGGCGTCAAGACCAAAGCCTTCGTCGGCAAGTACTACCTCAGCGGCGATACCGTGGAGCTGAACCCCGACGGCAGCATCAGCTTTGTCGGGCGCAGCGATGATGTGATCACCACCTCCGGCTACCGGGTCGGGCCGTTCGATGTGGAAAGCGCCTTGATCGAGCACCCGGCGGTCGTGGAAGCCGCGGTGGTGGGCAAGCCCTGCCCGGAACGCACCGAGATCGTCAAAGCCTTTGTGGTGCTCAGCGAGCAGTACCGCGCCGAGCCAGCCCTGGCCGAGGAGCTGCGCCAGCATGTGCGCAAGCGCCTGGCCGCGCACTCGTACCCACGGGAAATCGAATTTGTCAGCGAGCTGCCCAAGACCCCGAGCGGCAAGCTGCAACGCTTCATTTTGCGTAATCAGGAAATTGCCAAGGTCCAGGCGGCCACGGCGTAATCCCTCTTTCAAGGAAACAGTGATGCAGATTGAGAACAAGGTTTTTCTGGTCAGTGGCGGCGCTTCAGGCCTCGGTGCGGCAACGGCCGAGATGCTCGTAGCGGCGGGTGCCAAGGTGATGCTGGTGGACCTGAACGCCGACGCAGTCGCCGCGCAGGCGAAAAAACTCGGCGGGCAGGCGCGCAGCGTGGTCGCGGATATCAGCCAGGAAGCCGCCGCCGAAGCGGCGGTGCAGGCTACCGTTGCTGCCTTTGGTGGTTTGCACGGGCTGGTCAACTGCGCCGGTGTGGTGCGTGGCGAGAAAATCCTTGGCAAGAATGGCCCTCATGTTCTGGCCAACTTCGCCCAGGTGATCAACGTCAACCTGATCGGCAGTTTCAACCTGCTGCGCCTGGCAGCCGCGGCCATCGCTGAAACCGAGGCGAATGCCGATGGCGAGCGCGGCGTGATCATCAACACCGCCTCGGTGGCAGCCTTTGACGGCCAGATCGGTCAGGCGGCGTATGCCGCGTCCAAAGGCGCGATCGCCAGCCTGACTCTGCCTGCCGCCCGTGAACTGGCGCGCTACGGGATTCGGGTGATGACCATCGCTCCCGGCATTTTCGAAACACCGATGATGGCCGGCATGACCCCTGAAGTGCGCGAGTCGCTGGCCGCTGGCGTTCCATTCCCGCCTCGCCTGGGCAAGCCAAGTGAGTACGCCGCGCTGGTGCGGCATATCATTGAAAACAGCATGCTCAACGGCGAGGTGATCCGTCTCGACGGTGCCTTGCGCATGGCGGCTAAATAAGGAGATTTTGCATGACTGATCCAATCGTAATTGTCAGCGCGGTACGTACCCCTATGGGCGGGTTCCAGGGCGATCTCAAAGGCCTGACCGCACCACAGCTGGGTGCTGCGGCGATTCGTGCGGCCGTCGAGCGTGCCGGTATCGCCACCGATGCCGTGGATGAAGTGCTGTTCGGTTGCGTGCTGCCCGCCGGTCTCGGCCAGGCGCCTGCGCGCCAGGCTGCCCTGGGTGCTGGCCTGGACAAATCGACCCGCTGCACCACCCTCAACAAAATGTGCGGCTCAGGCATGGAAGCCACCATCCTGGCCCATGACTCGTTGCTGGCGGGCAGCGTTGATGTCGTCATCGCCGGTGGCATGGAGAGCATGTCCAACGCCCCATACCTGCTGGATCGCGCCCGCAGCGGTTACCGCATGGGCCACGGCCGGGTGCTCGACCACATGTTCCTCGACGGCCTCGAGGACGCCTACGACAAGGGCCGCCTGATGGGCACCTTTGCCGAAGACTGCGCCGAGCACAACGGCTTTTCCCGTGAGGCTCAGGACGCGTTCGCCATTGCTTCCCTGATCCGCGCGCAACAGGCGATCACCGACGGTAACTTCATCGCCGAAATCGTGCCGGTGCAGGTGACGGTGGGCAAGGAACAGAAAACCATCACCCACGACGAGCAGCCACCCAAAGCCAAGCTCGACAAGATCGCCACGCTCAAGCCTGCCTTCCGCGAAGGCGGCACCGTGACGGCAGCCAACTCCAGCTCGATTTCTGACGGTGCGGCAGCGCTGCTGCTGATGCGCGAATCTGAAGCCCACAAGCGCGGGCTCAAGCCGCTGGCGGTGATCCATGGCCACGCAGCCTTTGCCGATGAGCCGGGCCTGTTCCCGGTAGCGCCGGTAGGTGCGATCCGCAAGCTGATGAGCAAGACCGGCTGGAACCTCGATGAGGTCGACCTGTTTGAGATCAACGAAGCCTTTGCCGTGGTCAGCCTGGTAACCATGAGCAAGCTGGAAATCCCCCACAGCAAGGTCAATATCCACGGCGGCGCCTGCGCTCTGGGCCATCCGATTGGCGCGTCCGGCGCGCGGATCCTGGTGACCCTGCTTTCGGCCCTGCGCCAGAAAGGCCTCAAGCGCGGCGTTGCGGCGATCTGCATCGGCGGCGGTGAAGCCACGGCCATGGCCGTTGAATGCCTGTACTAAGGAACATCTATGCTCCCGAATGACGAACAACTGCAAATCAGCGAAGCCGCCCGGCAATTTGCCCAGGAACGCCTCAAGCCGTTCGCCGCCGAGTGGGACCGCGAGCATCGCTTTCCCAAGGAAGCCATCGGTGAAATGGCCGAGCTGGGCTTTTTCGGCATGCTGGTCCCGGAAGAATGGGGCGGTTGCGACACCGGCTACCTGGCCTACGCCATGGCCCTGGAAGAAATCGCCGCCGGCGACGGCGCCTGCTCAACCATCATGAGCGTGCACAACTCCGTGGGCTGCGTGCCGATCCTCAAGTTCGGCAACGATCAACAGAGAGAACAGTTCCTTAAACCCCTGGCCAGCGGCGCAATGCTCGGCGCGTTTGCCTTGACCGAGCCCCAGGCCGGTTCCGACGCCAGCGGCCTGAAAACCCGTGCCCGGCTGGAGGGCGATCACTATGTGTTAAATGGCTGCAAACAGTTCATCACCTCCGGGCAAAACGCCGGGATCGTGATTGTGTTTGCGGTCACCGACCCGGCCGCCGGCAAGCGCGGCATCAGCGCGTTTATCGTGCCCACCGATTCGCCGGGCTACAGCGTGGCGCGGGTCGAGGACAAGCTCGGCCAGCACGCCTCCGACACCTGCCAGATCCTGTTTGAAGACCTGAAAGTGCCGGTGGCCAACCGTTTGGGCGAGGAGGGCGAAGGTTACCGGATCGCCCTGGCCAACCTCGAAGGCGGGCGCGTCGGCATTGCCTCGCAAGCGGTGGGCATGGCGCGGGCGGCGTTTGAAGCGGCCCGGGATTACGCCCGTGAGCGGGAAAGCTTCGGTAAACCGATCATCGAGCACCAGGCCGCGGCCTTCCGCCTGGCAGATATGGCCACGCAAATCGCCGTCGCCCGGCAGATGGTGCATTACGCTGCCGCCCTGCGTGACAGTGGCAAGCCGGCGCTGGTGGAAGCGTCCATGGCCAAGCTGTTTGCTTCGGAAATGGCCGAAAAGGTCTGTTCGCAAGCATTGCAAACCCTCGGCGGTTACGGTTACCTGAGCGACTTTCCACTGGAGCGGATCTACCGCGATGTACGGGTCTGCCAGATTTACGAAGGCACCAGCGATATTCAACGCATGGTCATCTCACGCAATCTCTGAGGAGCACATATGAGTTACGAAACCATTTTGCTGGACGTCCAGGGCCGGGTCGGGCTGATCACCCTCAATCGCCCGCAAGCGCTGAACGCCTTGAACGCGCAGTTGGTCAGTGAGCTGAACCAGGCACTGGACAGCCTGGAAGCCAACCCGGAAATCGGCTGCATCGTGCTCACTGGCTCGAAAAAAGCCTTTGCCGCCGGTGCCGACATCAAGGAAATGGCTGAGCTGACCTACCCGCAAATCTATCTGGACGACCTGTTCAGCGACAGCGACCGCGTGGCTAACCGCCGCAAGCCGATCATCGCGGCGGTCAACGGCTTCGCCCTGGGCGGCGGTTGTGAGCTGGCCTTGATGTGCGACTTCATCCTGGCCGGTGACAACGCCAAGTTTGGCCAGCCGGAAATCAACCTCGGCGTGCTGCCGGGCATGGGCGGCACCCAGCGCCTTACCCGTGCCGTGGGCAAGGCCAAGGCCATGGAAATGTGCCTGACCGGGCGGTTTATCGATGCCGTGGAAGCGGAGCGCTGCGGGATTGTCGCGCGGATAGTGCCGGCGGATGAGCTGCTGGACGAAGCCTTGAAAGTCGCGACCCTGATCGCCAGCAAATCGGTGCCCATCAGCATGATGGTCAAGGAAAGCGTCAACCGCGCGTTTGAAGTGAGCCTGTCTGAAGGCGTGCGCTTTGAGCGCCGAGTGTTCCATGCGGCGTTTGCCACACTGGATCAGAAGGAAGGCATGGCGGCGTTTGTAGCCAAGCGCGCGCCGGAGTTCAAGGACAAATAACCCGGCACCTCAATATGCTGGAGATCTAAATGTGGGAGCGGGCTTGCTCGCGAAAGCGGAGTATCAGTCGCTGAATCTATCGACTGATCCAACGCTTTCGCGAGCAAGCCCGCTCCCACAATTAGTTTTGCGCTGTGCCAGTTATAGTTCGTAGTTCTTAAGCTCTCGAGCAATCACCATCCGCTGAATCTCGCTGGTGCCCTCGTAAATCTGGGTAATCCGCGCATCCCGGTAGTAACGCTCCACCGGGTAATCCTCCAGATAGCCGTAACCCCCATGAATCTGCATCGCCGACGAGCACACCTTCTCGGCCATTTCCGAGGCAAACAGCTTGGCCTGGGAGGCTTCCGACAGACACGGTTTGCCTGCGCTGCGCAGCCTGGCGGCATGCAGGATCAACAAGCGCGCGGCATTCAGGCGGGTTTGCATGTCGGCCAGCAGGTTGGCCACGCTCTGGTGCTCAATGATCGCCTTGTCGAACTGCACCCGGTCTCGGGCATAGGCCAGCGCCGCTTCAAACGCGGCACGGGCGATCCCCAGTGCCTGGGCGGCAATCCCGATGCGGCCGCCTTCCAGGTTGGACAGGGCGATGGCCAGGCCTTTACCGCGCTCACCCAGCAGGTTGGCTTCTGGCACCGTGCATTGGTTGAGGGTGACGGCGCAGGTGTCCGAGGCACGAATGCCCATTTTGTGTTCGGTACGGTCCACCACGAATCCCGGGGTGTTGGTAGGAACGAGGAAGGCCGAGATGCCTTTTTTGCCCAGGTCCGGGTCGGTCACCGCAAACACGATCGCCAGTTTGGCGCGCTTGCCGTTACTGACAAATTGCTTGGCGCCGTTGATCACCCACTGGCCGTCGCGCAGTTCGGCACGGGTGCGCAGGTTGTGCGCTTCGGAACCGGCCTGGGGTTCGGTCAGGCAGAAGCAGCCGATGGCTTGGCCGCTGGCCAGTTCAGCCAGCCAGGTTTCCTTTTGTGCTTGTGAGCCGTAGTTGAGGATTGGCCCGCAACCTACTGAATTATGGATACTCATCAGCGCGCCGGTAGCGCCGTCACCGGCAGAAATCTCTTCCACCGCCAAGGCGTAGGCCACGTAGTCGACGTAGGTGCCGCCCCATTCCTCGGGTACGACCATACCCAGCAGCCCCAGCTCGCCCATCTTGGCGACGAGGGCGTCGTCGATCCAGCCGGCTTTTTCCCAGGCCTGGGCATGGGGTGCAATTTCACCACGGGCAAAGTCCCGAGCCATGTCGCGAATCATGACTTGTTCTTCAGTGTATTCAATGTCTTGCATGATTTAGTTCCCGTTCTGCGCGAAGTCGTGGAAGAAGCTCTCGACATGGGCGGCGTCCAGCGCCTGCAGCGTCGGAGGGTTCCAGCGAGGGGTTTTGTCCTTGTCGATCAGCAGGGCGCGCACGCCTTCGATCAGGTCACCACGGGCGAACCATTGGCGGTCCAGGTGCAGTTCCAGGGCAAAGCACTGCTCCAGCGGCAAGTGGCGCCCGCGGCGCAGCATTTGCAGGGTCACGGCCATGGCCAGGGGCGAGCGGGTTTGCATCAGGCTGGCGGTGGTCAATGCCCAGTCATGGCTGTCGGCAACGGTGACTTGCTGCAACTGCTCGACGATGCTCGCCACATCCGGCAAGGCAAAGAAGTGGTCGATGGCCGGGCGCAGGGCTATCAGTGGCGCGTCGGGCAATTGCTGCACCGCCATGCTCGCCAGCAGACCTTGCAGGTCCTTGAGCGGTGTTTCGTGCCATTCCAGGCGGTCGAGTTGGTGGTCGAGGTCGGCGACTCTGGCGCTGTCGAGGTACCAGTCTGCAAGCCCGCAGTACAGGGCGTCGGCCGCGCGAATCTGCACGCCGGTCACGCCGAGGTAGATCCCCAGTTCCCCGGGAATACGCGGCAGGAAATAGCTGCCGCCCACGTCAGGGAAATAACCGATGGCCACTTCCGGCATCGCCAGGCGGCTGCGCTCGGTGACCACGCGCAGGTCGGCGCCTTGCACCAGGCCCATGCCGCCGCCCAGGACAAAGCCGTCCATCAGCGCCAGGACCGGCTTGCGGTAATTATGAATGGCCAGGTCGAGGGCGTATTCCTCGATGAAGAAGTCTTCGTGGAGTGTGTCGCCGTTCTTGAAGCTGTCGTACAGCGAGCGAATGTCACCGCCGGCGCAGAAGGCTTTTTCACCGGCACCGCGCAACACCACGGCATGTACGTTGGGATCGTCCGCCCACGCCTGCAACTGCCGGCTGAGGCTACGGACCATGTCCAGGGTAATGGCATTCAGGCCGGCGGGGCGATTGAGGGTCAGGTGGCCTATGTGGTTGCGTACGTGCGCCAGGACCTCGTCTTGCACAATCCCGGCGCTGCTTGCCTCGGATGAAACCTGAGCAGTCATCTCTAACTCCCTGCTTTTATTGTTCTTTATCAAGATGTTCGCGGGCGAACCTTCTCGCGATCCTACCAGTGCAAATTTGCCCAGTACAAGTCGGAATCATGCAGGTCGTTTTTGCATTTTTGCCTTAGGGACCGCGCTGGCCCTAGCGCTGGAAAACTGCGCCGATGGCACGTCGCCGGGCATACCGTTCGCTGGCCTGGATCAGTTCTTCCAGCTCCTGTGGGGTTACGTCCAGGAACTGCTCGCGCTCGGCCAGTGCCAGCTTCAGGTCTTCGGCGCTGATGCCGGGGTTTTCGACGGCCGTTGGCATGAAGCTCGGCGCAGCGGGTTCACTTGTTCCCTTGGGATAACGCGTGCGCGTGGCGTTATTGTAGGCCAGGGCGCACGCCAACATGACGGCGGCCCCCAGCATGACCGCGCCCATTTCCTGCCAGCCGAGGGCGATCGAGGCGGGATCAGCCAGTACCAGGCTCATGGCCAGCCCACCCGCAGGTGGATGCAGGCAGCGCAGCCAGCAGATCAGGATGACGGTCATCCCGGCCGCCAGGCACGCGCTGCCTAACGTACGTCCCAACACCCGCGCAACCAGCAGTGCGACGACTCCGGCACACAGGTAGCTGCCAATGATCGACCAGGGTTGGGCCAGCGCACCCGAAGACACGGCAAACAGCAGCACCGCCGATGCCCCCAGCGGGCCTATCAGGTGCAAGGCCACCTCCATCCCAAACACCTGGGCACACACCCAGACACTGAACATTGTGCCCAGGGCCATGCCGATGGCGGCACGACTCCACTCGGCGGGGCGGGTATTAATGGCAGCGGGTAACCAGCGAGCGAGCATTTACAGGCGATCCATAAAAAACGGGCGAAAAAAAAGGCTTGCCTGGTTTCCCGGAAAAGCCCTTCAAAAGTTCCTGCATTTGGGGGAGGAACCTGCGCAGTGTGCCAACCGAACAAAGTTGCCGCCAATGCATATTAATGCGGGTCAAGTGCAGTATTTTTGCAGTTAAATCGCCTTTAGCCAAAGGGTATCAGGCGGGTTGGGGGCGGCAGGGGGCTGCTGATTTTGCCCAGCACCCGATCATTGGTTTCCTCATTGATGAGCAGGTTCTGTACGTTTTCCCGCAGGGAGGGGTCGTTGGCCAGCGGGCCTTTGAGCACTACCAGCGCATCGCGCAGTTCCATCAGCCGGTCGAGTTTTGGTAGTGGGATGTAACCCACATTCACCTGTTCGCGGGATAAAGGTGCTGCGGATTCGGATAAGGGGGAGCCTGCCGGAAAAGAGGGGACGGACAATCGATGGTCGGACACGGAGCATTCCTCTAAATGAAATAAACGGCAGGATGATGTGCTGTTTAAAACTTACTTATTGTTATTCCAGCTCTTTTTAAATAGGCGCAGTGCGGTGGATGTTTTTTTGTTGAGGTTCCTGCAAGAGACACAGGAGGGCCCTGCACCGAGCCTTTGGTACGCCTGAAAATACTTGGAAGGTATTAAATAATTAACTCACTAGGCAGGCGAGTCTACAGTCGGGGACTTGGAGCGGGAAGGGGGGTTGCATCGGTAGTTGCGGATAGATGCGTAGGATCTTTCTCGATAGTTACTATCCGGAAAGTTTCGAAGTTGAACGGATAAAGAAGTTTCTTACATGCACTTGGATATATAACTACGGACAGTACTGGCGCGGGATAAGCGGTCTGCGCCGCTTATCCCATTGCCCGGTATCAAGGTTGTGCGGTTTTGGTCAAGTGCAGCAGCACATAGGGGTTCTTGTCGAACTGGCCGGTCAGCACCGGTTCCAGTGAGCGAAAACGCGGGTCGCTCAAGCCTTCATAGTCCGCCTGGCTCATGATCAGCCAGGCAGGGGCCTGGATCGGTGCCAGCTCGGCAGGCAACTGGGTAAACAGCGGTACCCGGTCGCAGTCGAGGTTGACCATGAACTTGATGGCTTTCGCGTCCTTGCCCAGCGCGTGCAGCACCAGTGGCGCGCGTTCTTTCAGGATCAGCGCCTGGGCCTGCAGGGTAAAGGTGCGCGTGTCATACAGGCGGCGCTCCAACGGCTCGACCATCACGATATAGGCCAGCCACACCGCCAGTACCGCGGCGAAGGCCGGGCCCAGGTAGCGCAGGCGCCGGTTGAACAGCAACCCGAGGGTAAGCGTCTGGATGCCTATCAGGATGCCGAACACCGGATTGAGGCTGCCGATCTGCTCAGGGAAGCGATGACGCGCCACGAACAAGCCTGCGATCAGCAGCCCCGGAATGACCGTCCAAAGCGCGAGCATCAGCCAGCGCAGCCCGGCGAACAGTTTGCCGCGTGACACCTGGAACGGATACGCGGCGATGATCGCCGCCATCGGCAGCATCGGCAGCACATAGCGGGCTTTCTTCGCCTGGGGCACCGACAAGCCGATCATCACGATCAGGCCCGCTGCCAGGCAGTACAGCACCAGTTTCAGCGCCGGGCCCTTGTCTTCGCGGCCACCGGCAACAATCGCAATCAGCGCCAGTATTGCCAGTGGAAAGGCAGGTGCGTAATTGCCCATCGAGCTGGTGAAGTAATACAGCTTGCTGCTAGAGCCTTCGGTACCGTCCATGCGGCCGAGGAACTGCATGCGGATCACGTCCTGCATGAACGTTTCACCGCCGCTGAGCTTGGCCAGCAGCAACAGAAGGCCGATACACGCGGCCAGCAACGCCAGCGCCAACAGGCCAAAGCTGAACAACTGCCGCCATTGGCGATTGATCAGGTAATAGCTGCAGAGCATGCCGGTGGGAATCACCAGGCCAATCGGCCCACGGATCGCGAACCCCAGGATCAGCAGCAGGAACAGCCAGTGCAGACGTTTGCCGGCACCGAAGTGGTCATGGGCATAACCCAGGTAAAACACTGCCAGGGCCACGGCGGCCAGCATCTGGTCCAGCGACACCGCACGGGTTTCGCTGATGAAGGTACTGCTGAGCAGCATTACAGCGATGCTCAGCAGCGCCCAGCGCAGGGAGTAGGGCGCCGTCAGCCGGTAGATCAGCACCACGACCAGCGCCGAAGCGATGGCCGTCGGCAGCCAGGCCGTGAGGCTGGTCACCTGCCCCAAAGGCAACGACAGCAGCCAGGTCAGCAGCGTCGAGGTGGCCAGGTAATCGGCGTAAGGTTGCCCGTACGTCGTCGGGAAGAACCCCGGCCCATGGCGCAGCATCTCCTGGGCGAACAGCACGAAGCGCGAGTCAAAACCGATGATTGCCTGGTTCCAGTTGCCTGCGATAAACAGGACCAGTGCCAGCAGCCCCAGCACCCATGAGTGTCGGCGGATCGTCGGGCTGAGCAGGGGCGGATGAACTTTGTCCACGTCTTAGGCTTCCTCGGCCTGAGGCACCCAGTTTTGCTGGGGGATCGGCAAGCTGCAGGAATCGCCGCGGCCCATCGGGAAGTACTGGATGCCCTTGCGCGCCAGGCGTTCGCCGTCGTACAGGTTGCGGCCGTCGAAGATCACCGGGGTTTTCAGGCGTTGTTGGATCAAGTCGAAGTCCGGTGCCTTGAACTGCTGCCATTCGGTGCAAATGATCAAGGCGTCGGAGCCGCTCAAGGTCGATTCCGGGGTGCCCATCAGCATCAGGCGCGGGTCATCGCCGTAGATACGCTGGGTTTCCTGCATGGCTTCCGGGTCAAACGCACGCACATTGGCGCCGGCGGCCCACAAGGCTTCCATCAGCACCCGGCTTGGCGCATCGCGCATGTCGTCGGTGTTGGGCTTGAACGCCAGGCCCCACAAGGCGAAGGTCTTGCCCTTGAGGTTGCCCTTGAAGAACGCATTGGCGCGTTCGAACAGTTTGCTCTTCTGGCGCTGGTTGATGGCTTCCACGGCTTCCAGCAGGTCGCTGGAGCAATTGGCGGCCTTGGCGCTGTGGATCAGGGCGCGCATGTCTTTGGGGAAGCACGAACCGCCATAACCGCAGCCCGGGTAGATGAAGTGGTAACCGATACGCGAGTCGGCACCAATGCCCAGGCGCACGGCTTCGATGTCGGCACCCAGGTGTTCGGCCAATTCGGCGATCTGGTTGATAAAGCTGATCTTGGTGGCCAGCATGCAGTTGGCGGCGTACTTGGTCAGTTCGGCGCTGCGCAGGTCCATGAAGATAATGCGGTCGTGGTTGCGGTTGAACGGCGCGTACAGCTCACGCATCACGTCACGCACTTCTTCACGCTCGCAGCCGATGACGATGCGGTCGGGGCGGCGGCAGTCGGCGACGGCCGAGCCTTCCTTGAGGAATTCCGGGTTGGAGACGATATCGAATTCCAGATGGCGGCCTGCCAGGTGCAGGGCCTTTTCCATGTGGGCGCGCAAGGTGTCACCGGTGCCGACGGGCACGGTGGATTTTTCCACCAGGATCACCGGCTGTACCCGGTGACGGGCCACGGCATCGCCTACGGACAATACGTATTTCAGGTCGGCCGAGCCGTCTTCATCCGAAGGCGTGCCCACGGCGATAAATAGCACTTCGCCGTGTTCGACAGCCAGTTTTTCGTCATAGGTAAACGTCAGGCGTCCGCCTTCGAGGTTCTCCTTGACCATCGCTGCCAGGCCCGGCTCGAAAATGCTCACGTGGCCCTGTTGCAGCAACTTGACCTTGTTCTCGTCAACGTCCATGCAGATGACATCGTGACCGACTTCGGCCAATACGGTGGCCTGCACCAGACCGACGTAACCACTACCAAATACACTGATTTTCATGGGGCATTCCTGGGACTTGTGGTGCTAGCACGACGAGAGTTGATAGTCAGGACTCCGAGGATGACCAAGGCCACTCCCGCAGTTTTTGAAAGCGAAAAATGTTCGTTGAACACCGGCAGGCTGGCGGCCAGCAGGTACACCAGCGCGTAGCTGATGCTGAGCAGCGAGTAGGCGCGCCCCAGCGGCAGGTCTTTCAGCGCGCCGAGCCAGCAGAGCATCGACAGGGCATAGGCGATAATCGCGAGGATCACCACGCCCAGTGCGCCGAGGTCGATGGCGCCACTGTTAAAGGCTGCCAGCCATTCGGTAGGCAGCGGCAGGCGCGTCATACTCCAGCGCATGCCCAACTGGGCACCGCTCACCAGCGCAACACTGCCCAGGGCCAGGGCAAAACCGCGAGCGCGACTCATACCTGACGCCCCAGCAGTACCACACCGGCAATCACCATCAGCACGCCGAACCAGTGGCGGCCATCGATGTGTTCGTGGAACACAAAGCGCGCGACCAGCGTGACCAGTACAAAATTCAGGCTGAGCATCGGGTAGGCGATGCCGACTTCCAGGCGTTGCAGCACCAGCAGCCACACCAGCAAACCCAGGCCCAGGCACACCAGCGCCGACCACAGCCACGGCGAGCGCAGCTTGAGGGCCCAGCCGTCGGGCTGGTCACGCCAGCCTTCCACGGCAAACTTCTGGGACACCTGGCCCATGCAGGTCAGCAAACAGGCGGATAACAACAGCAGCAGCGTGGTCATGGCGCACTCTGCGGGAAGATCAAAATCACGATATTGCCTTGCTCGTAGCGCTTGCCGTCTTTAGGCAGCAGGTCCACTTCCTGGCGCTCGTCGTCACCCTTGACGCGCATCACCACACCCACCGAACCTTGTTTGCGCGCATCGTTCATCCATTGCTCGACATGGGCGGCATCGATTTTGCGGTAGGCGGTGTCCGGGAAGGCGATGCCGTATTTCACTTCGCCAACGGTGTTGTAAAGCATCACTTCAGGGCGTTGCAGGCGCCAGGACAAGGCCGATGCGGCACCCAGGTCGTTACTCAGCAACGCGCTGGTGGGCTGCAGTTCCTGGAGGTGATCGATGATGAACTGGTCCGGGGTCTTGTTATAAACCACCGAGTGCGGCAACGCGGCCGGTACCAGCGCCACCAGCAACCAGCTGCCAATCACCGGCGCGGCCCACATATGCAGTGGGCGGGCGGCTTGCAGCAGGTTGGCGATGATCCAGCCGAACAAGAATACGAACACCAGCACCAGGCTTAAGGTTTCCTGGCCGTGCTCATACACTGGCTTCTTCAATTGGAACCAGGTCAGGGCCAACAGCCCCAGCACACCGATGATCAGGTTCAGCCAGCCGTTGATGCGCAGTACGCGGCCACGGGCCTGGGCCAGCTTGTCGGCCAGGGTATGACCCATCAGCAACGCCAGGGGCAGCAGGCACGGCATGATGTATGACGGCAGCTTGCCCTTAGCCAGGCTGAAAAACGCCAGCGGCATCAGCAGCCACAGCAGCAGGAAGGCTATTTTGGCGCCGCGCTTTTCCAGCCACGCCTGTTTCACGGTGGACGGCAGCAACGCCATCCACGGCAGGCTGAACGCGACCAGCAGTGGCAGGTAGTACCAGAACGGCTCGGCGTGTTGCGCATCGTCGCCGGCAAAGCGCTGGATGTGCTCGTGCCAGAAGAAGAAGTTCCAGTAATCCGGCTCCTGGGCATGCACCATCAGCGCCCAGGGCAGGCTCACGAGAATCGCCACCACCACGGCCACCAGGCCATAGGTGAGCAGCTCACGGATGCGTTTTTGCCAGACCATGTAGGGCAGGGCGATCAGCACCGGCAGCAACCAGGCGAGAAAGCCCTTGGTCATGAAGCCCATACCGCAGGCGAACCCGAGCAAGGCCCACGACCACAGGCGGCCACGGGTTGTAGTGCTGTCGAAGCAGAACCACAGCGCAGCCCCGGTCAGGTTGACCCAGAAGGTGAACTGCGGGTCGAGGTTGGCGTAGCCCGCCAAGAACGCCACGCTGACGAAACTCATGTACAGCACGGCGCTGACCAGGCTCTTGCGCGGGTCGTTCCACAAACGCCGGGCCACGACGTACACCAGCAGGATGCTCAGGCCGGTGCTCAAGGCAGAAGCAAAACGCACACCGAACAGGTTCTGGCCAAAGATCGCCTGGCCCAGCGCGATCATCCAGTACCCGGCCGCAGGTTTTTCGAAGTAGCGAATCCCCATGAAGTGCGGCGAGGCCCATTTGCCGGTCAGCAGCATTTCCTGGCTGATCTGCGCATAGCGGGTCTCGTCGGGAATCCACAGCCCGTGGGTGGCCAACGGGATCAGGTAGAACACCCCGAAAGCCAGCAAGAGCAGGGGCAGGGCCCAGCGCCGGATCATGCCTTTTGCACTCCGAGCCAGCCTTCACGGCCGCTCAGTACACCGCGCACCAGTTGTTGCTGGGGCAGGGTGGTCACGTCGGCGGGCAACAGGTCGCCCAACGGTTTGAACTCGATGCCGCGCTGCCCTGCCTGGGCGAGCAACTGGCGAAAATCATTGGCCATCAGAATCCCTTCTACTTCTGCGTGGATCGTATAAACGTTGAGCTTCGACGGCTTGAAGCGGTCGAGGATGTACGCATTGAAATCCTTGGCGGCCACCACCGGGCCCACGACTTCGTCGAAGGTCGGCATGTCCACCGGAATTTGTGGCGTGCCGGCACTGCCATCCGCCAGGGTTGGCCGGAACAGGCAGGTACCACGGCAATCGCTGTTGTAACGGAAGTTGAACTGTTGCTTGGCTTGCACCACACGCTCATCGGCACGCCAGCCGGCAGCGGCTGAACAGTCGATGCGCTCACCGAGGATGTCGCTCAGGGTGTCGACGCCACGGCGGATCTGCTCGATCAGCTGTGCGTCGCTCCAGCTTCCGGTGTTGGCTTGCCAGCCGTGGTGATCCCAGGCGTGCAGGCCGACTTCATGCCCGGCAGCCTTGGCCTGGCGCATCAGATGCCCCAGGTCGCGGCCGATGGGTTTGCCCGGCCAGGCAGTGCCGGCGAGCAAAATGTCCCAGCCGTACAAACCGGCAGCATTGGAGCGCAGCATCTTCCACAAAAATTGCGGGCGGATCAGGCGCCACAAGTGGCGCCCCATGTTGTCCGGCCCGACGCTGAAGAAGAAGGTCGCCTTGACCCCGGCTTCATCAAGCGACTCCAACAACCTTGGCACCCCTTCACGGGTGCCTCGGTAGGTGTCGACGTCGATGCGTAGACCCGCCTGCATTAGCGCTTGTCCGCGATTTCGAGCATGGCTTCACGCAGGAAGAAATCCAGGGTGTTGCCGATGGTTTCACTCATCTCAACGGTTGGCTCCCAGTTCAGCAGGCGCTTGGCGTTGTCGATGCTTGGCTTGCGGTGTGCCACGTCCTGGTAACCAGTGCCGTAGAACGCCTTGCTCTCTACGTCGCGGAAACCGGCGAACGGAGGGAAGTTGGCACGCAGCGGGTGAGCTTCGAACTGACGCAGCAGTTCTTCGCCCAGCTGACGGATGCTGGCTTCGTTTTCCGGGTTGCCGATGTTGATGATCTGACCGTTGCAGTTATCGTTGTCGTTATCAATGATGCGGGCCAGGGCTTCGATGCCGTCGGCGATGTCAGTGAAGCAACGCTTCTGCTCGCCACCGTCGAACAGGCGGATTGGCGTACCTTCCACCAGGTTCAGGATCAGTTGGGTGATGGCGCGCGAACTGCCGATACGGGCCGAGTCCAGGCGGTCGAGGCGCGGGCCCATCCAGTTGAATGGACGGAACAGGGTGAACTTCAGGCCTTTGTCGCCGTAAGCCCAGATCACGCGGTCCAGCAGTTGCTTGGAGACCGAGTAGATCCAGCGCTGCTTGTTGACCGGGCCCACCACCAGGTTGGAGGTGTCTTCGTCGAAGTACTGGTCCTGGCACATGCCATACACTTCGGAGGTCGACGGGAAGATCACGCGCTTGTTGTACTTCACGCAGTAGCGAACCAGTTTCAGGTTCTCTTCGAAGTCCAGTTCAAATACGCGCAGCGGGTTGCGGGTGTATTCGATCGGGGTGGCGATGGCCACCAGCGGCAGGACCACGTCGCACTTCTTGATGTGGTACTCGATCCACTCGGAGTGAATGCTGATGTCGCCTTCCACGTAGTGGAAGTTCGGGTGGCTGCGCAGGCGCTCGATCGCGTCGGAGCCAATGTCCAGGCCGTAGATTTCGTAACGGTCGTCACGCAGCAGGCGCTCGGACAGGTGGTTACCGATAAAACCGTTCACACCCAGGATCAGTACGCGGGTACGGCGTGGCTTGCGGCCAGACTCGGCGCCGCGCAGTACGGAACCGTCCACCAGGCCCAGTTCATCAGCCAGGGACGGGCCAGCCAGGTACAGGCCGTTTTCGTTGCGCTGGCCGAACTTGACCACCAGGGAGTCTTCAGCGCAAGCGATGCGCAGCGGGTTGACGCTGATCACGCGGCCTGGGGCCAGGCCTTCGTTGCCCTTGACGACTTCAGCGCTCCAGACGATCAGCTTGTGCTCGCCTACGGCGCAGAAGGCGCCCGGGTACGGCTGGGTAACGGCACGCACCAGGTTGAACAGCTCTTCAGCCGGTTTTTTCCAGTCCAGCTTGCCGTCCGCTGCGGTACGACGACCGAAGTAAGTGGCTTTGCTTTCGTCTTGTGCGGTTTCAGTCAGCTTGCCTTGCGCCAATTGCGGCAGGGCGTCGCGCAGCAGGTTGGTGGCCGCTTCACGCAGTTTGGCGTGCAGGGTCAGGCCGGTGTCGGTGCGGTCGATCACGACTTTCTGCTGGGCCAGGATCGCGCCAGCGTCGGCACGCTTGACCATGCGGTGCAGGGTCACGCCGGTTTCGGTTTCGCCGTTGACCAGCACCCAGTTGGCGGGAGCGCGGCCACGGTATTGCGGCAGCAGGGAGCCGTGCAGGTTGAACGCGCCTTTTTTGGCGGTGGCCAGCAGGGCTTCGCTCAGCAGGTTGCGGTAGTAGAACGAGAAGATGTAGTCCGGGTTCAGCTTGGCGATGCGCTCGATCCACAGCGGGTGGTTGGCGTCTTCCGGAGCGTGCACCGGGATGCCGTTACGGGCGCACAGTTGCGCGACGGAACCGTAGAAATTGTTTTCCTTGGGGTCATCGGCATGGGTGAACACGGCAGCAATTTCGTAACCCGCATTGAGCAGGGCTTCGATGCCTGCACAGCCAATATCGTGGTAAGCGAAGACAACAGCTTTTGAATTCATGACGAAACCTGATCAGAAGGAGAAGTAGAGGTATGGGAGGAGGTCAGGCCGTCAACCGTGAAGGTTTCAGCCGGTGCTGCCGGTTGGTTGCGCAGCACTTTTTCAATAAAGAACCGTGGGCGGGCCCGCACATCGCTGTACATGCGGCCCAGGTATTCACCCAATAGGCCCATGCCGATGAACTGGCCACCGGTAAACACGAACAGTACGGCGAACAGCACGAACATGCCGTCGCCAGCCCAACCGGAGCCGAAGGCCAGGCGCAACACGATCAATGCGATCGCAAACAGCATGCCCAAGGCCGCCAGGCTGAAGCCGACGATGCTCAACAGGCGCAATGGCGTGGTGGTCATGCAGGTCAGCAGGTCGAACATCAGGCTGATCAGGCGCATCGGGCTGTATTTGGACTCGCCGTGTTCACGCTCGGCGTGATGCACCAGGATTTCCGTGGTGTGGCGCGCAAAGCTGTTGGCCAGGATCGGGATAAAGGTGCTGCGCTCGCGGCAGGCCAGCATTGCGTCGACGATGGTGCGGCGGTAAGCGCGCAGCATGCAGCCGTAGTCGCTCATGGCCACGCCGGTGGAGCGTTGCACGGCGAGGTTGATCAGGCGCGACGGCCAGCGGCGGAAGGCCGAGTCCTGGCGGTTGTTACGCACGGTGGCAACTACGTCGTAGCCCAGGGCGGCCTGTTCGACCAGGCGCGGGATTTCTTCCGGCGGGTTTTGCAGGTCGGCGTCCAGGGTAATCACCACGTCGCCGCGGCAATGCTCGAAGCCGGCCATGATCGCGGCGTGCTGGCCGTAGTTGCGGTTGAGGATCACCGCGACCACGTTGCTGCCTTCGAGCGCGGCGGCGTCTTCCAGCAATTGCGCAGAGTTGTCGCGGCTGCCGTCGTCCACCAGGACGATTTCGTATTCATAAGCCAACTGTTTGCAGGCGGCCATGGTGCGGCGGAGCAATTCAGGCAGGCTTTCTTGTTCGTTGTAGACCGGGATAACGATCGACACGCAATGAATAGGGTAGGGTTTCAAAGATTCATTACCTCGGGGGTTAGAGCAACTTGGAGCGTAAAGACAGCAGGTATCGATGGCCTCGGATGACGCACATCCGATCAAGGATAACGTTGATTTATGGCATTCTTTCGGCAGTCCTGACAGGTCACAGTGGGTCTTCCATGGCTTACGTGAGTAAAGACCAAAATGCTCAAAGGTAAAGCGGAATCAACGAGTTAACCTGCAAAATACAGTTCGGCCTCAAGTGGTGCCGCCAAGATTAAGCGCAAAAATGTATAACGAATATGAAACGGAGATGAAAAAGTCGTTTTTTTGGCAGGTAGACAGCTAGGGTTCAGGTAAACAGCAGGAACACGCACAACGCCGTCTTCGCCGAGCGTGGCTGGGGAGTAACCTTTTC
Organism: Pseudomonas sp. K2I15; assembly: GCF_002204795.1. Classification (GTDB taxonomy): domain Bacteria; phylum Pseudomonadota; class Gammaproteobacteria; order Pseudomonadales; family Pseudomonadaceae; genus Aquipseudomonas. The sequence goes on from NZ_NIXO01000013.1 coordinate 88,151, forward strand.
CCACGCACTAGATCATTCCTTAAGAATCTTCTCTGCAATGCCGTGCAAGTGCCGGTAAAGTAAGCCATCTCTTGCCAGGGCAGTCGGATGAATAGCGTGCAGCGTTTACGGCCAATGTTGATGGTGTTGTTGATGACGGTGGCCTGGGCCATAAGTGTGCAGGCCGATGACGGTGTGGCACTGACGGCTGTCGACCAGTTGCCCGATGGCGTAGAAGTGCGGGGTAAACAGGTCGGCGCCTACACGTGGAGCGATAAACAGGGCAAGAACCTGTTGGTGCTGGCCGAGCAGGTCAGCGAGCGCGACGACGACGGCGCGCAGTCGGCCTTTGTGTACGCTGCCCAGTACCTGATCGACGGTGACCGGCCCGAGCGGCTGTGGATGCTCTACGACGATGTGCAGCATTGCGAATTCGATGCCGGCGCGCACTTCAACGCCGACGCCACCAGGGTCACCGACCTGCTGGGCGATGGTATCAGCCAGGTCACGGTAGGCTATGGCCGCACCTGCACCAGCGATGTCAGCCCCAATGATTTCAAGCTGATCATGCACGTCGGCAAGTCGCAGAAGTACCGCCTGCGCGGCATCGACCGCTATGGCGCCAGTTGGTGGGATGAAGACGCCGGCGCGCTGCAAGGCATGCCGTTGCCCAAGGATTGCAGCATTGCAGCCCAGCAGGCGCTGGGCAGCCAGTTCAAGGAGCAGGGCACCGAGTTGCCGCTTCCCGGCTGTTATGGCGACGAAGAGGACTTTGCCAAGGCGCCCAAACCGTACCTGGACTTCATGCGCCAGCACTGGTTTGCCTTGATGCAGAAGCAGGACACCGACTGGAGCCAGCAGCAGACGCCAGCCCCGGCAGAAGACGATCAGGAATAGCCCCATGGGTTGACCTGCGCTAGACTCGGCGCTTGCCAATTCACTAAATATGTCCACTAAACAGATGGTTAGTCGACGTATTTAATCCAAAGGCTGATCTACCTTGACTGAGTCTACCCGCAACCCGCTGACCCTCTACCTCACCCGCCTGGCGCCCTCCAGCCAGTTGACCATGCGCTACGTGCTGCAAGACGCCGCCGATCGCCTGGGCTTTGAAGACATCAACCTCGAAGACATCGACTGGCACCTGCTGCAACCCGAGCAGGTCATGGCCCTGGTGGCGGTGCTGCGTGAAGACGGTTATGCGCCGAACACCTCGTCGCTGTACGTCAACGCGGTGCGCGGGGTGATGAACGAAGCCTGGCGCATGAGCCTGATCAGCCAGGATCACCTGCTGAAGATGCGTTCGGTCAAGGCCATGGCCGGCACGCGGCTGAGCCAGGGCCGCAACCTGCGGCGCACGCTGATTCGTGAGTTGATGGACGTGTGCGCCGCTGACCCGCGGCCCCAGGGCCTGCGGGATTCGGCGGTGATCGGGATCCTGTACGGCTCGGGCATGCGCAAGTCGGAGTCGGTGAACATCGAGTTGGGTCACGTCAACTTTGACGAGCGCAGCCTGCAGGTCACCGGCAAGGGCAACAAACAACTGATCAAGTACGCACCGGCCTGGGCGTTTGCCAAGCTGGACGCGTGGCTGGAGTTTCGCCGCAGTCAGCTGAAACCGGGTGAGCAGGACGACACCTTCCTGTTCAACCGCATTCGCCGAGGCAGCCATATCACCCGGGAACGCATCACCAAACACGCGATTTACTACATCGCACGCCAGCGTGGCGAACAGGTCGGCGTGAAGATCATGCCCCATGATTTCCGGCGTTCGTTTATCACCCGGGTGATTGAAGAATACGACTTGTCCATCGCCCAGAAACTGGCGCACCACACCAATATCCAGACCACCGCCAATTACGATGTGCGCGACGACAATGAGCGGCGCCGGGCGGTGGATCGCTTTGACCTGTAGGGCCGCCTGTAACCTGGGCGGTCAACTGCCTTGAACTCTGCCCGGCACCTGCGCTCGCAATACTAGGGCGCGGGTTTTGCCGCGTGCCGTGTTCATTCAGTCAAGGGAGCAGACCATGGATACCTACAACATCAACAAGACTGGCACCGGTTGGGCACTGACCAAGCAGGGCTCGGCACGGCCGTCGAAAACGGCGGAGACCAAAGAGGCGATCGTTGAGCTGGCCAAGGAGTTTCTCAGCGATAAAACCGCGTCGTTGCGGATTCACAGCATGGATGGGCGGATCCAGGAAGAAAGAACCTACCCCCACAAGGCTGACCCGACTCGGTCTCCAGGTTAACCGAGTAACAAATGTGGGGCTTAGAGAATCGGCTTGCCCTTGGGCGTTGCACATTCCGTCCAGGCGCTGTGGGAAGGATAAGGTGCGCAACCTGTCAGCCGTGCTGGCAGGCATCACCCAGGCGCATATAGTCCAGCTCATGGCGCACCCCATGGCTATCGACGTAGACCATATGTCCCTTGACCGGACCGCACTCGGTGGATGACTCGGTGCTGACGCGCACCACCTTGGCGATATCCAGGTCCTGGGAATAGTCGTACACGTCGCTGGCAGGTGCGGTGGCACTCACGGCAGGCGCTGGGGTTTCGCCCTGGGCGACGGCGAGTGTGCTGAACAGGCCCAGCACGGCGATAAGCAGGTAACGCATGAGAACCTCCGACACCACGACGGTGGTGGCTTGACTGTGGGGTTCATTCTACAAAGCGCTTGCCGCGGGGATGAACGCCTGCGGGCCAATAGAAGACATCAGCCAAATCGATGGCGTGGTTTGTTTGGCTGCGCGTGATGTTTGAGGTCAGCGTCGGTTCCATACGATTCAAGAAATCGTAAGGGGGCGGTTGATTGTGCGCAAAAGCTCGAAAGTCCCGGAGACCAGGGTAGAGCAGGGGCCCGATTGCGAGGTGTGGCCACCGTGCGAGTAAGCGTCAGCTAACGGGACCTGCCCAAAGCTGCTATGACGCGGTGCCTGCCAGGTGCGGTGGCAAACGGTTGAGCGTCCACCATGCAGTGAAGAGTGCGGCCAGCGCGCTGATGGCGATACCGATCAACATCGGCGCCGGTGTGTGGTCGGCAAACACACCTACCACCGCCATGCACACGGCGGCGGTTATCATCTGGATCGCGCCCAGCAGCGCTGATGCAGAACCTGCCACCGCGCCGTGATCTTCCAGCGATAACACCCCGGCTGCTGGCAATAGCAGGCCGAGGAAACCAAAGCCGATAAACAGCAGCGTCATCATCAACGGCAAGCTGTTGCCCCACAGCGTGGTGAGTGCCAGCAAGGACATGACTGTTGCCACGCCCAGCACCGACCAGCGAATCAGCGGCGCCAGGCCGAAGCGTGCGCTCAGGCGTGCGGTCAGTTGGCTGAGGGCGAAAAACGACGCAGCGTTGAGGGCGAAGCACAGGCTGAATTGGGTCGGCGTAAGCCCGTAATACTCGATGTAAACGAACGGCGCGCTGCCGATAAATACGAAGAATGTCGCCAAGCCAAAACCGCCCACCACCGACAACCCGGTAAATACCGGATCGCGCAGCAATGCGCCGTAGCTGCCGAACGCATTGCCCAGGGTTTTGCCCAGGCGCCGTTCGGCGGGATGGGTTTCCGGCAGTTGCACGGCAGTCATGATCAGGCACAGCACCGCGGCCACGGCCAGCACCAAAAACACTTCACGCCAGCTCCACACCGCGATGATCAGGCTGCCAGCCAACGGCGCCAGGATCGGTGAAATACTCACCACCAGCATCAGCAGCGCCATCAGCCGTGCGGCTTCATGGCCGGTGTACAAGTCACGGACAATCGCCCGGGGAATTACCATCCCGGCGCAGGCGCCAAACGCCTGCAACGCCCGGAAGCCAATCAGTACCTCAATGGAGGGGGCGAGGGCGCAACCAATGCTGCCCACGATGAAAATCACCAGGCCGGCATAAATCGGCGGCTTGCGACCGAACACGTCGCTGATCGGGCCGTAGAACAACTGGCACACACCGATGATCAAGAAGAACACCGTCAGGCTCATTTGCACCGCGGCAGGCGATGCATGCAGGCTGGCGCCCAGCGTCGGCAAGGCCGGCAGGTAGATGTCGATGGCAAACGGGCCGACGGCGGTGATCAAGCCCAGCAGCAGGGCGAGGTGGGCGATGCTTCGAGACATGGAGGTTCCGGACGGCGATAAAAAAGAGGGGCCAGCTTAGTGATCGCCCCCGGTGCATACAAGCCGGTGTTTACAGACTCGCTACACACTTATGGGGCGCGGAGTGTCGCGGGCAATCCATGACGGCACCGTTAAGTAATAAGTTATTGATTTAACTCAACTAAATGGATATTTAGTCGAGTTAAACCAGATGAGTCGGAACGCTCGGTATGTCAGGGGCGAGCAGGGTGTGAGTGCTTTGGACGCTTTTACAGGGGCCGAGCCTTACGCTTGCGTCACTTTTTCGATCAGCGCCCTATGTTCGGGAAACTGCGCGGTGAGCTTTTGCCGGTTGCTCATTTCCATATCTGCGTAATCAAACCCCGGTGAAACCGCTTCACTGATCAGGCCATAACCCGAAGCCCCATTCATAAGCCGCGAAGCTTTCCAGATGCCACCGGGCACATGCAGCTGTAAAAGCTGGCCGTTACTCACGTCGCTGCCCATCACAACGGTTTGCAGGGTGCCATCTGGAAAAATAAGGTTGTACTCAAGCGCATCGCCCAGGTGGTAGTAATGCACGATATCGGAGTGGTTTAGATGAAAGTAGCCAATAGGCGAATCTTGGGTCAGCAGATAATAAATGGACGACATCAAATGACGTTGACCACCATGCTCGGTTTCGGCCGGGACTTGCCGACCGGATTGAAAGGTTCTGCGGTAGTAACCGCCTTCCTCGTGTTCCTCCAAGCCGAGCGCCGCGATCAGGTCCGGGGCATTCTGCAGGCTACGTTTCATTCCATTTCCCTTGCGTGATGATGCTCAATAGCTGACTTAGTTTCCCCCGGCGATCTGGCGCGGGTGCCGTCTGGAGTATTCAGCAATTTGTAGAGAGACGTTACCGCGATGAACTTCAGATTCGTAACGGCGTTTATCTAGCGAGTAATGGCCAGAGCACTGGGTGAAAAGTGGCAGCAGAGAGACCCTGGACGCGCATAGAGAATTACGCATAATGTATATTATGTTAAATGATGTATCTACGCTTCAATCAAACGGTGAGCAACCATGTGGCGATAATCACAAAATGATAATTAATCAATTTAAAAATCGTACCGTAGAATCAGGAGCTTACGCTCGTTTCCTAATGGCTCGGCATCGACACGTTAAGTCATTGAGATGAAAATCAGATCTGTCACTCGTTCCTAGACATATACCAATGATGACTGCTCTTCTTACATGTCTCCTGAAAATGAGGAAAATCAAGGGGTTGCCAGTTTTTTAGAGCAACAACATTCCAAATAAGTAGGTTAAAAATCGCTATGAAACAATGACATACGCAGATCCGAGGTATTTAAAAATAATGCCAGACTTCCCGCTGTGAATAAAAACTCACAAAAACAGGGGCTTGCAGATGCTAATACGTTTTTAAAATAAATAATCTGAAATTTACTGATGATCTCCTACCCTTATCAATACATGGGTTTCGGGAGATGGTTATCATGAGCTTGCCTACCCCCCTTTTTTCAGGGGCCACTAGTATTGCATTAGGTGAGGTGATTTATTACGGGCAGCATCCAGGTGTAGAGAGGTATTTGGCTGGATTCGATTCGAACCTAAATACATTCAAACACGCGAACATGGCGCGAGAGTTCATTGCTGCCCGTACCGGTGTGCAGAGTGACGGAGAAAATTTGTCAGGTTTTGGGTCTGCTCGAAGTATTGTAGAGCGTTTATTACTGTGGTCATGGATTATTCTGGAAAAGTCTATAGACGTAGTAGACAAAGACGAATTTCGGGCATTCTTAGAATTCAACTCAGTGCCACCCTCCGATTGGGTAAGTGACTTCGCACGCCAGCGATTTAAGTGGGTTGATGGCGTCGGCTACATTGCTAACCCAGCATGGCGGCCATTTTCCAAGCCCGCCAATGGGACTGGGATGCGTACGATGAGCATGTTCAAGCTCATAGTCTCCTTCTGTACGTCTTTCTATGATTTCCTTATCCATAAAGGGATTTGCCAGTTTAATCCGGCGCGGAATTTCGAACGGCTTCCCCTTCAAACTTTAAGTGTCGAAGCTAGGGCAATTGACCGCGGACTGACGGTTTGGCATGTGGATCAAATTCTCAGAATTGGCGCTAATCTGACTTGTGGTCGCCATGAGCGGGCCTTATTCATAGTTGCCATGATGAGATACCTGCTAGTGCCAATTCGGTGGATCGCGAAAGACTTAAGAAGAACTCCTTCCTTCAACCTCTTAAGACATACCACCTCCGGTGTTCAGTATCTAGTTGACGGTCTACGGGGTGTCCAAGCAGTGACTGCCCCAAACACATTCATCTCATATCTAGAAAGGTATCGCGCAAGTCGTGATCTGCCTAGGAAGGCTCCTGACGATGAGGATGAGCCGTTGCTGGTGACCTCCCATGGTCGACCTGGTTTGACGCAACGTCAAATCAGAAACTTGGTTAATGAGCTTGTGACGCTAACGGTTAACCAGCTGGAAATTGAGGGTGCGGATAATCAGGAAATAATTTCCCTAAAGACATCGTGCTTGGACTCTATACGAATTGCGAGCATCAGTGGCAGCCTTCAAGAGTTTGGTATATATGAAACTCAAAAGAAATTAGGTTCTGAAGTCTTCAGTTCGATTCTCCGTAAAGGACTCTGACTGGTTATGTGATCTAGACGCTTTGACACAGCTGCATTAGGGGTTAACGATCTTTTGCTCATCACTCGCGCGTAGGCGTGGAGTCAAGGGGCTTGTTTCGCAGGGCGCTTCTAATTCGTGATTCATTGAAGACATGCTGCCGCCCTACTCCTGAATCCCAATTTCCTCCTTTGAGGATTGTCGGAAATTCGAGAGCTGGCGCGCACCCCCTTCGCCTGGAAGACTTGGGTCGCAGAGGGTCTTATATACAGGTGATTGAATCGCCCCGGATTCTCTAGACACCTTGCAAGCTCATTGCGTAACGCTTTTCAAACTCTACCGGTGACAGCTGATTGTTGAAACCATGGCGGCGTTTTACGTTGTTGCCTCGGCGACTCATGCTGGCAACCAAATTGTTTGCCTTCAAAAAGCTGCGCCAATCGGAGCTGCTGTACTGGCTGCGTTGGTCGGAATGAACCATCACCTCTTGCTTCGGTTTACGCCTCCAAACCGCCATCAACAACGCATCAATAGCCAAATCACTGGTCATCTGCGACTTCATTGATCAGCCAACGACCTGCCGAGAAAACAGATCCAGTACCACCGCCAAATACAACCAGCCTTCATACGTACCAATGTACGTGATGTCGTTTACCCAAACCGGTGGGTTCCACAACATCGAACTGGCGCTTCAGCAAATTGGGTGAGACGACCGCTGGCTTACCGCCGTACTTTCCAGGGCAGCGTCGATAACCTGTCTGAGAACGCCGACCGTCAAGACGCATCAGCCTCGCCACACGATGACGACCACAATCCTCACCGACCTCGCGCAGATCGTCGTGGATTTTGCGATAGCCATAAACGCCACCGCTCTCCAGCCAGGAATGCTTGATCAAACCCAGCAGTCGCTTGTCGTCTTTGGCGCTTACAGATTGCGGCTCTGGGATGGACTTTCAGCGTCAGGCAAAGCCGTCGAATCGAATAGTCGCCCGCGCGCTGCTTGATAAAGGCGTACTTCAGCCGCACTCCTTGGCAAAGTACGCGGCGGCCTTTTTTAATATGTCTCGATCTTCAGTGACGCGCTTGAGTTCCGCTCGCAGACGACGTAGCTCAGCGTGCTGATCATCCTCAGCGACAGGCAGCTTCTTTTCGGTCACTTGATTGACTGCTTGGATTTTGAATTCTTCGGGGTAACGCGGGTTGCTCATGGCACCTCCTGATTGGCCTCAGTTTAAGGCATGGAGGTGTCTACGAAACCCGGGGCGATTCACTCCTCTGCGTATCCTTGAAATCTTTAAGATCGTCCGTGCTCGTGCTGATGCACGCGACTTCCAGCAGTTCGACTCCTTGGGCTGCTGTGTGGCTCCTCTCCCCCCTCATTATGACCCCACCGCCTCTCACTTAGAAGCCGCTTCCATTTCTTCCTGCACCTGTCTGATTAGGGAGGCTAGATTAACGGTTGGGTCGAGGATCAGGAAAGTCTCGATTATCAGAGTGAGAGGATGAACACCAGTGCGCTCGGCCAATGCAGCTGCTTTGTCAATGGTAACGTTTTTCAGTCCGCGCTCTAGCGTGCTGATATAGGTCCTACTGCTGATGTCGTGGAAATCTTCCTGCGTCAAGCCCCGACGAACCCGGGCATTTCGAAGCGCAATCCCGAACGCCTGCTTCACTTCCATGACCGTTCCTCGCAAAAGGAACGATGAAGCCTTTTTGCTCACTATAGGGCTACAATCTATAGTGTTCATTTCGGTAGAATTGCGTTGAGTCGATGCCAATCTGCAAGGGAAATTTCTTGGAGCTGTCGCGGGCTTTTTTTCTATCCGTCGCAAGCAGTGCATTTTCCAAAACCGATGCCTTCTACCAGTCAGGGTGCCCTAATTGATTTTTGTTTATGACCCCGCCCAGCGTGAGGTACGGAATTGCACTCACGGAGAAATAGAGGGACTATGCTTTGTTGCCACTATCATCTCCCTGCACACAGGGCAGACCAATCGTGCAGCCATACTCAACTGTGCTTACGAATTACAGTACTACCTAGCTGCAGTCACGGACGTAGAGGTTAGGCATGTTCACATGATGTGCCCACCGTCCATCAGCGGTCGCACTCACTGGACTTTAGAGGAGCTAGAGAGCGTTACCGTCTTCAACGGCATCTCTACTGATCAAAGCGCGGTCGTTTACCGAACTGCTTCAGCCAGTTACAAGCTGGGTGACCTGGATCTTCGTCGGAAAAAGAAATCACGGGTGTTGTATTGCCCCAGGCACCTTCAACAACAGAACTTTCAGCTATCAGAGAACTATTCGGCAACATCCAATACCCAGCTTTTTGGACCCTTAGGGAGACAGTAAGAAACATGAGGTTCCACCAACCGCTCTATGAGTACTTTGCATGTTCAGGCCTGCTGGCTGCTACAGGTCATCCAAGATAGATGAGCTTGCTATACCGTCGTAGTCACCGCTGGTGCAACGACTCCGACCTGAATGACCTCCTCGGCTAGCGCGCTGACTAGACAGCGCTGGCTGAATAACCGCATAGATACCAAACATGGAGATGGTGTGGTTTCACAGAGCACTCGTTCGCATCAGACTTCGCCAGGCGGTCGCATGCGATTCAAGCACCGATCTGCATCGAATTTGACCACAGCGCTTCCAGAGTGAGGAAATTTCTCCAACGCACAACAAGCCTGCCGCGCACCGAGTGTTCGGCAAATCAAGACGAGTTACTCGCTTTCTGCGTTGGAGATAGTCTCCAGCAGTGCTTGATGCACCTAGTATTATAATGACTTTTGAAGCTCAAAAAGGGGGGAGGATGAAGGGGCGACGAAAAGTAAAGAAACTCAAGTGGAAAATGAAAGCAGATTTTGAAGAGCATGCTCAGGCCTTGCTTCGGAACAGATCTGATGAACAGAACAGGTTTCTGGACTGCGCCCTGTTAGACGGACGCGAACTAGAACCGGTTGGAAGGCTCGCCGGCTGATCCACGCATCTAGGGATAGCGATTCAGTAAGAAATACCATGGATCTTTTGACCCTTACCAAGTCAATGGATGTTTTCAAACACGCAACCGAGGAGTGCTGATGGTGGGCGATGTTGGCTATTTGTCGGGTTTTGGTGGCTTCACTCCGGGCATGGCTAACGTGTTCTGCACAGGAATCCGTTGCGTAGCATAAAGCCGGATTGATTTCGTCCAAGCATTCACGCATGGGGGGCCTTAGCCTAAGGAACCGAGTAGCCTGATCTCTGTGTGGCCGATACGGCACGTCGACTAACTGTAGGTCAAGACACCATGGGGAACGCTCGCCAAGCGTAAGCACCTAATTACGGCAGCACGATGACTCTGAGGGCCTAAACATGACCATGCCGATTGAACGTACCCGGGCAGTCATCCAAACGGGGGAGTTTCTGCTTGAGCTCTCCCAAGACTTATCGATGCCAGAAAGGGTACGCCGTGACGCCAAATTCCTCCTGCGTCACTATCCGTCTCAGTTTCAGGTGCTGCTGGCAGGACGGATTGAAGAAGCGTCAGATACTGACGTGTCCCCGATGGGCCCAGTCTTCAGCTCCGCAATCGATAGCAGCTACCACAGCCCGTTCGTTTGCGCTGCAGCCGACAAAGCTTCCAGATGACATGCTGGGATCGCGCCATCAAAGCCGTGACTGCCGCTCGAAAGGTTGTGTTTTTACCGGCGCCGGCATGTCTGCTGAAAGTGGAATTCCGACCTCCCGCGACAAACGCACAGGCCTTTGAGAAAGGAACGATCCTGAGCGGTTGGAAACGGCCCAGGCTTTCCGAACATCCTCTCGCTATTTCTGTTGGCTCTGCCGAGAAGCTATCTCGGGTTGCTCAAGCGTTCTAAATATCCTGATGATGCCTGAACCCGTAGGCGCGACTGGATGCTCATCCCACCATGCAGCTATCAACGGACAGATGAGCTCAGGATTAACGTTTTACCTTCAAAAGAACAGCAACACCGAGGACAGCGGAAAGAATAGAGCCCATAAGCACTCCAACCTTCACCTCATCGACCAGATGCGGGTTATCCGGGAAGGCCAGCGCCCCGATGAAGAGGCTCATTGTGAAACCAATGCCGCACAGCAGCGCTACACCGTACAGCTGAGACCAATCACATTGCTCAGGCAGCTTGGCCAGCCCTGTGCGAATAGCCAGCGCAGCCAAACCAAACACGCCAATTTGCTTGCCTAGCAATAGCCCAAGCGTTACTCCCAGAGGTACCTGGTCGATAAGGTTATTAGGCGAGATACCAGCAAGAGAGACACCCGCATTGGCAAAACCGAATATGGGCACAACGGCGAAAGCGACCCACGGGTGCAGCTTTTCTTCCAAGTGGATGAGCGGCGATTTGCACTCGCTGCTCGCCGCCCGCATCGGAATGCACAGTGCGAGAATGACACCGGCCAAGGTCGCGTGAATACCAGACTGAAGCATAAAGAACCACAGCAGACCGCCCGCTATCAGGTAAGGCCAGAGCCGAGTCACACCGAATCGGTTGAGCATCACCAGGAACACAATAACGCCCAGTGAGGCCAGCAACATACTGACCGACAAGCCGCTGGTGTAAAACAGAGCGATGATGAGCACGGCACCCAGGTCATCAAGAATCGCAAGCGCAGACAGAAAGATTTTCAACGAGGTGGGCACACGTTTACCTAGCAGCGACAGTACGCCCAAGGCAAACGCAATATCGGTCGCAGCCGGAATAGCCCACCCTCCCAAAGTTTTGGCGTTACCCCAGTTGACCGCAATATAGATCAAAGCAGGTACAAGCATACCGCCTAACGCGGCGAATCCTGGAAGAGCGCGCTGGCTCCAGCTCGATAACTGGCCGACCAACATTTCGCGCTTGATCTCCAACCCCACCAGCATGAAAAAGACCGCCATCAGTCCATCATTGATCCAGTGCTCAATCGAGAGGCCAACGACTTTTACATGCAGTGACGAGAAGTAAATGTCTGCCAACGGAGAGTTAGCAACGAGGAGTGCTATCAAAGCAGCGGCCATGAGTATCAGGCCACCCGCTGATTCCGCGGCCAGGAAACGGGAGAAAAAAGCACGCGTGGCGGGAGATTCACGATGGCCGTGGGTTTTATCCGGACGTGAGGATTTCAAGCTCATAGGCACAGTCACTCCGCGCGGCGGCCCGACCTGCGCTGAATTAAACCTGCCCTCCCGCGTTTTGCGGTGACACCCGCGGGATATTCTACATGATAGGTTCCTGCAAGACCGCCTATCGGTTGTACGAGTGCGCTACGGCCGGTTATTATCCTGTGGTCTGTATACGACACGCCGAAGGATTTACCTTGCCACGCTCGAACTGGCTGCCTACGCCGCCATAGCGCTCCGCCCCCTCGCACGCCCCTGACCGCCTCCTAGCTGCGGTCGTATTTTGCTGCGCCAGCTTTTTTGGCCGCGGCCATTCCACAACTCAATTGAAGACACAAGCACACACGGCTCAGTGCTAACCGCTGCGCGGGACGTGGTGCCTGCCATGGGTAAATAAATGTTTGAAAAGATCAAAGTTGCTTGGCTGTCAAATATCCGAGCCGATGTCCTCGCGGGCCTCGTTGTTGCACTGGCGCTTATTCCAGAGGCTATTGCCTTTTCTATTATTGCCGGCGTCGACCCCAAGGTTGGCCTTTATGCCTCTTTCTGTATCTGCACTGTGATCTCGTTTGTTGGGGGGCGTGCGGCGATGATCTCGGCGGCCACCGGCGCCATGGCGTTGCTCATGGTAAACCTGGTCAAGGATCATGGCCTTCAGTACCTCCTCGCCGCCTCGCTGACGTGCGGCGTACTTCAAATAATCGCGGGCTATCTGCGGCTGGGCAAGCTGATGCGCTTCGTATCGCGATCAGTCGTCACAGGATTCGTTAACGCCTTGGCGATCCTGATTTTCATGGCGCAGCTTCCAGAACTCACCGGGGTAACCTGGCCCGTTTACGCCATGACTGCTGGCGGACTGGCGATTATTTACCTTTTCCCAAGGCTGCCGGGCGTAGGAAAACTGCTCCCCTCGCCGCTCTTATGCATCATCGTGCTGACTGCGATTTCGATCTACATGGGCCTGAATTTACATACGGTGGGCGACATGGGCTCGCTGCCTGATAGTCTGCCGATATTCTTGTGGCCAAGCGTGCCACTAAACCTTGAAACACTGATGATCGTACTGCCTTACTCTGCCGCGCTGGCAGTGGTCGGTTTGCTGGAGTCGATGATGACGGCAACCATCGTCGACGACCTGACAGACACGAGCAGCGACAAGAATCGTGAATGCAAAGGCCAGGGCATCGCCAACATCACCAGCAGTCTCATTGGCGGCATGGCGGGCTGCGCGATGATCGGGCAGTCGATGATCAACGTTAAATCTGGCGGACGAACCCGCTTGTCTACGCTGAGTGCAGGAGCTTCACTGCTGATCATGATGATCTTCATGGGCGACTGGCTCGCCCGCATACCGATGGCCGCGTTAGTCGCCGTGATGATCATGGTCTCCATCAGCACCTTCAGTTGGGACTCCATCCGCAATCTCAAAGACTATCCGCTCTCAACGAACATCGTGATGTTGGTCACGGTGGTCGTGGTCGTCGTGACCCATAACCTGGCCTACGGCGTTGTCGCAGGCACCTTGCTGGCCGCCATGTTCTTCGCCAACAAGATCGGACATTACCTGGAGGTCACTTCTCAGCATGACCCCGCACATGCCCATCGCACTTACTACGTCACAGGCCAGGTGTTTTTTGGCTCAGCAGACAGGTTCACTCATTCGTTCGATCTTAAGGAACGACTGGAGACCCTGACCATCGATCTTCGAGAGGCCCACTTTTGGGATATTACTTCAGTCGCTGCGCTCGACAAGGTAGTGCTGAAGCTGCGCCGAGAAGGGATTCACGTAGATGTCATCGGGATGAACCAAGCTACGTCCACGATCGTGGATCGCTTTGGCGTTCACGACAAACCCGCTGGCATAAATAAGTTGAGGGGGCATTAATCTGGCCCGCGCAAACCTGTTCATTGCACTCAATCGAATAGATTGCAGCCCAAAAAGACGTCATGTGACGGTGACATATTCGATCGAAGGGCTATGCAACCGGCAGGTTTTGCCGGGTTTGTTCTCAAAGCTTGTTAGGATAAAGGCGCTTACATCTCGTTTTACCATAGGAACAGCGGGGATAATGACAACTGCGCGTTAAAACGCGCCAACAACAAGGAGATTCTCATGGTTGAAAAGCCTACGGATGATCGGCCTAACACCCCTCACGTCCCCAGTGAGGACGGTATTCCTGCTCCTAGTGGAGCTGCCAACCTTATCGACACTGACTACGTCATCGGTCAAGACAATATCAAAGGAGAGTTTTCGTTCTCGCTCGATATCCACGGCAAAGTATTTATCATTTCAGCCGCCACAATTTTACTGTTCGTGATTCTGACATTGGCACTGCAGAATGAGGTAGAACCCCTCTTCAGCGCCATCCGGAACTGGTTGACTAGTCACCTCGCCTGGCTCTTCATGAGCATTGCGAACGTTTTTGTGGTGCTGTGCATTGCGTTGATTTTCTCCCCATTGGGAAAGGTGCGTTTGGGCGGCAGAGATGCCAAACCAGACCACTCCTACGTCGGATGGTTTTCAATGCTGTTTGCCGCGGGCATGGGCATTGGCTTGATGTTTTATGGCGTCGCCGAACCCATGTCGCATTACGCGGCGTCCATGGGAGGCGTGACAGTCGATGCGAGCGGCGTGCGTACGGACTGGGCGCCGTTGGGCGGTGCAGCAGGCGATATGAAAGCATCCGCCGACTTGGCAATGGCCGCTACGATCTTTCATTGGGGACTTCATCCCTGGGCGATCTATGCGATTGTGGCGTTGTCCCTGGCGTTGTTTTCTTACAACAAGGGCTTACCGCTTTCGATACGCTCGATTTTCTATCCACTGTTGGGTGAGCGCGTTTGGGGCTGGCCGGGGCATATCATCGATATCCTGGCGGTATTCGCCACGCTATTCGGGTTGGCAACCTCTCTGGGCATTGGTGCAGAACAGGCTGCCGCGGGGATTGAATATCTCTTCGGGATACAATCGACGAATCTCAGTAAAGTCGTGCTGATCGTTGGCATTACCTTGATCGCGCTGTGGTCAGTCCTTTCCGGTTTGGACAAGGGCGTCAAAATGCTTTCCCAGATCAATATGGGACTCGCATTGCTCTTACTGGTGTTTATCATCGTAGTGGGACCGACCTTGGCCATCTTCACAGGGTTCTTCAAGAACCTGGTGACGTATGTTGAATACCTGCCGGCACTGTCGAATCCATTCGGCCGCACTGACACCCAATTCACCCAAGGCTGGACTGCCTTCTACTGGGCGTGGTGGATCAGTTGGTCGCCGTTTGTAGGCATGTTTATCGCGCGCGTCAGTCGTGGTCGAACGGTCAGAGAGTTTCTGATCTCGGTCTTGCTCGTTCCCTCAGTGGTGTCTGTGCTGTGGATGACAACGTTCGGCGGAACGGCCATTGACCAAACGACCTTACAGGGCCTGGTGGGCGTCAAGGACGCTGTGCTGGAGCTGAAGTTGTTCGCCATGCTGGGAGAGCTGCCGCTTAAAGAGATCACCTCCTTCCTGGGCATCGTTCTGGTCATTGTGTTTTTTATTACATCCTCGGACTCAGGCTCCTTGGTAATCGATACGATCACCGCCGGCGGCAAGGTGGATGCGCCTGTGCCTCAACGAGTGTTCTGGGCAGTCATCGAGGGCGTGATTGCGATTGCCCTTCTGTTGGGTGGGGGGCTGGTGGCACTGCAGGCAATGGCAGTATCCACAGGTTTACCTTTCGCAATCGTTCTAATGCTCGGGTGTATATCGCTGGTGAAAGGACTGATGTCGGAGCCTCGTTAGCAAATCGGGTTTTCGCTGTCAGCGCACAGCAAACAACCCCTGACGCCATCGCCTGGAGCGATGGCGTCAGCCTGAGCGGCCGACATTTACGACGAAAAAACCCTCTCCGTAAGAATTTGGTACATGCCTGCATGACCGTTCACGTTCCGGTTTCCAGCAGAATTCCATATTTGAAACTCAAACGTAGATAAGCACTGTCGCACTGGATATCAGCAAATGCATCACCGGATGCGCGCAGGCGACTTAGCAGAGCAGTTAAAAGCGAGAGGCCTGATTAAGTTTATTAACGTCAGGTCGATAGTCTAGATACCTAGATCATTCCCTCGCAGTCAGGAAGCTCGCATGCACCTTAGAAATCTCAACGTAGCTCCACGCGCTTCCTTGTTTTTTGCGTCAATCATTATGTTGGTCTTTGTGCTCGGCGCAGTTGCTGCTGTGCAGATGGGCAAGCTGCGGGACGCCGAAAAAGATGTCGAAACCAATTGGCTTCCAAGTGTCCGACAAACGGCACTGATGAACGTTGGAGTAATGCGGCTCAGACTTGAAACTCAACGTGCACTCGCTGACCCTCAAGCACTTCAATCGACGGTTGCGTCCTTCGCAGGTTACCGGAGGGCTTTCGCGGATGCGGTTCTGAATTATGAACCGCTAATCGCTAACAACGACGAACGCACGCGTTATCTAGTAGTGAAAGCATCCGCCGATGCGTATGCCAAACAGTTGGATATCCTAGAACCTTTGATGGCGCGCGGTGACATATCTGCCGCTGTCAACCTGGTGAGTACAGGTATCCGGCCGTTGACTAATAGGATGGAGGGTGAAATCAAAGCTCTGACCGACTTCAACAACGACGGCGCCACAGCGGCTGGGCAATACGCAACCAATACTTACTCCAACGGTATCTGGGTAATCATTGGCCTTATTTCAGTTGTCGTAGTCCTAACTGTGGCGTTGGCAACACTTCTGACCAAGAGCATTACGACCCCAATCGGTGCAGCGTTATCTGTGGCAGAACGCATCGCCGGCAGTGATCTCTCCAAAGAAGTGCACGTCAGCGGGAAGGATGAAGCCGGACGCCTGTTAAATGCGCTGGCCCAAATGCAAGAGAACCTTCGCAGAACCATCATGCAAATCGGCGACTCATCTACACAGCTGGCCTCCGCCGCAGAAGAAATGACAGCGGTCACTGAGGAATCCAGTCGAGGTCTCATCTCCCAAAATGATGAGGTCAACCAAGCTGCCACTGCGGTAACTGAGATGAGTGCGGCGGTTGATGAGGTGGCCCGTAATGCGGAGTCGGCCTCGGAAGAGTCGCGTCGCACCCAGGGCTTTACTGAGACCGGTTTAGAGCGAGTCTCTCAAACGTTGAAGTCGATTCAAAAACTCAGCGGCAATGTTGAAGCCACGAGTGACAAGATTCAGGTTTTGTCACAGCGGGCTCAAAGCATCAACAAAGTCGTCGAAGTGATTCGTGCAATCGCAGAGCAAACTAACCTTCTGGCGTTGAACGCAGCGATTGAAGCTGCCAGGGCTGGTGAGCAAGGTCGCGGCTTTGCAGTCGTTGCTGACGAGGTCAGGGCGTTGGCGCACAGAACGCAGTCTTCCACTCAAGAGATCGAACAGATGATCTCCGCAATGCAGAGCGATTCAGCTGAAGCAGTCGAAGCCATGAGTAAAAGCAAAGAGCTAGCAACTCAATCCCTCGATGTGGCACAGGAGGCCAGCAGTTCACTGGATCAGATCGCCAAGGCCATTACGCAGATTAATGAGCGAAATATGTTGATCGCAACTGCGTCTGAAGAACAGGCCCATGTTGCCCGAGAAGTTGATCGTAATCTCGTCAGCATTCGAGAGCTTGCCGTGCAGAGTTCTGCAGGCGCCAGTCAAACAGCCAGCGCATGCGGGGAAATGTCAAAGCTGGCGGTTGATCTTAATAAGATGGTGAATCGCTTCGTTGTTTGAAAAAAATGACGCAGGACACGCGATGTGTGCCTGGCGCGATGAGGGCTCTCAAACGGATAATGAGACACGCTGAGTGCTTGACTGGAAGTCTTTTGAAAGCTCAATCAACGAGGTAATGGCAGCCCGCGCTTGCAGGCTATTCCTCCCGCACATCGATCCGGTTACGGCCGATGCCTGAGCCAGGATGTCACAAGCATTCACCATACGGAGTACCGCTAGTGAATCAATGCCCACAGGAATATCGGTCGGACAGGCGCTAACGTTTCACTATCAAGCGGTGACTCAGTTCCATAACTCGCCAACAGGCGTTGACGCTGAGTAATAAGTCGCTACCTGCGCCTGCAAAAGTTCTGCGGTTGCCAGGGCATCGGTTAATGCATGGTGAGCGTGATAAGCCGGAAGACCAAGGCGCGCCCGGCTATCCGCCAGCCTTATGGACGGTTGTGAGCGCCCCATAAGTCGGGCGAACCATCCACGTTTTTGCCTATGTAGTCGGGCTTCCAGTTGCATCGTATCAATGACCGGGAACTCAAACCCCTCCCCTAAATGCCTACGCACTGCCTGATCCAAAAAGGCTCGCTCAATATTCCGATAATGGACGACCATCACCTTGCCTGCCATGGCGTCCAGCAATGGGGCCAGTACCTGCTCAAAGGTGGGAGCATCTGAAATTTCAGCATGGGTTATGTGATGAAACGTCACCGACTTTTCATTCAGCTCGGACGCTGGTTTTATCACCCAGTAAAGCGAACTCCCACAATAAATGCGCTGCAGCGTGAACGGCATTACCCCGATGCTCACAATACTGTCAGCCTGTGCATCAAGGCCGGTGGTTTCCACGTCCATGGCCAGCAGTTGCAAGCTGTCAATGGAGGTCTGTGCCGAGACCGCGCCGGCTTGATAGAACTGTCGCAAGCGGCTGTTAACGGCATTGTCTGCCAGGGTCTCGAACCTGGAAGACCACTCCAGCACTTTATGATTGGGCTGCGCTTTCACGTGTTTCATGACGACAGGCGACCCTTTGACGGATAACGGAAGCGCAAGAAATTCTGGCCATTACTCAAGACCTGAAACGCCTCTTTGAGATTATGTCGTTCACTGTTGGAAAAGCGTTCCGGCTCAACATAATTATTGAGCGCCGCTCCCTGCTCCAGTGCGTCAACCTGATGTCGAATTCGCACCATCGACAGGAACTCCAGCGCGTATCGGAGTTGCTTTAATGCTTCAGGCGGAATGACGTTGCTGTTCGCGATGGCGTCCATACGATCAAATGAATTCTGCGCGGTACTGCCACACGCGAGCGCGTGGATGCGGATCAGGTCTGTAAGCGGTGCGGTACCTCGCCCCTTCAGGTTGATGATCCGTTTGTGCTGTCCGTCTGTCTCAACCACAAAGGTCCGGAAAAAGCCCAATGGCGGCGTCCGGTTAAGGGCAATTCGAGCCATGGCACTTAGAAAAACAGGATGTGCGCTGGATTTTCGAGCACACAGAACTTTCAGTTCCTGCACAAGCTCGAGCTCGCCAAACACACCATCCAGATCGAAAAAAATACAACTATTGAGCAACGTCTTGGGGTTTGGCTTTTCGATCCACTGATCAAAATAACTTCGCCATACCTTCAACGGCTGACGCCACTGATCGTTCGTCGCCATGATTCCGCCTTTGCAATAGCTGTAACCGCATGCGGCCAGGCCATCACTCACAAACGTCGCCAACGCTCGGAAGTAAGCATCGTGCTGGATTGGATCGAAGCGGTCGTCGAGCACCAGGGCATTATCCTGGTCCGTCACCAACAACTGCTCATCACGCGCCATGGAACCCAACACCATAAAGCAGTAAGGCACCGGAGGCGGCCCTAGTTTTTTCTCTGCGAGCTCCAGCAAACGCTGGGTAAAGGCCCGGCCAATACCGGAAATCGCGCTACCAATCATGTGCGCCGTCGCGCCGTCACGCACCATGCGGATGTAGGTTCCGCGCAGGTCACGCAGAAGCGATTTAAGGCCGTCGACCGAAGTCTGGTTAGAGATTCGGTTTACCAGGTACAAACTGCTGTGTGACTCGTAGCGGATGATATCCGACAGGTTGATCAGCCCAATCGGATGGCCATGATGGACCACCGGCAGATGGTGAATATTACGGCGCAACATCACCAGCATCGCTTCAAACACTGAGTCGTCTGCGCCTATCGTTACCGGCTCGGCCGTCATGATGTCTCGGGCAGCCGTTTCGTCAGCGTTTCGGCCGGCCGCGACAACACGTGTGCGAAGGTCCCGATCCGTCACGATCCCTTGGATTTCAGCCGCCTGCAAGCCCGCTGATGACATCACTAGAACGCAAGAAACGCTTTGTTCTGTCATGATTTTTGCCGCATCGCCGACGCAGGTATCCGACGAGACCCACACCAAGGGCCGAGAGATAAGTCCTCGGCATTTGAGCTGAATAAGCTCACTGGCACGCCCCTGCGCCTCAACGGCAGTCTTAAGCCTGGAGTGCCCCTCAGCTTCAACGAAGTCGGCGAAAGCATCATGCTGCGCGCAAAGGTCAGCGAACACGTCGGCGGGTATGTAATAGATCAGGCTATCTTCCAAGGCCCGGGCGGGAAAACGTACCTTGTTACTGCGCAATAAACCGGCCTGACCGAAGAGGTCGCCTTCGACAAGTCGGTTGTAGAGCTCGCCATTGCGCCGGTAAATCTCCACCGCACCGCTACGCACATAGTGCAAGTCATGAATGATCGCGCCCGCTTCAAGGATGTCGCTGCCGGCCTTGAAATAACTCACTTCTACCCGCCGAGCGATGGCGTCTACCGATTCCTTTGGCAGCGTATCAAATGGAGCAAAACGATAGAGGTGGTCGCTGATCTCCTGTAACTCGATTTGCATGAAACCTCGAAATGCTGAAAAGAATTAAAGTTACGAGCGCCCTACATCGCAAA
This sequence comes from Pseudomonas sp. K2I15, assembly GCF_002204795.1. Classification (GTDB taxonomy): domain Bacteria; phylum Pseudomonadota; class Gammaproteobacteria; order Pseudomonadales; family Pseudomonadaceae; genus Aquipseudomonas. Next base: position 108,689 of record NZ_NIXO01000013.1, read on the forward strand.
GGGCAGTGGCCTTTCTGTGTCGCCCACCACATCACATCCCGATACGAGGATCAAGCGCCACGTCTGATCTACGCTATGAGTGGCAACAACTGCTGCGTAACGGCGGGCCGTCATATTTATAATCCCGGCAGGCGCGGCATTCACTGAATGCACAGCGCTGACGGCGGTTATTTCTGAACGGTCAGAAGCATTTGCGATCTGCATTGCCGAGGGTGCTTTCCTCATCCTGTTTTATTGGAGCGGGTCAATGCTGGACATTATTGCGATCTTCCTTTGCATCACGGCAGTACTTGCCTATCTCAATCGGCGCTACGTCGGCCTGCCATCCGCCATCGGTGTGATGGGCATTGCCTTGGGCCTGTCACTATTGAATATGGCATTCGATGCGCTGGGCTTTCATGCCTTGCATACCCTTGAGCAGTCGCTGGTGGAGTCCATCGACTTTTCCGAACTGCTGATGCAAGGCATGTTGTCATTGCTGCTCTTTGCTGGGGCGTTGCATGTGGACCTAGCGGAGCTGCGGGCCTACAAATGGCAGGTTGCATCCTTGGCGGTAGTAGGGACAACGCTCTCAACATTGTTCATCGGCTTCGGGCTCTGGGCGTTGTTGTCCCTCACAGAACTGCAGCTACCGTTGTCTTATTGCATGGTGTTTGGCGCGCTGATCTCCCCCACCGACCCCATCGCCGTGATGGGTATTCTGAAATCTGCCGGCGCGCCCCATAGCGTGGAACTGGTCATTTCCGGTGAGTCACTGTTCAACGACGGCGTGAGTGTCGTGCTGTTTTCGCTGATCGTTGCAATGATCGCCAGCGGGGAGACACCGTCGGTTATCGGTGCATCGCATCTGTTACTCAAGGAAGCCGGAGGCGGTGCTCTGTTAGGCGCCTGCGTGGGCTATATCACTTACAGAATGCTCAAGAGTATCGATAGCTATCAGGAGGAAGTGCTCATCACCCTGGCCGCGGTTCTCGGCGCCTATGCACTCGCCACTCAGTTCCATGTTTCCGGCCCATTGGCGATGGTGGTGATGGGACTGATTGTGGGTAACCAAGGGCGCTCCCATGCGATGTCCGAGCAGACTGAAAAAAACCTGGATATGTTCTGGGAACTGATCGATGAAATACTCAATGCGGTGCTGTTTGTATTGATCGGGTTGGAAGTCGTTCTGATCCAGTTCTCCAACCCATTGCTCACCACGGGCCTGCTGGTCATATTGCTGACCTTGTTATCACGATTGTTGACTGTAGGGGTTCCCATCGCGGTATTGGGTAAACGCTTCCGCCTACCGGAAGGTGCCTGGAGTGTGATGACCTGGGGCGGCCTGCGTGGCGGGATATCGGTAGCATTGGCGTTGTCGCTGCCCTCAGGGGCGGCTCGCGATATCGTGGTTTCCCTGACGTACCTGGTGGTCGTTTTTTCTATCCTGATCCAAGGCATGTCGATTGGTAAATTGGTCAGGCGAGTCATTCCGTGTGTGGCAACCAAATACGAGGGATGAACCCTCGGCCCGACAAAACACTCAATTAAGGATAATCAACTCACCGCCTTCGTTTCCCTGAATCCTTACGGTGGGTCCCGTCGTGTTATTTGCAGAAGGTATAAAAAATGCTCGCACGCTGGCGCTGGGTGCTACACCAAATGACCAAACGGCTGTGGTTCAGGGCGAGCCTGTTTTCCTTGCTGGGTATTGCGACCGCGTTACTCGCCGTTTTCTGCAAGGACTACATTCCCGAGTCGTTGCCCGCCCGCATTGGTGCCGACGCCGTCGATAAGATATTGGGCATCATTGCCTCAAGCATGCTCGCGGTGACGACCTTTTCGTTAAGCACGATGGTCAGCGCCTATGGTGCGGCGAGCAGCGGTGTGACGCCCCGGGCCACCACCCTGGTGATGGAAGACACCACGACACAAAATGCCCTGGCCACCTTTATCGGCTCCTTCCTGTTCAGCCTAGTTGGGATCATTGCGCTGAGTACCGGCGCCTACGGTAAACAAGGGAGGGTTTTGCTATTCGCGGTAACCATTGTCGTGGTCATTCTGATTGTCTACACGCTGCTGCGCTGGATCGATCATTTGTCCAAGCTTGGGCGGGTGGGAGAAACTATTGACCGTGTCGAGCAGGCAGCCATTGATGCCATTAACAATCGAGTCCAATGGCCGCATTTGGGGGCAGCCGCCTACCCTTGCGAGTCAGTGATCCCCAGTTCTGCGCTGATCATCACAAGCCTCCACACGGGGTACGTCCAGCATATTGACGTTCAGGCGTTAGGCGCGATCGCCAACACAGACGAGATACAGATATTTATGGACGTCTTGCCGGGAAGCTTTGTGCATATCGGCATGCCGCTCGCAAGAACCGTTAGCTTGAGCAAGGCACGCGGGGAGGAACTGGCGTCGAGCAACGAAAAAATCATTGCTACCCTGGCTATCGGCGTGCGTCGAACGTTCGAACACGACCCCCGGTTCGGCTTGTCAGTGTTGTCGGAGATCGCCTCCCGCGCCTTGTCGCCGGCCGTCAATGACCCCGGCACCGCCATTGACGTCATTGGGCGCGGCGTCAGAAGCCTGACATGTTGGGGTACACCTAAAGAACCCGCCGCGAAAATCGACGCTGACTGCCAGCACGTTTACCTGCGCGGTTTGACCGTGGATGACCTGTTCGATGACTTCTTCGCACCGATTGCCAGAGATGGCGCGGGTCTAGTGGAAGTCGACCTGCGCATGATGAAGGCCCTTGTAAGCCTGGCACAGATAAACCCGGCGATGTTCAGGGGTGCCTGTACCCGGCACGCAGAACTGCTGCTCAAGCACGCGAACACTGCACTTGTACTCGAAGAGGACCGGCACAAGCTCAGAGCAGCGGCGCGACCGCTGCTGCACTGACCCAATCTACGTGTTGGCTTTTTGCGCGGCGGCGCCACTGCCGTCCGATTGCAGAAAGCCACGCGCCAACTGCTGATAGAGCTCGGGGCCCATCCTGGCACTGACTGCTTTGGCAATCAGTGCAACAGCCATCAGACTAATAACCATGCCATGGCTGTCGATCATCTCCATCACGATGATTGCAGAGGTGATCGGCGATTGCGTGACTGCTGCCAGAAACCCCACCATGCACAGTGCAATGATGGGCTGTGCCGCCAAGGCGAAGTATTCAGCGACATTGGCACCGACAGCGGCGCCTACCGCCAAAGAGGGGGCAAAAATACCGCCCGGTATGCCGGAAAAATAAGTCACAACGGTCGCAAGAAAACGCGTAATCGGCGCGTGCCACGGCAAACCAACATCGGACACGATGATCTGGGAGGTGATCCCGTAACCGCTGCCAAAGGACATCCCACCGCTGAGCCCACCGAGAATCGCCACGATCATGCCGCAGCCACCTGCGAACCAGACTGGATGCAGGCGGCGCCATTCCCAGACGACAAAACTGCGATAGCGCTGTGGCCATAGGAGCATCCGACTGAACAATCCCCCCATAACACCACAGCCAATACCAATCGCCAGTATCGGAAGAACGATATCGAAATTGGCCTCTTGTACGTCGAAGTGCCCGAAATAGTTGTAGTTGCCCTGCAAGGCTATCGCGACCATACCCGACAAAATGATCGTGCTGAGCAACACCCCGCTGGTGCGGGTTTCCAACTTGCGCCCAAGCTCCTCCACTGCAAAGGCCACACCGGCCAAGGGCGTGTTGAAGGCAGCAGCAATACCCGCCGCGCCACCGGCCAGGATGAGGTCTTCAGGGCGAATTATGCGTGCGTTGGGCAGGTAACGGTGAAAGAAATGCATGATCGAGGCGGCGACTTGCACCGAAGGGCCTTCACGCCCCGCTGAAAAACCACCGGTCAGGGCCAGGGTTCCGAGCCCTATCTTGGCGAAGGCCAGACGCAACGATACCAACTTGTTCACGGGCTTGCCCTGGTGGGCCAACCGCGTAGCCGCGATCACCTGGGGAATACCGCTACCTTGAGCCCCTGTAAAAAAACGCGAAGTCATCCACACCACAAACATGCCGACCAGCGGCGTGTAGATAAACGGCAGCCACGGCCGGGCGGCGGCCTGTTGGGCGAACTGCATCAGCGCTAGGTCAGCCAACCGGGCGAACATCACTACCAGCAACCCTGCGAGGGTAGCAGCGACCCAGAGTGTCACCCGAGTACGCCATCGGATCGAGGCAAAACGACGACGTATCAGCAATATCGGTTTGATCACCCGAGCGGATTCCCGTTGTTGAGGTTCAATAACATGCAAAAACAAGATTAACGGGTTAAACGGTCACGTCCAACCGGCAGTGACCAGATAACTATAGCTATTCACTCCCGGCTCAGGAGCCCCACCACGTCGATTTTGTTTTGTGAGTAAGCCAATTTGTGTGGGCGCACACCAAGGCGAATGTCAGCAAGAAGAAAGCCAGATAGGTTGTCACTATTTACCCTCATGTCAGTCAGCTCGTTCGGCTGTTATTACGAATATATCCGTGCAGGCGAGATGACCGGGTTAAGGTGGGTTAAGAAATAGTTAGTATTCGCGCGCAACTTGGAGCAATAAGGTTCGCTTGCACTGGATGCCGGCATTGAGTCGGGAGCGCCGAAAAACACGCACAAATGGGGGAAGTCATGAGTAATGCGTTGGTCATTGAAGATGATCAGGTCACGGCCGAAATCATCGTCGCTGAACTCCAACGCCACGGTTTCAGCTCAAAGTGGGCTGCCACTGGACGCGAGGGATTGGCCTTGGCGATTGCAGGCGGCTACGACGCCATTACGCTGGATCGCATGCTGCCGGACTTTGACGGGCTGACGATTGTCAGCACCTTGCGCAGTCTTGGGATTCAGACGCCGGTCCTTATGATCAGCGCTCTTTCGGACGTGGATGAGCGCGTTCTGGGACTTCGTGCGGGCGGCGATGACTACCTGACCAAGCCCTTTTCGGCGGTCGAGATGATCGCGCGCCTTGACGCATTGCTCAGACGCTCCGCCGCAGACCCCAGCAATCCACACCTCAGTTGCGGCAACCTGCGACTGGACTTGGTGGAGCACAAGCTGACGCGCAATGACGAAGACATCCAGTTGCTGCCCACCGAGTTCAAACTGCTCAACTTCCTGATGCGCAGTGCCGGCCAACTGGTCACTCGTACCATGCTGTTTGAAGGCGTCTGGGGCTATCACTTCGATCCCGGGACAAACATCATTGATGTGCACATCGGACGACTGCGTAAAAAGCTGGAAAGCGACAAAGATTCACCTGTGATCCATACAATACGCGGTGCCGGCTATGTCCTCGCTACCAAAAAATGAGGAATGGCGCTCGTCCGGTAGTCGATTGATCGGGTTTTACGCGGTGTTCTTCGTGGCGTGGGGAGCACTCTTTACCGGTGTACTGTACTGGGAAATCTCCCACTATCTGGGCACGGTTGCCGAGCGTACGTTGTTGCAACGCGCCCACTATTATCAAAAGGTCGACGACTCGAACCTGCTTGCTGAGTTGGCGGCGAGTGAGGCTTACTCGACCCCCGGGATCGACGCCTACGGTTTATTTGGACCCGATGGCACCCATGTCGCCGGCGACCTGCTGAAACTGCGCTCCAACCTACCCGACGACGGCCAGGTTCACTACCTTGAGCGCGGCCTGAGCATTGCGTTACCCAGCACCGAAACCCGAAGCAGCTATGCCTTGCTGGCACGGCGCCCTGACGGACATATCCTGATTTTGGCACGTGACGGCGGGTCGATTTCCGCCGTGGGTGGCATTATTGAGCAGGCCCTGATGTGGGGGTTGTCATTAACACTTATCCCCGGTTTGATTGGCTGGCGCTTACTGCGACGTCGCCCATTGCGTCGTGTCAAACGCCTGCAGCTGTGCACCAAAAGTATCGTTTCGGGCAACTTGGCTGAGCGTTTGCCGTTGTCAGCAAGCCGCGATGAACTGGATATGCTGGCCAACGCCGTCAATACGATGCTTGATCACATAGAGCAGTTGATGCATGAGGTGAAAAGCGTCTGCGACGGTATTGCCCATGATTTGCGCACACCCTTGACACGCTTACGCGCACGGCTCTATCAGCTCCAGCAGTTACCGCTGGCCCTAGAACATAAGCAGACCTTGAATCAGGCGTTTGAGGAGAGCGAGTCGATCATGGTGCGCTTTCAAGGACTGCTGCGGGTCGCTGAGCTTGAGGATATTCGTCGCCGCTCTGCCTTTGCGCCCTTCCCGATCATGACGTTGTTGAAACAGGCGCATGAGTTTTACGAACCGATGGCACTGGACCGCGCCCAAACGCTTTCGCTGGACATTCCCAGCGATTGTCCCCAGGTGTATGGCGACTCTTCGTTACTGTTCGAAGCGCTGGTCAATCTGCTCGATAACGCCATTAAATTTACCCCGGAGGGCGGCCTTATCAAATTGCGGGGGAGCATCAAGGACTCAACTGTCATTATTGAAGTAGTGGACGATGGTACCGGCATTCCTGAAGCGGACCGTACGCATGTCATTCGCCGGCTCTATCGCGGCGAGGGAAGCCAGATAAACCCAGGCCACGGCCTAGGCCTGTCGTTAGTCGCCGCCATAGTGAAATTGCACGGATACACACTGGATATCCACCCCGGTGCCTCGGGCAGGGGAACACGCGTATTGATTCACTGCACGATGTTCAGCGGTCAAGCCACGGATCGATCTGTACCTGAACATTAAATTTTACTTAATACTGGTTAATTTGAGCGCCTCGGCGCCCAGGCCTAGTTTGGCAGCACATATTGCTGACCCAAGGCCTTTTGCTTGTGAGATATCTGTTGTTCCTGCGTGTCTTAACCGTGCTCTGTGTAACACCACCGCTTCTTTGGGCGAATGCCGCTCTGGCTGCCAACGCGACCATGGGTACAATGATCCCCGCTGCGCCGAAGCTGGGAGCCGAAGCCTGGATACTCATAGACGCGAAAACGAACAGGGTCATTACCAGCCACAACAGTGATGCACGCCTACCACCGGCCAGCCTGACCAAGTTAATGACTGCGTATATCACGACGCATGAGCTTAAGTCTGGCCTGATAAGCGCAAATGATGAGGTCGTCGTGAGCGAAAATGCCTGGCGTACAGGTGGCTCACGGATGTTTCTCAAGCCCGGCAGCTCTGCTTCGGTTCACGATTTGCTAAGCGGCGTGATCATCGACTCAGGCAATGACGCGAGCGTTGCGCTGGCCGAACATATCGCTGGAAGCGAAGCCGGGTTTGTCGGGATGATGAACTCAACCGCTTCAACACTGGGAATGCTCAACACCCACTTTATGAACTCCACCGGCCTACCGGACCCGGAGCACTATTCTTCCGCACGTGACATGGCGACCCTGGCTCGAAAAGTCATCAACGAAGGGACCACCTACTACCCTCTTTACGCCAAGAAAACCTTCACCTGGAACGGCATTCAGCAATCCAACCGCAACGCGCTTTTATGGCGTAACTCCACCTATGACGGCTTGAAGACCGGGCACACAGAGGCGGCGGGCTACTGCTTGGTCGCCTCCTCACAGCGGGATGGGCAACGTTTGATCAGCGCAGTTCTGGGCGCCAGTAGCGCCCATAAGCGTACGGCAGAAACAGAGAAACTGATGGGTTACGGCTTTCGCTTCTACGCCACCCAAACCTATAAGAAAGGTGGCGAAGTACTCTCGCAGGTGGCGCTCTGGAAAGGCATACAACCCTACGTGAATGTGGGCTTGCTTGAAGACATGACCCTCACGCTGCCCAAGAATAAAAATCGTGACGTCGAGATGCGCCTGGCGTTTGATGGCCCCATCGAAGCCCCTATCACGGCAGGCACGGTCGTCGGAAGACTCGACCTGTTCGACGCCGAGCATAAGCTGGGGAGTCGCCCATTGGTGGTCCTTGTGGACGCGGAGCAAGGTCATTGGTGGCGACGCTGGTGGGATACCGTGCATTTATTTTTTACCCAGACGGTTCGCAGCTGGTTCGATGAAGCCCAGGTAACGTGAATAGTGTGGAGAAGGTCATGAACTCCGAGGATCTACGCAAAGAGCTCGCGCTATCAAAATTCTTCGAAGGCGATTCATCCCTCAATGACCCTGTACAGGGACTGAGTCAGGCTGAAAAGAAACTGTAATGCCAGCGGTAATCTGAGGTTTGATGTCAGACAGCACCCGGAACGTGCGGGCCAGAAAGAAAATGCCAAATCCAGCCCCCCAGGCAATGAGTACCGCGCCCAGCCCTGCCTGTTGCGCCATGTTTTGTGGCAGGTTAAAGGCCCCTCCCCCCACCATTGCGCCGATCACCAGCAAGGTCATCGAGAACATGCCGAGCTTGTGTTTGGCGGATGCGTTTGTCGAAGCTATTGAGGCGCACGAATCGGCAACAGCTCCCTTTGCTGTGGTTGCTTTGATGGCGTCAATCCTCACTCATCCACAGAACCTGATACCGTCGTCTGACGACTTCCACGCAATGCGTGTTCAACACGCATCAGCGACGTATGAATCGCCCCGGATTCTCTAGACACCTTGCAAGCTCAATGCGTACAGCTTTTCAAACGCTAAGGGCTCAATCCGCATTTACCCTGGCAGGCACAAAAACTGGACGCGGACTTCAAACCCCTCTTCTCGCCCCGTCGCCGGCGAAGCCAGGGCCATCGTCGCGTTGACACCCAGCACAATCGTTTTGGCAATCGCCAAGCCCAACCCTGAACCACTGGCTTCGCTGCTACCCCGCACAAAGCGTTCGGTCAGGCGCTGCAACACCTCCTCGGGCACGGCCGGGCCGCCGTTGATCACCTGCAGCAGCGCCTGGTCCGTGAGGCTGACTTCGACCGGCTGGTCCACGGCACCGTACTTCAACGCATTTTCGATCAGGTTGCGCAGCAGGATGCCAAACGCATCAGGGTCTATCGCTGAGTAAACGCTGCGCTGGGTGGGTAGCCGCAACTCAATTCGTTGCCCACTGCTGCGATTCCACTCGTCCACCCCGTGGGCCAATAACGGGATCAGGTCCTGGGGCGCCTCGGATAACAGCCCACCACCCTCGGCCTTGGCCAGCTGCATGAGCTTTTCCGAGAGCCGCGCCAGGTCGCGCAATGAGTTTTCGATCTTCGCCGCGCGCACGCGTAAAGGGCCTTCTGGTGCTTCTTGCCTCAAGCGCTGAATTTGCGCCAACGTCGCGGCCAGCGGCGTGCGCAGTTCATGGGCGCTGTTTGCGGTAAAGCTGCGCTCGGCCTCCAGCGTTTTGCGCAAGCGCTCAAGCAAGTGGTTGACCGCGTCGGCCAACGGGTCGATTTCTGCCGGCAGCCCTGCCACGTTGATCGCTGACAAATCCCCTGCCCCCCGGGTTTCCAGGGCGCGGCGATAAGCCAACACGCTGCGCAAGCTGATGCGCACAAATAACCAGGTGCCCAACAGGCTGATAGGGATCAGCGCCAACAACGGCAGCAACAACGCAAACAAGGCTTCCCGCGCCGCTTCACGGCGATGCGCCAGCGGTTCGGCGATCTCGATAAACAGCGTTTTGCGCAACGCGCTCGCGCCATACAGGCGGTATTTGTCCGTGGTGGTAAACCCTTCACCCGGTTGTTTGTTGAAGATCTTCGGGTTGGCGTCATGGGATTGCATCAAAATCCGGCCCAACTCATCGCGTACCAGGTACGTCAGGTATTCCTTGTGAACTTTCAGGGTGGCCACGTGCTGTGCTTCGCGGGGTGCTTCGCGGTTACTGATCTCCAGCACGGTCAAGGGCAGGATGCGTTGCGCGGTCTCTTCCAGGGCGCTGTCGAACGCCTCGTTCAGTTCATGTTGCACCACCAGCCAGGCACCGACGGTGGCTCCCAGCCAGAGCAAGGTCATGCCCAGGGTCAATCCCAGGCCGAGGCGTTTTTGCAGGCTTATCGGCGACTTCATATTGGTGTCAACCGATAACCCATGCCACGAACGGTCTCAATCAGGTCGCGTCCCAGTTTCTTACGCAGGCGACTGATATAAACCTCAATGGTGTTGCTCTCGATCTCCGCGCCAAAAGCGTACAGGCGATCTTCGAGTTGGGACTTCGACAGTAACGCGTTGGGGCGCTGCACAAACGCCTCGAACAGCGCCCACTCCCGTGCGGTCAAGTCCACGGTGGTACCGGCGCGCTGAACCGTGCGGGCGTTCATGTCGATCTGCAGTTCACCCAGCTTGATCTGAGGGTTGGGGTTGCCGCTGTAACGTCGGGCCACGGCTGCCACCCGGGCCGAGAGTTCAAACAGGTCGAACGGTTTAACCAAGTAATCGTCGGCTCCGGCATTGAGGCCGGCAATGCGATCGGATATTTGGTCCTGGGCGGTGAGGATAATCACCGGGGTCACGTTGCCCGCTGAGCGCTGCTCGCGCAAAAAGTCCAGCCCGCGACCGTCCGGCAACATCAGGTCCAGCAGGATCAAATCATAAGGCGTGGTGCGCACGCTATTGCTCGCGTGGCCCAGGCGCTGCACCCAATCAACCGCATGGCCGTCGTCGGCGATCTGCTCGCGCACTGCCTCCCCCAGCCCAGGGGCATCCTCAACCAATAAAACCCGCATCTGCTACCTCTCCTGATGAGTGTCGTGCAGCACCTTAACCGCCAGACCTGAGGGGAATCTGAAGATTCAGCTGGTTGTCAGGAATGCCCCTTAGGGTAGGCCACAGAGGACTATCCGGCAGGAGACAGATCATGAAAACCGCATTTATTGCACGTACCGCGCTGTTGAGCCTGTTGCTCAGCGGTAGCGTGCTGGCCGATGACGACTGCAGCGAGCCCGTCAGCGATTGGCAACCGCGAGAGACCTTGCGTCAACGCGTAGAGCAGCAATACGGCTGGAGCGTGCAGCGCATCAAGGTCGACGACGGTTGCTACACGCTCAGGGGCACTGACCGCAGGGGCAACGCCATCGAGGCGCGTTATGCACCCGCCTCCCTGCGTCTGCGCACGTTGCACGTCAATTTCGGCGACGACGGCGATGCCCGGGACTACCTCGTCAGCCCGGGTGCTGAATGAGCATTTGGATTTCTCCCCGGGCTTTCAGGTTGTTGTCAGCCAGCAAGTCCAGGCTCTCGCTACAACGCTCAACCAGGACATCCTCATGAAAAAATTCATCGCTGCAACCTGCCTCGCCGGCGCCATTGCCTTGCCGGGGCTGGCCCAGGCCCGTGAAGTGACCCTGACGACCCAGCTCAAGAACTACAACGGTAATGATGCGTACCTGGCGATTTACGTCACCGATGCCAACGGCCAGTACCAGAAAACCCTGTGGGTCGCCGGCAAGAAGGCCAAGTACTACCGGCATTTGACTGACTGGGCCCGCGGCAGCGGCCAGAACCCCAGGGAGTACGACGGGGTCAGCGGTGCCAGTGTGGGCAGCGGACGCACCCTCAAAGTCAGTGTTGAATTGGCTGACACCTTGATTGATGCCGGGTATCAGATCCGAATCGACAGCGCCGTGGAGAACCAGCGTGAAGGACGAGCCGACATCAGCGTACCCCTGACCACCCAAGGATCAGGCAAGCCGGCAACCGGCAGCACTTACGTCAACGCGTTTACTTACGACCTGTAGCACCCACCACTTCAGGAGGCTGAACATGCTTCGCCAGTTTCATTCGCTGCCCGGTCTGATCGCCGCCCTGTTGGTCATGATATTGGCCATCAGTGGCGCGGTATTGTCGGTTGATCCGGCGCTGGAACGCCTGCACAACACGTCCACCGCTGCCGGCCAGCTTAATGTCGGCCAGTTGGCGGAAGGCGTCGCACATCACTTTCCAGGCGTGGAGCAAATCCAGCGCACCGCCTCCGGCACGGTCATCATCTACTATAACCGCGATGGCCAGTCCGGGGCGGAAACGGTTGACCCACTGACCGGCCAGGCCCTCGCGCCCTACGCGCCGTCCACCTTCACCCGCTGGGTGAAAGACTTGCACCGCGCGCTGTTCATGGGCACACCGGGCCATGGCGTGTCGGGCGTCGGTGCGTTGTTCATGTTGATCCTGGCAGTGTCCGGCGCGTTGCTGCTGGCCCGGCGCCTGGGTGGCTGGCGCAACCTGCTGCGGCCACTGCGCGGCACTTTCAGCCAACGCTGGCATGCGGAAGTCGGGCGCCTGGCTTTGCTCGGGCTGCTGCTGTCGGCCGTAAGCGGGCTGTACATGGCCGCCACGACCTTCGGCTTGATCGCCGATGGCAGCCAGAGTGAACCGGCCTTCCCCACCCAAATCAGCGCCGGCGCGGCGTTACCTGTGGCGAACCTGCAGGCCTTGCAGGCCATCGACCTGAATGACCTGCGCGAACTGGTCTACCCGAGCCCGGGCAACCCAAACGATGTGTTCTCATTGCGCACTGCCCAGGGTGTTGGCTACGTGGACCCGGTCAGCGGGGCTCTGCTGTCCTATCAACCCCACGACTCAATGCACACCGTCTACCAATGGATCTATCAGCTACACACCGCAGAAGGCCTCTGGTGGCTGGGCTTGCCACTCGGGCTCTGCGCCCTCTGTGTGCCATTGATGAGCGTGACCGGCATCCTGCTCTGGTGGCGCCGTCGCAAAGCCGGTCCGAACATTCGCCACAACAGCCCCGCTCACTCGGCCGACAGCGTGATTCTGGTAGGCACTGAAAACAACACCACATGGGGGTTTGCCAACACGTTACATGCGGCCTTGCATCAGGCTGGGCACCACGTGCACAGCGCGCCGATGAATGAATGGAAAGGCAAGTACCGCAACGCCCAGAGACTGTTGATCCTCACCGCGACCCACGGTGATGGCGATGCACCGGCGTCGGCCGCGCAGTTTCTGGCACGGCTGAACCACAAGGGCGTCAAACCCGGCCTGCCCTTTGCAGTACTGGGGTTTGGGGACCGCCAGTTTCCACAATTCTGTCAGTACGCCCATCAGGTGCAGGCAGCGCTGGAACTGGCCGGTGCCTCACCGTTGCTGGGGATGGAAACCGCCAACCGCCAGTCTTCCCAGGAATTTGCGCGTTGGGGCCACGCCCTGGCCACAGCACTGGGGCATGACTTGGCCCTGGCCCATACACCGGAGCCCCCGCGCACCTATCAACTGGAGCTGGCCGAGCGCATCGTTTATGGCGAAGAAGTGAATGCGCCAACCCACGTCCTGCGCTTCAAGGCGCACAGCGAGCTACCGGGCTTCCAGGCAGGGGACCTGGTAGGGATTATCCCGGCGAATAGCCCAGTGCCGCGTTTTTACTCACTGGCCAGCCGTTCTGAAGACGGCGTGTTGGAGATCTGCGTACGCAAACACGAAGGCGGCATGTGCTCGCAATGGCTGCATAGCCTGGAACTCGGCGGGTCCATCGAAGCGTTTATCCAGCCCAACCCACAATTTCGCCCAGCGTCGGGGGCGCACCCGGTGATCCTGATCGGTGCCGGTACCGGCATTGGCCCCCTGGCCGGCTTCATTCGCAACAACACTGCCCGCCACCCGATGCATTTGTATTGGGGCGGGCGCAACCCGACCTCGGACTTTCTGTACGAGCCTGAACTTAACCTCTACCTGGCAGACCAGCGACTTACCGCATTGCGCGCGGCTTTTTCCCAGGTACAGAACGGTGGCTACGTCCAGGACCGGCTGCGCAGTGATGCACTGTCCTTGCGCCGGCTGGTGGAAAAAGGCGCCCAGGTGCTGGTCTGCGGCAGTCGTGAAATGGCCAAAGGCGTGATGCAGGCGCTGGATGAAATATTGGCTCCGCTGAACCTGAGCGTACTGACCCTCAAGGCACAAGGACGCTACCGTGAAGATGTCTACTGATGTGCAGCGCTACAACCTGAACGGCGAGACCATGGGCACCCGCTACACCGCGGTGTTCTATGCGGCGGCCGGCATCGACACCGACGAAATCGGCCAGCGCCTGGCCCACGCTGTGAGCCGGGTGGACCGGCAAATGTCTACCTGGAAAGCCGACTCTGACCTCAACCGCCTCAACGCAGCCGCCGAGCAGGAATGGCTGCCAGTGCCCAAGGAACTGAGCACGGTGCTGGCCGCTGCGTTACGGGTCAGCCAGCAATCCGGCGGAGCCTTCGACATTGCCGTCGGCGATCTGGTGCAAGCCTGGGGCTTCGGCCCCGGCGAACAGACGATCACCGCGCAAGCACTCACGATGCCACTGCCACGCGCGCGACTCTCCGCCAGCGCGGCGCTGGTGGTGGACTCGCAACGCAATCGGGTGCGCAAACGGGCGCCGCTGAACCTGGATTTGAACGGCATCGCAAAAGGCTTTGGCGTCGATGAACTGGCCCGTTGCCTGGAAGCGTCAAACATCACCCGCTACCTGGTCGGCATTGACGGCGAAATGCGTGCCCGGGGCATGAAACCTGATGCCCAACCCTGGGTCGTGGCAATTGAAAAACCCTGCCGCGGCGTGCGGGAAGTCATGGGCGTAATGGAACTCGTCGACGCCGCCATCGCCACGTCTGGGGACTACCGCCACTGGGTGGGGATGAGTGGGCAATCTTGCGCCCACACCATGAACCCCGTCACCGGCGCGCCGCTGCGCAACGCGCTCGCAGCGGTCACCGTCGTGGCGGGCTCGTGCATGCTCGCCGATGCCTGGGCCACGGCACTGATGGTGCTGGGCGAAGTTGAAGGCCCACGCCTGGCACAAGAACGTGGGATGGACGCACTGTTCGTGGTGCGCGACGGCGAACAGCTAAAAGAAATATCGATTGTAGGCGGCAAACTGCAAGCGCAGGCTGAGGCCTGCCGAATCCAATCTCGTCAATAACCTGAGTTCCGTTAACCCATGAAATTCATGCACAGGCACACCGAGCTCCACCGCAATGACCGCATCGGCTGGCTGCGTGCCGCAGTCCTGGGGGCCAATGATGGGATCGTCTCCACCGCCAGCCTGTTGATTGGCGTAGCTGCCGCCAACGCCACCCACTCCACGCTGATCGTGACCGGTATGGCCGGGCTGGTGGCGGGCGCCATGTCCATGGCGGCGGGTGAATACGTTTCCGTGCACTCCCAGGCCGATACCGAACAGGCTGACTTGTCGCGGGAACGGGCCGAACTAGCCAGCAACCCGAAAGCCGAACACAGCGAGCTTGCCCACATCTACATGCACCGAGGGGTGTCATCCGACTTGGCCCACCAGGTGGCCGATCAATTAATGGCGCACGATGCACTGGGCGCACACGCCCGAGACGAGCTAGGCATTAGCGAAGCACTCACAGCCAAACCACTGCAAGCCGCACTCGCCTCAGCCGCCAGTTTCGTGCTCGGCGCAGCGTTGCCCTTGGCGGTCATTTTCATCGCCCCGCCCGACAGTGTTGTGCCGTGGATATCCGGCATGTCGCTGGTATTTCTTGCCGGCCTTGGCGCCATTGCAGCCAGGGCCGGGGGGGCAAAAATAGGGATCGGCGCTTGGCGGGTAACCCTCTGGGGTGCGTTGGCCATGGGCATTACGGCAGCCGTGGGGGCGCTGTTCGGGGCGGTAGTTTAGTTTGCGCGTTTTTTGGGCGCGAAGACGGGGGGGGTTGGAGTTCCAGCGCTGCGAAGTGGCGCTTTGAAGGCATTTCTCAGCCCAAAAGCTTGAGCGCCACCCGAACCACGAACAGCCCCCAAATCAATGCCAGCAGGACGGTTAAAAAAAGCCATCTTGGCCCCATTACTTATTCCATTTTTTGACGTCTTCACTTCGTGTTAATCATGCACACCAAAACAAGACTTAATCTGATTAACAGAAACTATAAATAAACATTCGTCGACAACAGAAGTCGTCACGCTGCACGTTTATCGATCTAAACTATGAGTCACACATACACGCTTTTGAAGAGGCACTCAACCATGGGATCCATTTTATGCCTATTCAAACGACAAGCTCATTTTAGAAATTACGCGCTCATGGATAGTAACGGTACCTGCATAGGGTTTAAACAATGCGATCACAATCCGGGAAGCCAATGGGTGCAGGTCGAAGAGATAAGCCTAGCACGGCTAACCAAAGCGCGACCTTGCACTAGTGATTCGGACACTGAACGGTCAAAAGAATAATACTAAATTCACTCTAACCTCACACTTTTTTCACATAACCTCCCCGTCAAACTACTTGGCAACCTTAAGAATCTTAACAACAGAAAGCGCTCTCAATTACTTCAATTAATCTTTAATTACGTTAACTATTAAAGAACGGCGCCGATAGTATTAGCTCACACTACTGTTCTTGAAGGGGATCAACATGACGTCAGCCGTCAATGCTTCAACCCAGGTCACTTTGCCGAAAGTCACCGTTATGACAGCCCCAAAAGTCCCACCCGTGCGGGTAGACAGCGACGGCGATCATGACGCGAGCGGGCCGAGCGAAGTGCAACTGCCCAAAGCGACCTCCGGGTCGATCGGGACGCGAATCAACACCACAGCGTGAGTGAATTAAGGCGCAGGCCCATCGAAAGCGGAGCCTGCGTTGTTTGAGACAGAGGTCAATAGTGGCTGGATTAGTCGTGTAACTGGCATCGTGCAGTCTTAGTCGTCGTGCGCAACTCAGGCTCGAGTGACGGCCAATGGATTAAGCAGCCTGCCACGGTTCACCAAGCCTTCCCACGCAGTGATAACCACCAGTGGCAACGCGGCCGCCTCGCGCATGTGAGGCATTTAGGTTTGGTCGCGATCAGTCTGGCATCGACCGCGATGTACTCAGCCTGGCGCCTTGAGCCCCGCCAATTCCGCCCGCCATACCAAACACGTCGTCACCAATCGCGAAGCCCGCAACCGAATCGCCTAACCCAACAACTATGCCAGCCAAATCCAGGCTAAGCACCTCAGGCGATGGCTGCTTGGCATGCGCCGCCGCGCCATTTGAAATCTTTATATATCCAATGGGTTGACCCCTGATGCATGAACGCGCACCAATACTTGCCCTCTAGCAGGCGCAGGGCAGGAACCTGAGCACGGTCGGTAGGTAAATCAGTTCTCGGTTTTGAAAACTGACCGCTTCTGGCCGAGACTATGTAAAAACGTTTTTTTGCGCGATAGGCACTCAACACTGGACTGAAAATCGCGTGTCTATGCGAAATTCACATCTGCTGATGTGACGATAAATTGCAGGTTTTACGTAGATGCGCGCACTTCAAGTTTGGCTAAGCGTTATCACACTGTTGCCGCTGACCGAAAACTGACCCAATAGAGGCTGTTCTGCCGACTGAAAACTGACCCAGGTGTTCAACTGCTTCTGCTCACTTTTCGAGCAGGAGAACACAGGGTGATCAGCATGGAAATGTTG